>CAKZIX010000185.1 GCA_936936565.1 uncultured Nocardiaceae bacterium | reverse complement strand
GGGCGCGCAGACTGGCGAGAAGCCAGAGCAAGAGCGCAAGGAGATCGCCAACGATGAGGCCACGTTGTCTAACGTTCGCCTGCTGGATCCAGAGGTGCTGAGCCCTACCTTCACCCAGCAGCAACAGCTGCGTAACTTCTACGGCTTCCCGGACCAGCTCGCGATGGACCGCTACGAGGTCGACGGGAAGATGCTCGACTTCGTCGTCGCCGCCCGCGAGCTGAACCCCGAGCGGCTGATCGACAACCAGCGCGACTGGATCAACCGCCACACGGTCTACACCCACGGCAACGGTTTCATCGCCGCGCCTGCCAACCGGGTCAACGCCGCGGTGCGTGACGCGTCCGATTCGAGCGCAAACACCAACAGTGGCTACCCGATCTACACGGTGAGCGACAGCTTCACGCCGAAGGACCGGCAGGTCATCAAGGTCGACCAGCCGCGCATCTACTACGGCGAGGTGATCGCACAGGCACAGCCCGACTACGCGATCGTCGGCGCGAACGGCAAGCCGCCGGTCGAGTACGACGAGGACGACGTCGCGACCACGTACGACGGCGCGGGCGGCGTCCCGATCGGCAACTGGTTCAACCGGCTCGCCTTCTCGGTCAAGTACGGCGAACGCAACATCCTGCTCTCGTCGGAGATCGGCCCGGATTCGAAGATCCTCTTCAACCGCGATCCGCGCGAGCGCGTCGAGAAGGCGGCCCCCTGGCTGACGACCGACTCGAAGGTGTATCCCGCCGTCGTCGACGGCCGGATCAAGTGGATCGTCGACGGTTACACCACGCTCGACCACTATCCGTACGCGCAGCGCATGTCGCTCGACGACGCGACCAGCGACGCGCGGGAGACCACCGGCGCCGATACCCGGACGCAGGCGAAGAAGGAGGTCTCCTACATCCGCAACTCGGTGAAGGCGACCGTCGACGCCTACGACGGCACCGTCACGCTGTACCAGGTCGACAAGAAGGACCCGGTGCTCAAGGCGTGGATGGGCGTCTTCCCGGATGCGGTGCAGCCGGAGGAAGAGATCAGCGACGACCTGCGGGCGCACTTCCGCTACCCCGAAGATCTGTTCAAGGTGCAGCGCGAGATGCTCGCCAAGTACCACGTCGACGATCCGCGCGAGTTCTTCACCACCAACGCGTTCTGGTCGGTGCCCAGCGATCCGACCGTGGAAGGCGGCACGTCGGCCAACCAGCCGCCGTACTACGTGTTGCTCGGCGACAAGGACACCGGCAAGCCGACGTTCCACATCACCAGCCCGATGATCGGCTTCGGCAACCGCGAGTTCCTGTCGGCTTACATCTCGGTCAGTTCCGATCCGGGCAGTTACGGCAAGTTCCGGGTGCTGAAGTTGCCCACCGACACGCAGTCGCAGGGTCCGCAGCAGGCGCAGACGTCGATGACGACGACGGGCGAGTGGCCGCAGATCCGTACCGTGCTCGCGGGCTCGAACCGCGTGCAGTACGCGAACCTGCTCACGCTGCCGATCGGTGAGGGCGGCATCTTGTACGTCGAGCCGGTGTACACCGAGCGCAGCGGGCAGACGACGACGTCGTTCCCGCAGCTGTCGCGGATCCTGGTCTCCACGTGGGGCGAGGACAATCGGGTGCGCGTCGGGTACGGCCTGACGCTGCGGGACGCACTCAACAAGATCTTCCAGGGCAGCGGCAGCGCGGCAACCACGCCGCCGCCGCCCGGCGGCACCCCAACGCCGGGCGGAACGCCACCGCCGCCGGGTGCGACCCCGCCAGCGGGCCGGGATGCGGCCATCCAGCAGTTGGATGCCGCGTATGCGCAGTACGAGACGGCGCAGCGCAGCGGTGATCTCGCCCAGATCGGTGAGGCGCTGAAGAAGATCAAGGAAGCGCTCGACGCCTACAAGCGCACCGGCGGTTAGGCACCGGACGAGAAAGGCGCCGGCTCCCGAAGGGGAGCCGGCGCCTTTCGCCGTTTCACGGTGTTGCGTGCGGTACCGGGATCAGAGGTACGCGCCGCAGGTCGGCCACGCGCCGCGGCCCTGGCCGGCGAGCACCTTCTCCGCGATGCGGATCTGCTCGGCCTTGCTGGCGTTGTGGGCGTAGCCCGTGCCGCCGTAGGCCTGCCAGGTGCTGTGCGAGAACTGCAGGCCACCGTAGTAGCCGTTGCCGGTGTTGATGGCCCAGTTGCCGCCGCTCTCGCACTGGGCGACCGCGTCCCAGTTGCCGCTGGCGGCGGTGGCGGTGCCGGTGCCGAGACCGAACGGAGCCGCAACGAGTGCGCCGGCGATGAGGGCAAAACCGAACGTACGGGTGCTCTTCGTCATGAGATGTAAGTCCTCTCCGCGCTGTCGGCACGGCAAAGCTGGGGGACCTGTTCGGCCCGCACGCACGCGATGACTGCCGTGTCCTTGCCCCCTGGATGTTGTTCGGGGATCCCGGTCCGCGGGGCAAGGTGTTCGACTGCGGCGGATCGGGTTGGGCCCATCGACTAGGTTTTCCGGGCCGGGAAAGAACGTAACGGCGGGATATCGAAATTGCACCTATTGTTCAACCGGCTAACTACCCGCAATCCGGCATTTGATAACAATGTGATTGCGCAGGTGAGCGGCGTTTTCGGTACGTGAAATTCGGTGAGTGTTATTCGACGTTTATGTGGCCCGTCTCACTGTAACGATGTGGTGCGCGTCACGTTTGAGCCGTGGTTGGCAGGCGATTTGCCTGTGTGTGGTGCCGCCAGGTAACTTTGCGGTCACCCACAGCGCGGGGTGGAGCAGCTCGGTAGCTCGCTGGGCTCATAACCCAGAGGTCGCAGGTTCGAATCCTGTCCCCGCTACCAAAGGCCCAGGTCAGGACGTTCTCCGGAACTCCTGGCCTGGGCCGTTTTCGGGCCTGTGTCACGCTTATTCCACGGAATTACTTCCGAACCTCGCTGTCGGCGGGTCTCGGGCAGAGCCGCGTTGAGGCGTCGGCGACACCGCGGCGGGGAGGCTTCCGACGGGCGCGAGGGTTCGGCCCTGGTTGTGCTCGTGTTGAACCACTCCGCCCCCGATCGTTGGCGTGGGTCCGTCATATGCTTGCCAAGCGCTGTGCGCGTACGGGATGCGCGTGCAGGTAAGGCTCCCGTCGGCACGCTGACATAGGGCCGGGCCAGAGAACGCAGGAGGTGGGGGTTGCCCGAGGTCGAACGGAGTATCGAGGGCGTGGCCAAGACGGTCGCCGGCATTCTGTCGAATCAGAAGTACGCGATCGATTACTACCAGCGCGAGTACAAGTGGGAGTCCAAGCAACTCGGCGAACTGGTCGCCGATCTCACCACCAAGTTTCTCGACGTCTACGAGCTTGCACATGCGCGCAAGGACGTCGCGAGATACCCGGGGTATTACCTTGGCTCGATCATCGTCTCCCAGAAGGGAAGCGAGCCGTACATCGTCGACGGTCAGCAGCGTATGACCAGCATCACGCTCCTTCTGACATTTCTGCGGCGGCTTCAACAGGGGCGGGTGGACGAGGTGGACATCGACTCGCTCATCTTCTCCGAGAAGTTCGGCGAGCGGTCTTTCAACCTCGACGTCCCCGATCGCGTCGAGTGCATGAAGGCGCTGTTCGACGACGGAGCGCATAACCCGCGACCGGATGACTCGGAGTCCGTGCGCACCCTGGTCGACCGCTACGAGGAACTCGACGTGTTGTTTCCGGTCGAACTTCGCGGACATGCTCTTCCTTACTTCATCGACTGGCTCAAGGACCGAGTCCAGCTCGTACAGATCACCGCCTACGCCGACGACGACGCGTATGCGATCTTCGAGACGATGAACGATCGGGGCCTGAGGCTGACCCCCGCCGACATGCTTAAGGGGTACCTGCTTGCCAACATCGAGGACGGTACGCCGCGGACCAAAGCGAACGACGTTTGGCGCAAGCGCCTCCGTGCGCTGGACGACAAGGCCGAGGACGCGAGCTCGGACTTCTTGAAGACGTGGCTCCGCAGCCAGTACTCGACGAAGATCCGCGAACGCAAGAAGGACGCACGGCCTGAGGACTGGGACCGCATCGGCACCGAATTCCACCGCTGGCTCCGCGGCGATCATGAGCGGATCGGTCTCTCTAGTCGACAGGCCTATTACGACTTCATCGCCGTCGACTTCGACTTCTTCAGCCGTCAATACGAACGGATCATCGACGCAAGCCGAGGCGCATTGGACGCAACGAGTCGGCTGAGGTTCATCCGGTATAACGCCGACCACCGGTTCACGTTGCAGGACCAGCTCTTGCTCGCGCCGCTGAACGTGGGCGACGATTCGGCGACGATCGACCGCAAACTTGAACTCGTCGCCCGCTTCGCCGACATCCTGCTTGCGTGGCGCATATGGAACTTTCGTGCCACCGACTACTCAACGATGCAATACGCGATGTTCACAGTCATGCGCGACATCCGCGGCCTCGAGGTGAAGGAGTTAGCGACGGCGCTTCACACCTACTTGATGGGCGTCAATGAGACCTTTGACAGCAACGACGATCTCTACGTCCACCAGCAAAACCGGAGCCAGCTACACAAGATCCTCGCCCGAATGACGGACTACATCACCATCGGGTCGGGACAGGCTTCGAACTACGTCGAACTGACCAACGGCGCGAAGGTGAAATACGAGGTCGAGCATATCTGGGCCAACCATCCTGAGCGTCACTCCGACGAGTTCGACCACGAGAGCGACTTCGCGCGGCACCGCAACCGCGTCGGCGATCTTCTTCTCCTGCCGAAGCAGTTCAACGCGAGCTACAACGATGACCCGTACGAGGAGAAGCTTCCGCACTACTACAGGCAGAACCTACTCGCCGCCAGTCTCAACCCGCTTAGTTACGAGAAGAATCCAGGCTTCATCGCGTTCATCAAGTCCACCGGCCTCCCATTCAAACCCTACGACGAGTTCACAGCTACAGACGTCGTCGAACGGGGCGAGCTCTACCGTGCGATCGCGAAGAATGTCTGGAACCCCGACGACTTATTGGCGATTGCGTAGCGGCCCGTCGCCCGCGCGGAGACTGTTGGCCCAGAATGGACTAATGGTGGGGGTTCGCTCGGCGCTCGCGGACAGGTAACCACTAAGCGGCGGAAGACGCAGCGAGCGTCGTTACGCGCCGTCGGTCTTGGGGGACGCGCAAGACGGCGTCGGGTGCGATGCGCCCATGTGATTTAGGCAGATATAGCAGCGCATGCTTCCACCCCGCCAGGTGCGGGCGACTCCAGTCGCCGTACGCGCGTCTGATGTGCGCGGTGCCGAGCCCGGTGACCGCATCCAGTACCGCACCGATCTTGTCCGGTGGCACATTGTCGGCGTCGATCAGCACCGCCAGATCGGGTGCTCGGGACTGTTGCTCCGCAGCGGCCTGTTGCGGTGCCGCGCCGCCGATTCGGATCGTCGCCGAGGCACCGTCGTGACTGGTCCGTCCGATGGCGCGGAGCAGCAATCGGCGCATGGCGGTGCGCGTTCCGTCAACATTGATCGATCGGCTACCCCCTTCGGATCACGTCGTGCACCGTACCGTCTGACGATCTCGCCGCAGGTGCCAAGACGGTTCCCTCCGATGTTGCGTGTTGTCTGCGACCCGGCGTGAGAACGGGTCGCGACATTGAATCGGAGTGGTCAGGTCGGCCCGTCCCGGCTGGGCTTGTCGCATGCATCGAGCATGCGCCGCAGAGCCCGGCGATCACGCAGCACACGCACGTCGGCGTGGCGAGCGTGCTCGGCGACGGCCGCCAGGACGAGGGCGCATGCGTTGCCGGTACGAAACGAAATGGCGGAGAAAGTCGGGCGTGACCCGCGCGAAGACACCGTCGCGATGCTGCCCTGCTCGGTGCGTCCACCACCGCTGCGCGACGCCCCGTAACGCGGCGGTGGTCGACGCGTCCATCACGACGACCATGTACGCCTCGGCGAGCCGTGTGGGCATCGTGCATAGATAGTTGCCGTCGAGGATCCAGTCAGCGTCGCCGACGAGTCGGCGTGGGGCGGCGGCGAACTCGTCATGGGGGAGCGGATTCCAATCCACGTCGTACAAGACGCTGTCGAGATCAATGACCGGATGGTTCAACTGCTTGCCCAAAGCCCTCGCCAGAATCGACTTTCCACTGCCGGCGCACCCACGACCGCGATCTTCGTCACCTGGGGCACCGCGCAGCGCTGGTGAGCGTCGAGCATCGTTTCGACCGGCGATGCTCTACGCGCGAGACTCATTTGGTGGCCGAGGTCGTGCAAGGCTATTGCGATTCGGGCTGCGGATCGAGGACAGTTTCGGCGAGGGGGAGAAGCGCGGATCGCCGGGCCAGTCCATGCCGAGGTGGTGCGCGACCAGCAGGCGGATCGTCGGTGCAGGGAATCCGGAGATCCGCAGCGGGTCCGACACGCCGCCGAAGCCGAGCACCAGTGACCAGTCTTGCAAATCGACATGGACTCGGACAGTATGCAGTAGTAGGGCTCCCAACCGATAGGGGGTCGATGCAGCGGATCGCTTTGTTGGTGGCGATCAGTGGCGTCGGCTGGTGACCGCGCCAACGCAGTTCGTCGGATCGTCGCGCAGCCCGGCGCGCGTGAGTTGCCGACCGCGGCGCCGGCCATCCAACTCAGCACGAACCCCGGCGTGCCGACGGCGATGAACGGCGGCGGGTCGTAGACGGCGAACCGCGCCGATAGTGCGCGATCCAGCCGTCGCCGCAGAGATAGGGCGTCTCGTCGCGGTCCATGACTGGCCCCCGCGCGTCGCAGGTCTGCAACGGCAGGCCCGCACGAGGCCGATGCGCGGTGACACGGGCGTACTCCCACCACGCTGGGGCCGTGTGCGTGCGATCGTCAGCGCGCGCAACACCCTTCCTGAATCTCATCGCCGAAGACCTCCCTCGCTTTTCCGAAAGTAGCCGAGTCCCGGCGTTTCTGCGTCGACGTCGGTCAGCCGTGACAGCGAACCCGGCACCGGTCGCTATGGCAAGCGGCGAACAATCACCGCTCGGGGGTGGGCCTCGATCTTGCCGGCTCGCTTCACGGGCGACGCCGATATCGAACTGGAATGCGGTTATCTGCGCGGAGGATTCGGTTCGGCCCCCAAACGTGACTCTGGTGCGGCTATCGGTCAGGAGATGAGAACGGACTTGAGGGCTACCGGTCCGCGGGCGCGGTGACCGCGACGGGTCAGTAGTGGGTGATGATTCGGCCGGGGTTCCACCATCCCCAGCGTTCAGTCTCACGAATGGCGACGTCTCCTTGGGCGGCGGCTGGATCGATTGGTGTGTACTGCTCAATCTCGCCCCAGTCGCGATGCCAGTCATGGTTGAGATAGGACGGAATTGTGCGAGCACTGAGCAGCAGCTGTGTCCATCCGAGCGGGCCACCTCCGTCGTGAGCTTGCCACATATTGGTGGTGATTGCGCCAATGCGGTCGGGCAGGATCCGGTAGGTGGGAATTTGGGCTACGCCGACACGGTGCGCAATGAGGTTCTGGCAGGGGAAGTTGAGTCCTACGGCCCAGTCGAGCAGCACGGGTGTGTCGGTTCCGAGTAGTGTGTTGAGGGTCTGGGTACGTGGCACTCTGGGCGGCGTGACCGCCACCCATTGATCGGAACCAAGGTCTTTGTCGCTCACCAGGATTCGGATCGCGTCCGCTTGGGCGGGGAGTTGGTCGAGGGGGACTCGCAGATTGCGCCAGGACGGCTGCGGTCCGATATCTATGGGGACGGTGCGCCCGAGTGGGGATACGGCGCCATCGGGATCAGTCGTCCCGTATTCGACCTCCACGTCTTGGCCGTAGGTGACGATTCCGTCTTTGTCGACGGACCGTACGCGTCCGGCGGCGGCGATGGCGATGATGTCGCCGCGTGTTCCCGTCGGGCCGGTGGCGGGGAGGCGATACCACCCAGTTGTGAGATGAGCGGGAGCTTGTTCGCCGATTCGAAAGCTGCCGAGCACCGGGGTCGTTGCGGGGTTGAAGCCGTATGGGAGCGCGACGCTGCTGCCGTTGGTGCCGGTTGTTCCGGCGCCGCCGCCGGTTCCGGCGGAGCTTTGTGTGGTGTTGCGATCGGCGGTGTCGGTCGAGACCGAATTTGCCGTGCCAGTCGTTGACTCGGTTTCGTCTGAGCTGAGATCGGCTGCGACGCCGTTGGGCGTGAACCCAGAAGAGTCGGTGCCGGCGAGTGCCGCTGCGGCGTCGTTGGTTGCTACGGGTTTGAGGATGGAGCCGTTCGGGTCGTTCTCGACGAGCACGTCGTCTGCGAGGCCGCAGCCGCCTGCGATCGCCGCACGAACGTTCGACTTTGCGATCGAGTAGCTCGGGTACTGTGTGGCGGCTTTGGCGAATGATAGGACTTCGAAGAGCACCATTGCGGTGGCGGTGATCGTGAGCACCGGTAGGCCGGCGATCCGGTCGCGGACTGGCCGCGATTGACGTGGATCGTCGGGCCAGACGTGGAACCAGGCCGCGGCCGCGAGGGCGAGAACGGTCAGTCCGAGGGCGATCGTGGACAGCCCAAGTCCGCCGAGCGTCGGCGGCTTGTCCCACCAGGGGATACCCCAGCTGGACACGTACCAGTAGCCGTTGGTGCTGACCAAGCACATTGTGAGCGCGAAGAAGACGGCCGCCGCGAAGAGAGCACGGTTGCGCCGTGGCCGCATGACCCGTGGTGAAACCGCGCAGGCGGTGAGGATGGCGACTGCTCCGGCAACGCCGGCATAGATTCCGAAATGGTGGGTCCACTTGGTGGGCGTGAACATCATGAGCGCGAATGCGCTGGCCGTGATGCCGATGATCCTGTGTGATGGCCCAACGGCTACGCCGGGGATCCGGCCGCCGCGCCGCAGCATCGTCACCATGCAGACGGCGAGCCCGAGAACGAGCATGAAGACACCGAACCTGCGGGAGAGCGACCCGTCGACGGTGATTTGCAGGAGGTACTGATAACGCAAGTACTCGAGGAACCATGCCACCTTCGGTCCAATTTCGCTGTGCACATGCGACATTTCCCGAACTGTAGCTAGCGTCTGGTCGGCGAACACGGCGGTCAGGATGACGACACCGCACGCAAGCATCGGCAGCAGCAACGGCAAGTAGCCGACGATACGGGCGCGCCGTACAACGATCCGGACGACGGACCGCGCGCCGGCGATCAGTGCCGCGAAACAAATCAGTCCAGATGGCCCAACTGTGAGAGTGAGCGCGCCGAGCACGATCGCCACGGCCGCGGGCAGCAGACGGCCAGTGGCGATCGCTCGCTCGACCGAGCACCAGGTGAGGAGAACACCGAGCGCGACGATCGGTTCCGGCCGCAGCCCGTTGTTGTAGGGGAGCCAAAAGGCCAGGAATACCATCGCGCCGGTCCAGAGGGCGAGTCGATCGCTGCGTATCGCAGCACCGAGCCGTGGCGCGACCTCTCGGCTGATCACGAACCATGCGAGGATCCCGGCGAGAAGAGCCGGCAGGCGCACCCATGGACTAGCGGTTGAGATCTTGGCCAGCGCAGCCAACACGTCGTAGTACGGGGTGCCGAACGGCGCTTCCGGGACGCCGAACCACCGAAAGTAGTTCGCCATGTACCCGGCGCCGTCGGATGCGCGCGCCATACCCAGTTGGTAGCCGTCGTCGGCGGTGTTGGCACCGATGAAATGCCAGACCAGCAACGTCGCGACGACGACGACATCGAGCGGGCGCACCGTCCACCACCGTGCTGGGAGGAATCGACGTGCTTTCCGGCCGTCCGAGCAGTCCAGACGATGCAACGCCACCAGCGATGCCAGCGTCGCCCCGAGACACAGCAAGATCACGGCGAATTTCAGCGGTGTTGGTGAGGACGAGAACCGCGAATCGATGTCGATGTCGACACGCAGGCCGATGGGCGCGGTGCCGGTGAGTCCGGTAAACACGCCGACAACTTGGGGTCGCATGTCGCCGTCGTGCACGGTGTTCGCTGCAGGGATTGTGTACGGGCCGGCCAACGTCGCGGATGCTCGGGTTGGTTCGACCTCCACACTCAGCGTGCACGAACTGCCACGAACGGCATCCAGGGGCGCCGACCACACCAGCACGTTGCGTGACACCACATCGACGCGGCCACCCCCGTCGCTGCGGGGTACGACCTTGACGACGAAGCCGTATCGCTCCATATCGGGCGATTGCGGGGGCACAGTTGCGACCGCGACACCGCCGCGATCGGCCAGTGATACGAGCACCGAACAAGGGACGTCCGCGGTCAGACGAAGCGGTGCGTACGACACCAATGGCGCGGTCACGGATGTCATGTCGCTGGTCTGTGGCCACGAAACGCTCGCCTGGTCTTGATCGACGGGCAAGAACGGGAGTGACAACGCCGCCGCAATGGCGATCAGCCCCGTGATGATCGCCCACGCTCGCGGTGCCGACGCGACACGACCGCGGTCCACCCGCGTCGTCTGGCTCTGCTCGATCGCAGCCTCACCCATCGAGTCGACGAGAGTGGCCTCGTGTTGGTGTACTTCCCCCACCTTTGTGTCTGACACGAAAAGGAATGTTAGCAAGGTGCTCGATCGCCGCAGCGCATCCATCATCCACCGCGCCTCGATTTGTGTTGGAACGTTGGTCGACGTGACGGTGAATTCCGGTGTACCGCAGTCTAAATCATTGCATTTGGAAAGCGGATCCGCATTTGCCTTCGTCGGCCAAAGTGGACCATGAGCATGCTTGTCCTCATTAGAGCTGACGTCGCGTCTGGGACGCGCGTCAGGCGTAGACGGTTGGTGCAGCGAAAGGCTGCGGATCAACATGGATGCAGCACAACACCTTTCATGATCACCGGCGACACGCCGAGTTCACCAGCGCGAATAGTGTTTGCTGCAAGCTATTTTCGGCGCGCGGGGTTGACACGCGCAACGGTCCACTGTCTACTGGTCGCCGAGGGCAACGAACCGGCACACAATGTGGTGGAAGACGTCACTTCGGGTGGCCGTGCCAAGTTTGCCACATGGGGAAATTTTACGACGAGCTTTTTGCGACAGGGGGGTACCTCTGCGCGCTGTGGAGGGAGGCTCAGCGTTGCATGAAATTCGACGCCGACATATGGATTGAATCCGTCGCGGCCTGGTTTCCAAGTCGCAAACAGACCGTGGCCAACGCGGTTTCCGAGGGAATTCTCAGTCATGCCGACGCCTTGTTGACCGGAGTTGTGGCCGTACCGGTGGCAGACAACATCGCGGCGCCGGAAATGGCGATCCGCGCGGCCGACTCGGCACTTGACCGCGCCGACCGCAAAGCCGCCGAAGTCGATCTTCTAATTCATTCCTGGTTGTACTATCAGGGCCACGACCTGTGGTCGCCGCCCCACTACATTGCGAACCAGTTGGGCGCCACAAATTGCCTACCCATCGCGATCCACCAAGGGTGCGACGGCGGCGCGTTGGCACTCCAGATCGCCGCGCTCCGCTTGTCCGCGGTCGAGCAAGAGCAGACAGCCCTGGTCACGTCGGCGGACCGATTCGCCGCGCCGGGCATCGACCGGTGGAACTGTCAGCCGTCGCTGGCATTGGGCGACTGTGGCACGGCCATCGTGATGTCGACCTCGGCAGACCGCCCGAGCCCGTTCCGATTGGAGGCGATCGGTACCCGGACGACAGTCGCATTCGAGGTGATGAACAGGGGATCGGCGCCGTTCAACGATTATCCGCTGGCCAGCGGGTTACCTGCCGATTTCCGCGAGGTGACCGACGAAGCGATTGAAATGCTTGGGCAGGACTTCGTATTCACAACCGCGCGGTCCCAAGTACGCACCCTACTGTTCGAAACGCTCGCAGAGGCCGGAGTGACCGACATTGCCAAGGAACTCGACGTGATAGCGCTGCCGCGAGTGGGCACAAACACGTTGGAGGCGATTTATCTGCCCGAGTTCGAAACGCTGCGGGTCAGAAAGCTCCGGTTCGATTCCACAAGCGGTCACCTCGGGTGTTCGGACTGGGCAGCTGATCTCAACGCCCTCTACGAGGGCGAGATTGTTGAGCCCGGAAAATACGCGGTACTCATCGGGGCCGGCGGCGGATTCACATGGATGTGCGCCGTCGTCAAGGCATTCGAAGAATAGGACGCGTACCACTTCTCCCAGTTTGTCGTAGTAGTTTTATTTCGTTCTCCCGGGCTAGTGAGTTTATCGCATTAGGAGTTGTTTCAGGACTCGTGCCGCTTCCCTTTGCCTGGGCGAGTTCATAAGTTGAATGGGGGTATTTGCTGTGCCTGACTGGGCTGAAATAACTGCTGCAGATTCGGCGTTGGAACCGATCGCGATAGTCGGAATGAGCTGCCGACTGCCGGGCGGAATTCATTCCCCGTCCGATCTCTGGCGCTTTCTCTTCGCAGGCGACAATGCTGCGGGAAATGTGCCCCCCGACCGGTGGGAACCTTACGTTCGCAGCGCATCCGATGCGGCGGTTATTCAAGGGCTTCCGCCAGCAAACTTCATCGACGACCCTGCGGCTTTCGACGCTGACTTCTTCGGCATATCCCCGCGCGAGGCCGAGCTCATGGACCCCCAGCAACGTATCGTCCTCGAAACAGCTTGGGAGGCATTGGAAGACGCCGGAATTCGACCATCCGACCTCGCCGGATCGGATGCCGGCGTCTACATCGGCGCAGGCTCGGACGACTATGGGCGGCGCATGCTCGAAGACACAACGGGCATCGAAGCGTGGACCGGAATCGGCTCGTCGCTGTGCGGCATCGCAAACCGCGTCTCCTATTGTTTCGACTTACGCGGCGCGAGCCTCACCGTTGACACCGCGTGTTCGTCCTCGCTGGTAGCCGTTCACATCGCGTGCCAGGCGCTGCGCTCGCGCGAAGTCCCGCTCGCGTTGGTCGGAGGAGTGAATATCATTGCGGGACCTGGCCTCTCGGTCGTGCTCGACCGGGCCGGCGCCACATCGCCGGACGGGCGAAGCAAGTCGTTCGACGACGGCGCCGACGGCTACGGGCGCGGGGAGGGCGCAGCCGTTGTCGTACTGAAGCGTCTGGCCGACGCAAAGCGGGATGGCGACCGCGTTCTGGCGTTAATCCGGGGAAGCGGCGTCTACCAGGATGGTCGAACGAATGGAATCATGGCGCCGAGCTCGGCCGCGCAGACGAACCTACTGCGTAAGACTTACTCGTCATGCGGAATCGACCCTGCCACAGTAGATTTCGTCGAGGCGCACGGAACTGGGACTCCGACGGGGGACCCGGTCGAAGTCCAAGCGATGGCGGCCGTATTCGGGATAGGTCGTGACAGCCGGAACCCGTGCCTGGTTGGCTCGGTCAAGTCTTCGATCGGCCATTTGGAAGCTGGAGCGGGTGCGGTCGGGCTGATCAAGACGGTCCTCGCCCTACGTCACGGCCAGATCCCGCGACAAGCGAACTTCTCGGCGCCGAACTCAACAATCGACTGGTCAAGGACCGGGCTCCGGGTAGTCGACCGTGCAATCGCCTGGCCGTGCAGCCGCTCGCCGCGCCGCGCTGGTGTCTCGAGTTATGGCTATGGCGGCACGCTCGGCCACGTCATCGTCGAAGAGCATCGGCAAGCCGACGCGACGGGCTCGCCGAGGCAAGGCGGCAACTCGGGTTGCGTCATTCCGATCTCGGCGAAAAGTGAGGAGGCTCTGACGATGTCGGCGAATCGGCTCGCCGACGCGCTCGCAGACGCGGCAACGCTACCGGCGGTCGAGGACGTCAGTCACACGCTAGGCACACATCGCGAGCATTACGCGTTCCGCGCTGGAATCGCCGCCGACGGCACCTCCGACCTAATCCACAGCCTGCGCAGGCTCGCCGATGGCAATCCGGACGAACGAACACATCTCGGAAGACACACCGCGACAGATACGGCGGGATGCGTGTGGGTCTTTTCCGGGCACGGATCCCAATGGTCCGGAATGGGCGTCGAACTACTGGATCAGTCGCCGGAATTCGCCGCCGTAATCGATCGACTGGAATCGCCGTTCCTCGAGGAGATCGGCCTGTCCCCGCGAGACGCGCTGCATGAAGGCGTCTTCGACGAAGCGCACATCACCCAGCCGATGATCTACGCGATCCAAGTCGCGCTGGCACACGCATGGCGGGCTCAGGGTCTCGAACCCGCCGCGGTCGTCGGTCACTCCGTTGGCGAGATCGCCGCTGCGGTCACGGCCGGGGTACTCGACATCGACGCTGGCGCCCGCCTCGTCTGCCGACGCTCGTCGTTGCTCAAGCGTGTCGCGGGCATGGGCGCGATGGCCATGGTCGATTCCGATGTGGACACGGTCACCACGTTGCTGCCGTCTGATGGCGTCGCGGTGCCGGCGATCCACGCCGCTCCGCACTCCACGGTCGTCGCAGGCGACGTCGCAGTGATCGACCGTTTGTGCGCGGAGCTGGCGCGCGCCGGCATTGAGTCACGGCGAGTCGCTAGCAATGTCGCGTTCCACAGCCCACACATGGACCCGCTTCTGGATGAGCTGCGCAGCGCGGCATCCGATTTGCCGGTCAAACCGGCCAGTGTTCGTCTCTACACCACCGCCCTCGAGGACGCACGCGCCCACGTTGCTCGCGATGCCGACTACTGGGCAGCCAATCTGCGCAACCCGGTCCGGTTCACCCAGGCCGTCGCCGCCGCGGCATCCGATGGCCATCGCGCGTTCCTCGAAATCTCACCGCACCCCATCGTCGCGCATTCGATTACAGAAACGCTTACGGCAAACGACGTCACGGAAGCGATCGTCGCACACACGATGCGCCGACACCGCCCGCAGCTGTCGACGTTGCTCGCCAACAAGGCGTTCCTGTACGCGCACGGAACCGAGATCGAGTGGTCGAAGGTCGGTGGTCGATTCATCGATCTGCCGACCACCAGCTGGCGCCACCGGCGTTACTGGTACGCTGGCCAGCCGACCACGGCTCAAGGGCCACTTCACAATCCGAGCAGCCACAGTCTGTTGGCCGCGAGCGTCGACGTGCACGCGATTCCTGGCGTCAGCACGTGGCACACGACGGTCGACTACCGAACGCGGCCGTATCCAGGTTCGCACCCGATCGGCGGCGTGGAGATTGTGCCCGCAGCGGTCATTGTCAATACGCTGTTGTCAGCGCGCGCGGTGAGCGCGCCCACCGACCGGACCGGCTTGCGCGGTGTCGAGTTCCGTTCGCCGCTCGCGCTGAACGGTCCGCGCGAGATCCAGGTCGTGGTCGAAAACGACCGCGTGTCCCTGGCCTCTCGCAGCTCGAAGCGCGCCGAGACCGAAACCTGGGGCGTTCACGCGACCGCGGAACTGTTCGACGCGTCCTCGCACGCTTTCGAGCGCCTCGATCTCGAACGGATCAGGCAGCGCTGCGCGGTCGAGCTCAGCGCAGATCACATCGTCAACCACCTCGAGTCGGTCGGTGTCGCCGACACCGGCTTCGAGTGGAGAGTGACCTCGGTGCGCCGCAACGAAACCGAAACGATCGCGCTGGTCGACGTGGGCGCTGAGCGCCCGTTCGCGCCCTTGATCGATGCAGCGACATCCATCGCGACTATCGTGTTGTCGAACAACGACCGACTGAAAATGGTCGCCCGTGTCGAGGCTATCGTGACTCTTGCGGATCGCCTGCCCGCATCGGCGGCAGTTCACGTGCGGATCCGCGACGGCTTGAGTGACGTCGTCGATGTGACAATTGCGCGCGACGACGGTGAACCATTCGCGCATATCGGCGGACTCTGCTACCGCGATCCCGAACGACCGAGCGACGCGCCCGCCGATGTCGGCCATCTCATACACGCGACAGCGTGGCACCCGCTCCCGCTACCAAAAAAGCCGCGACGAGGTCGCCGGGCGCCAAAGCGGCTGATCGTGCTCGGCGACCCAGCGCTCGCGGCGGCCCTCGCCGACGTCACCGACACTGTCACCACCACTATCGTTGCAGGACCGGATCAGCTGACCGGGACGACAATCGACAACCGTACCGCCGTGCTGATCGCCCCACCACGGACCAACACCGACGAGTCGTCGAACTCGGCGGCGTCGCAGGCCGCGTGGCTGCTGAGCGAAACCATCCAGCGTCTCGCCGGGTCGGGTAGTGGAGCTCGGGTTTGGGCCGTCACACGAGGCGCCCGCGAGGCAGAGACGCTGGAATCGCTGAGCGACTCGACGCTATGGGGTGTGGGTCGCGTTCTGGCGAACGAGCATCCCGAGCTGTGGGGCGGAATTGTCGATCTCGAAGCCACACCGACATCCACCAGCTTGTCACGCCTGGTCGAGATCGTGACAGTCCAACCGCACGAAGATGTAGTCGCGGCGCGCGGAGACGACCTCGCGGTAGCCCGGCTCGTTCCCGTGGCGCCGCCCAGCGCCACCACAGGCGTCCACTGCCGAAAGGACGCGAGCTATCTGATCACCGGCGGCCTCGGAGCTCTCGGCCTCATCGTGGCGTCGTGGCTCGTCGACCGCGGCGCTCGGTCGATCGTCCTGCTCAGCCGCAGCGGTCTCGGCTCCGCTGATGCCTCCGATGCCGTTGATCCGGAAGGTATTCAGCGACAACTCGACGCTATCGAGACGATGCGCTCGCGCGGCGCCTCAGTGACCATCGTGGCGGCCGATGTCGGCGACGCGCCGACGCTCCACGCCTCGTTACGGCAAGCGACAGCGGATCTACCACCGATCCGCGGCGTCGTGCATGCCGCCGGCGTCCTGGACAATCGCGCAGCCCTGGACATCAACCACGCATCCCTGACGACGGTCATGCACCCCAAGGTCTCCGGCGCCCGACTGTTGCACGAGCTGTTTCCGCCTGGGACAGTCGACTTCTTCGTGCTGTTCTCCTCGTGCGGCCCTCTGCTGGGCCTGCACGGCCAGACCGCATACGCCGCCGCCAACGCCTACCTCGACGGACTGGCGCGCCACCGACATCACAGCGGCGTCACCGACACTATCTCGTTCCAGTGGACATCCTGGCGCGGCCTCGGAATGTCGACCTCGTCCGCCGTCATAGACGCCGAACTGGCCGCGCGGGGCACCGGCGACATCAGCGTCGACGAGGCCCTCCGATGCTGGGACCTTGCCTGCACCTCGCAGCAGGCAGAGCTCGCCATCCTCCGGACCATCGACAGCGACCACACCGCGATGAGGCTTCCCCTCCTGTCGGAACTGACTGCGGTCCACGGATCGAACGGCGAGATCACGCCGCACGAGTGGCTCGACAACCATGGCAGCGCCGATCTCGATCGGGTCGAATCCGAGGTTCGCCGCCACATCGCGCACGAGACTCGGATACCCGCCGAGGAAATTACGGGCAGCAGGTCATTGACCGAGATGGGCCTCGACTCCGTCATGACACTCGCCATCAGGCGCGCGCTCGAACGGACATTCCATCTCCGGCTACCCGCGAGCATGCTCTGGGAGCGTCCTACGACGAGCGGCATCGCGTTGTACATCGCCGATCAGTTGACCTCCGCGGCGACCACCGACGACGCCGGAACTCAGCTGTGAGCGCGCCGGCACACGCTCCAATCGACGAAGCAGACTACTTCCGGAGAGGAGCGTGGCGGAGATCCCCTCTCGGACATCACCTCTGGCAATGGGCCGACACCTATGGTCCCAGCACCGCCGTCGTGGACGCTGCGACGCGGCTCAGCTACGACGAACTTGCCCGCCGATCCGACCTGATGGCGCAGGCGCTGCTTGATCACCGCCTGGCGGAAGGCGATGCGGTTCTAATCCAACTACCCAACAGTTGGGAGTTCCTCGCCGTTTTGCTGGGATGCCAGCGGGTCGGTGTGCGCGCGGTTATGGCGCTAATGTCCTTCCGGCAGCACGAACTGACGCGCATCGCTCGAACGAGCGGGGCAAAAGCGATCGTCGTCACGGATCGATTCCGCGACGAAGATCATCAACACATTGCTCAGTCGGTCGCCACGGCAGCGGATTTCACCTGTCCTCCGCTCGTCGTCGGGACACGCGTGGCCGCCGAGAATATCGATCTGCGACCGAAACTGCTCGGCGCCCGGCACACCGGCCCACTTCGGCGACAGCTGGATCGTCGGAGTCCGGATCCTGCGGCCGGCGCGGTCGTGCTCTGCTCCGGTGGGACGACCGGAGAACCAAAACTCGTACAGCACACACACGCCGACTACGAGCACGCGTTCCGCAACTGCGCACAGGTGGCCGGAGTGACACAGAACACACGGTATTTGGCGGTGCTCCCGGTCGCACACAACTTCTCTCTCGCCTCTCCCGGGGCACTGGGTGTGCTAGCCAGCGGCGGCACGGTCGTCATGGCCGCTTCTCCTGCACCCGAATCGGCATTGCCGTTGATCGAGAAAGAGAAGATCACGATGACCGCGATCGTCCCTGCGGTCGCCAAGAGGTGGCTCGCCCATCTCGACGATGCCCCTACGAGCCGTCCCGACCTGTCCACCCTCGCGGTCGTCCAGATCGGCGGCGCCGTCACCCCGCCCGACCTCGCCAAACGCGTAGGCGTCCGATTCGGCGCCACGGTCCAGCAGGTCTACGGGATGTCGGAGGGACTGGTGAGCATGACCAGACTCGACGACCCTCTCGATGTCGTCAACGCCACACAGGGCCGACCGGTGAGCGGATTCGACAAGATCAGGATCGTCGACGCGACCGGAACCGATGTCCCAGACGGCACCGTAGGGGAGTTGATCGCAAGAGGAGCATCGATGGCCGCTGGCTATCTGGGACATTCCTCCGGCAGGTCCGATAAGACCCCGGACGGCTGGCACCGAACCGGTGACCTCGTGCGATGGCACCCCTCCGGAAATCTCGTCGTCGTCGGACGCCTGAAGGAACTCGTCAACCGCGGCGGCGAGAAAATCGCCGTCACCGAAGTCGAGACGATCCTATGTGCCATGGACGGCGTCTCCGACGCTGTCGCCTTCGCCTGGCCACATCCCGAACTTGGCGAATGCGTCGCGGCCGCGATCATCCTCACCCAACAGAGGCTTCGGCCACCGTCCGTCGACGCAGTGAAACAGCACTTCCGCGACAGCGGGGTGGCGACACAGAAGGCGCCCGACGAACTCTTCACAGTCTCGTCCTTCCCGCTCACCGCAATGGGAAAAATCGACCGCAACCGACTCCGCGACCAGCTTCTCGATCAAACACGCTTTCGGACAAGGCATTCCGACTGACCGGCCAGACGGCCCATCACAGCGCAGCAACCATTTGAGGAGGGTAGAAAATGGCAGTCCTAGGAATTTCTGGCCTGTTCACGACCGAACAAGACGACCATTATCCGACAACGTTCTACAAGTACAGCCACGACGCCGCCGCCTGCGTCGTCAATGATGGCAAGACACTGGCCGCCGTCGAGGAGGAACGGCTCAACCGCGACAAACACACCTTCCGATTTCCGATTCACGCTGTCCGCGCAAGCCTTGACGCGGCCGGACTCACACCACGAGCCATCGAACGGGTCGCGTACTACTTCGAGGAGGACTACGTCGACGCGGACCTCGCTCGTGTCGCCGCCGACGACCCGCTCATGCCCTACCGACCCGCACGAGAACGGATCCGCGACCGGCTCGCGGAATCCCTAGGCCGCGAATTCGCCGACGAGGATCTGGTCTTCGTCAGCCATCACCACACCCACGCCGCGAGCGCGTTCTACGACTCCGGATTCGATTCCGCGCTCGTTGTTGTCTCGGACGGAAACGCCGAACGGGACGGCATCAGCATCTTCACGGCTGGAAGTGACGGGCTCGAGCTACTGCACTCCTATTCGCGCGACCACTCCCTCGGCCACTTCTACACCGCCGTCACAAAGATGATCGGATACCGCAACTTCGACGAATACAAGGTGATGGGCCTCGCCTCCTTCGGCGACCCGGCGCGCTACCGGAAGCTCTTCGACGGCATCCACTCCCTCGAAACGGGCGGCGAGTACCACTTGTCCCACGAAGAAGCCGTCGCCGCGATGCTCGAATCCGGCCTGCGGCCACGCCGGTCCGATGAACCGATTACACAGTCGCACAAGGACTTGGCCGCCGCCGCGCAAGAAGTCCTCGAACGAGTCAGCGTCCACGTCATCACCCATTGGCGCGCGCAGACCGGTGCCGACCGCCTCTGCATGGCCGGCGGAGTCGCGCAGAACACTTCATTGAACGGGAAGCTGCTGTCGCTCAAAGGTCTCAGGTCGATCTACATCCCCGCTGCCGCCCATGACGCCGGCGCCGCACTCGGGGCAGCAATGCTCACCGAGCAAAAACACAAACCCGCGCGGGCAGGCGACCGATACAGTCCCACGGCCTACCTCGGCACCACACTCGGCACCGACGCCGAGATCGGCCGCGGGCTCGAGCGGTGGCGAGAATTCATCGACTTCGACGCACCGGTCGACCTGGAGGCAACCGTCGCGGCTGCCCTCGCCGACGGTGCAGTGGTGGGGTGGGCCCACGGGCGTGCCGAATTCGGCCCGCGTGCCTTGGGTAATCGCAGTATCCTCGCCGATCCGCGCCCGGCCGAGAACCGCGACCGCGTCAACCAACTCATCAAAAAGCGGGAAGACTACCGGCCGTTCGCGCCCGTGGTCACCCGCGAAGACGCCGAGACCTTCTTCGAACTATCCGATGTCGACGCCGATCACAGCTACATGGGATTCGTCGTCCCGGTCAGGCCCGAACATCGCGCTCGGCTCGGCGCGACCACGCATGTCGACGGTACATCGCGCATCCAGGTGCTCGATCCCGACCAGAACCCGCGATTCTGGCGCCTGCTCAAGAAATTCGAAGCTCTCACCGGCGTGCCCGTCCTGCTCAACACGTCGTTCAACAACAATGCGGAGCCCATCGTGCAGTCCGTCGACGACGTTGTCGCCTCCTTCATCACAACGGGTTTGACGTTGCTCGCCATCGGGCCCTATCTCGCGCGCCGCCGAGACGAGGCGGAGACCGCGATCGATCACGCCCGTCTCGAACTGATGCCGCTTTGCGCAATGGGAAGCACTACGACCCGGCTCGGCAGTAGCCGCGAGATATGGCGCAGCTCGTATCCAAGCAAGACCACGGCGGTCACCGAACCGCTCGCCGAGACACTCGCCAAAGCCGGCCGGATCAGCGATCTCCCAGTCACCGACGACGTGCGGGGACAACTCCGCGCCGAAGCCTACGACCTCTGGCAACGCCGTCTGATCCGAGTCCTACCCGCACCGTCGGGCAGCTGAGCAGCACCCTTCCATGGGCGCAAGTGAACGTTACGCGTCCGAATCGACGACAGGAGCACAACACCATGTCCACGCCCGGCTCAACCACGCTCGGCGACACCTTGCGCCACCGTACGGTTCGGATCGGCGACCGATCCTTTCCCTACTTCTACGGCGAGAACTGCGTTTCCGACATTATCGAGGCGATCGCGTCGCTCGATGCCGACCGGTACATCGTAGTCACCGACGACCGCGTGCGGGCCCTGCACGGTGACGCGGTAATCGACCACCTGCGCCGGCACGCACCGGTTACCGTCCTGACACACGGTCACGGCGAGTCGATGAAGACTCTGTCGTGCCTCAGTTCCCACATCGAACGCGCGCTGCGAGACGGCGCCACGCGCAAATCCATTGTCGTGTCAGTCGGCGGCGGCGTTCCCGGCAACCTTGCCGGAGTGATCGCAAGCCTGCTGTTTCGAGGCGTTCGGCTCGTCCACATCCCGACCACCACCATCGCCGCCATGGACTCCGTCCTGTCCCTGAAACAGGCGATCAACAGTGCGGTCGGCAAGAATCACATCGGCACCTACTACACACCGACCGCGGTGTTCACCGACGTGCGACTGTTTCAGACCCTTCCGATGCGGGAACTGCGCTCGGGACTGTGCGAAATGGCAAAGAACTGTCTGGCGATCCAACCAGACGTACTGCCCGCGCTGAGGCGCGTCGTCGATGAGTCCGACCTGGCCAGCCCGCGAGCGTTGCTGTGGCTGCTCGACGCCAGCATCGGCGCGAAGACGTTGGTCACCAGACGCGACACCCGCGAACAACGCGACGGACTGGTGCTGGAGTACGGGCATACGGTGGGCCATGCGATCGAACTTGTCGATCACCGCCTCCGCGGCAGCGACGGCCTTTCCCACGGCGAATCGATCGCCCTCGGCATGGTCGTCGCTGCCAACATCTCCCACCAAAGAGATTGGCTCAGCGACGACGACCTAAGGCTGCACGTCGAGATCGTGACGGGGCTAGGCGTGCCCGCCGAGATCCCCGCCTGGCTCGACACCGACCAGATCCTCGATGTCGTTAAGGACGACAACAAGCGCGGCCACCTGGCGGTCGACCCTGGTTCCGTGCCCTTCGTGCTGCTCGAAAAGCTCGGCCGCCCGGCGCGCACGGGGGACCTACCACTGGTGGCCGTGGAGTTGGACGAGATCAGAGAAACGCTGGCCGCCGTGCGCGCACGGTCCTACCACACCGCGTCCACCTCCGCCACGATCAGCGGCTGACCACGACGACAACGCGGACCCTGACTGTCCCTGGTTGCGCAATGTCCCCGTTCCACCCAAGCTGGGGAAGGAAACAAAATGAGCACGCTGGCCATTCACGGCGGAGCCCCGGTCCGTGCGCGAAACGACTGGCCACGATGGCCGCAGTACGACGATGACACCGAGCGAGCGCTGGTGGGCGCCCTACGATCGCGACGCTGGTCGGTGACCTGGCACAGTGCCACCGGCGGCAAGTCCCGCGAACGATCGTTCGCGGAATCATTCGCCGCCTACAACGACGCCGCCTTCTGCGTGAGTGTCGACCACGGATCGAGCGCGCTCGTCATTGCTCTGGAGGCACTGGGAGTCGGTCCCGGTGACGAAGTAGTCGTACCGGCTATGACGTGGGTCGCCCCGGCGACCGCGGTTCTTCGGGTCGGTGCGCTACCCGTACTCGCCGACGTGGACCCTGCCAGCGGGTGCCTAACCGCCGCAACAATCCACAAGGTGATCTCCCCGTCCACGAAGGCCGTCATCGCCGTCCACCTCGCGTGCACCGTAGCTTCGATCGACGAGATCACCGAGGTCACGGCACAAAGAGGCGTAGCCCTTATCGAAGACTGCTCCCAGGCGCACGGCGCACGTTGGCAGGGCAAGTCGGTCGGCACATTCGGTGCCGTAGGGGTCTTCAGCCTGGGCGCGGCAAAGCCACTTGCCGGAGGGGAGGCCGGTGCCGCCATCACCGACGACGAATCACTATATCGCCGAATGCTGATGCTGCGAGCAGACTCCCGCGGTTACGCCGATCAGCCGCCGGGTCCGTACGAGCACGAACTCGCCGAACACGCGGAGATAATGGGCGCCAACTACTGCATGTCCGAGCTGACCGCCGCTCTCTTGCTAGATCAGCTTCCTCGACTCGACGACCAACATATCCACCGAGAACAACGAGCAAAGGAACTTCACGCTGCGCTGTCGGTGATGCCCGGCCTATCGGTCGTGCCGGTGCCCCAGCAAGTTGACCGGCGAGCGATTTACGAATACGGAATCCAGTTCAGGCCAGGGACATTCGGCAGCACGCCGATCGACAGAGTCGCTGCCGCCGTCACCGCCGAACTCAACACGAACGTGTATCCGCCGCGCGTACCGCTTCACCGCAGCCCACTGCTTCGCCCGCATACCAAACAGCGGTTCGCGCGATTATGGAGCGAAGGCGCAGCCCGGGCCCGCGGTCGGACCTATCCAGGTGCCGACCACTACCGCGATCACACCCTTCTCCTGCACCACAGCGCACTCCTGGGCGATCCGCACGACATCACGGACGTCGTCGCCGCGTTCGAGAAGGTACTGACCAATCGATCGTCTCTGGGCTAAGCCGGACGCAAGTCGTGTTACGCGCAGCACGTCTGTTCACGCGCATCTCACTTCGCCGAAATCTGAAGTACGCAAGTAATTTCCACGACCCAAGGGGGGAATTCCATGATCAAGACCCGAGCCCGATCCCCACTGACCTGCGAATTCCACGACGCGGACGGAGCTTCGGACGTGTCCAGCGATACGCTCGCCTCGATTACGTTCGGTGAGCACAGCGACGCGCCCGGGCTTCGGAACGGGGTGCCGCACCTGCCGCTGCGGATGGTCGACGACCCTGGTTCGGCATTCTCGGAAAGTTGGATAACTGACGGACCCATCAACTCCGGTGAGGTCGACGGCCTTGTCTACGCCCACGATCATCATAGGCTGTTCTGCGCCGGCAGGATTGCACCCTCGGGCAACTACACCAACGAAACCCGAGCGAAATACTCGACCGCGTTCGAGCTGATCGACTCGTTGGGATTCCCGCATCTGTTCCGAATGTGGAACTACATCGGCGACATCAACGGCGACAACGCCGAAGGGCTGGAAACCTACCGGGACTTCTGCCGCGGCAGATCAGAAGCCTTCACTACCTTCAACAAGGCCATTCCCGCCGCGACAGGGGTCGGTGCGCGTGCGAGCGGCATCTCGTTCTACTTCCTCAGCACCGGCGACGCGACCACGACTCATATCGAAAATCCGCGGCAGGTACCCGCCTATCGATACCCCGCAAGGTACGGACCGAAGTCACCCACCTTCGCGCGCGCTACCCACGTCGCTTCCTCGAGTGAAACAGACGACTTCGGCACTCTATTCGTTGCCGGTACGGCGAGCATCCTCGGCCACGAAACGGTGCACGCCGGCAACCTGGACCGCCAATGCGATGTCGCCCTGGCCAACGTCGCCTACCTCGTCGGCGAACACAACCTGTCGAAGTACTGTCCGGGCCTGTCCTATCGGCTACCCGACATGGAGATGATCAAGGTATACGTACGCCACCGAGAACACTTGTCGCACATCAGAAATCGCTGCGAGGCGGTCTTCGGCAGCGACACCGACATCCGATACCTAAATGTCGACATCTGCCGGAAGGACCTACTTGTCGAGATCGAGGGCATCTTCCACCATCGTCGCAGCGCCGATGCCGAAACCCCAGCGTCGAGCGGTTCGTCGCAACTCCCGCCGACCGGCCGCAACGCCGCGATTGACGCAGAGGACGACAAATGAACAACAACAACGAAGCCATTCGGATTCGGTCCGCCACTGCTGACGACTGGCGCGCCATATTCGACACTCACGCACGCGCATTCGGAAACTCCGCCGCACCAGCGGATCTCGCAGCCTGGAAACGACGCGTCGATCCCGACGACATCCTAGTCGCGGAAGACCTCCGAGACCCGGACCGCCCGTTCCTAGTTGGTACGGCAATGTACTACCGAATGCGCATGACAGTGACCGGCGGCACGATACCAATCGCCGGAGGCGGAATGACCCTCGTCGCGGCGACCCACCAGCGTCGCGGCATCTTCCGAAAGATGTACACCGAACTACTTGCGCTCGTCGCCGACCGCGGCTATCTCGCCATCGCGGGAATGCCGAGTAAGGCAACGATCTACGGCCGATTTGGTCTCGGCGTCGCCACATACCGCCGACGGTTCGAGATCGACAGACGGCACGCGGAGCTGCGTCTGCGTCCCAGCACACCGAGCCGAGCACGTGAAGTGAACGCCGACGAGGCCATCTTGCGATTGCCTGGCATCTACGAACGGTGGCACGCACGCACCGCCGGTTCGGTGAGCCGCGACGACGCATGGTGGACGGACCTAATTGAGGATCGAATCACGCAGCGCCGCAACCGGTCACCACTCTTCTTCATTATCCATCCCGACGGCTACATCACGTATCGGATTACGCCGAACACATCGGGCGGCGTTGTCTCCGTCGAAGACTTCTGCACCATCACCGACGACGCGCACACTGAGCTACTTCAAGCCTTGCTCGGACTGGAGATGTTCGACACGGCTCACGTCGAAGCGGCCGCCGACGATCCGCTCGCGCTCAAACTGAGTGACCTGCGCGCCGCGCGCACCACCGCCGTCGAGGACCACCTATGGCTGCGCATCATGGACGTACCTGCCGCGTTGACCGCCCGACAGTACTGCGCAGACGCTGCACTGGTGATCGAAGTGGAGGATCCACTCGACCGAGCTGGCGGACGATTCCGAGTCGACATCCACAACGGCGTCGCCGACTGCTCTCGCACCGACGACTCACCCGACGTGCGAATAGGATTGGCCGACCTCGGCAGCCTGTACCTCGGCGGACACAGCGCGTCCGGACTCGCTTCTGCTGGCCGACTCACGGAGCTGCGCGCAGGAACTGTGGAAACTGTCGACCGAATGTTCAGAGCCGAGCGCCAGCCGTTCTGCGGCACCTCCTTCTGAATGGCGCCGAGATGCTGGCCGCCAACCGTTACGACGACCACCATCGCATCAGACCGCATTGTCCGATTGCTGCCGAATCGAACAGTCCGTCGTTGTCCGTCAATTGTAATTGGCCGTCGCAGCATGGCGACTCATCCCACCAGCCACATGTTGTAGTCGCCGCATTGGGATTAATCGGTTCCAATGAGGTAGCAACAGACTTTCGAGGGGTTCGCCATCGAACAGCACGCGGACACGGCAGTGAACTCAAGATAGTGTGGTGCCGTGCGGCGTTTGCGCGGGCGATCGATCCATACCCCATATCTGCCCATGTTCGCGCGTCGTTTATGCGTCGGAATTTCCGCCATCAGGACCCATAACGGCCCATGTCGGCCGCAGGAGCGAAACGCATATCGCGAGGTCAGCGCGATATTTGACATATGGTGACATGTGGGATGCGCGATCGGAACCTGATATCCAGAGGTCGCAGGTTCGAATCCTGTCCCCGCTACCAAAGGCCAAGGTCAGGAGGTCTTAAACCGACTGACCTGGGCCGAACTTTTGCCTGAATTCCACGCTTACTCCCCGGAATTTCCGGCGACCTCGCCGCTGCGCCGCATGCCCTTGGGCAGTGCCTGGTTGAGCGCGTCGGCGACGCCGCGACGGCCAGGGCGCTTGCGGCCGAGGTAGGACTGGCGGGTCATGATCTCGGCGTGCCCGGCGTGGTCGGCTAGCTCCGAGGTCGGCAGCCCGGCCTCCTCGCCGATGCTCAGGACCGTCTTGCGCCAGGTGTGGCCGGTCACCGACAGATCGATCTCGAAGTCGTAACCCAGCGCCGTCCGCACGCGCCGCCATTGATCGTTGAAGTTGGTTGGATCCATGATCGTGCCCTTGGCCGACGGGAAGATCAGTCCCAGCTCGTTGTCCGGCATCCGATCCCGTCGACGTAGCAGCCGCTCGACGGTGACATCGGCCAACGGCAGTGCGCGGTGGATGTTCTTGGCGTTCTCGACGGTGATGCGCACCATACCCACGCCCGGTTCGCGCACGACCTTGCCGGTGACCGTGAGGATCTTCGCGTCCGGGTCGAAGTCGTCCCAGAGGAACGCGAACAGCTCCGACGCGCGTACGCCCGTGCCGGCGAAGCCGTTGACGATGTCCGGGATGTCGGCGCGCGCGCAGAACTTCGCCACCGTGGGCACCTTGTACCGGGGTTGACGGACGGTGCCGTCCTTGCCCTTCTGGATCGGCGGGCACGGAAGCTGCGAGTGCTCGATGTCATGCAGAATTCGCTCGATCTGGTCATTCTCGAGTGAACGTGCGGGCTTGCGAGCACTGGCGTCGGCGGGCAACGTCTCTCGAATCGGATTGACCGCCAGTGCGCCGTAGCGCACGGCCATGCTCATCATCCCGGACAGCGTGGCGCGCACCGAACGCGCGGCGCCGGGGCCGTGCTCCGTCTCGACCGTGCGGATGAACTCTTCGCCGCGCTGCACCTGTGCCATCTCGCGGATCCGGACCGCCCGCAGGGACGTCAGAATGATCTTGGAGTTGCCGTCGTTGCGCAGCAGGGTGTTGCTGGCCCGCTTGCGGTCGACCAAGTGCTGGCGGTACTTCTTCCACAACTCTTCGATGGTCGAGTCGGGTGTGATGGTGGCATCGCTGGGTGGGATGCGCTCAGCGAGATGCCGTTTCAGCTCGCGTTCGGCCGCGGCGCCTTTCCGGTCGTAGACACCGCGTGGTGTGCGCCTGGCGACTTGCCGGGTAACACCGTCGGCGTCGCGCACTCGTCCCGACGCTTCCCACTTGCCGGGCGTGATCTCTTCCCGACTGATATTTCCCCAGGCGCCGATCTCCAGGGGCGGGCGGCCGCGTGGCATGGAACCTCCTGACGGGCGAACGCCGCGAGAGCAGGGCAGGCAAAGGTTGAAAGACCTTGCGACCCGACGCGCGGTCGTGATCGAACGGGCGTTGTGCGCCAGCCGCGCGGGGCGTGACGGACGTGGTTGCGCTCGTGGTGGTTCGAGGTGCGTGGACCAGGCGCGCCACTACCGGCGGCGTGCGGTCTTGTCCTTTTGCTCTTCGACCCATGCGTCGACGTCGGCTTCGTCCCACATCAGCGGCGAGGACGCCGCGTCGCCGTTCTTCCACGCCTTGTCGTAGAGCTCGTGGCCTGCGACGCGAAGATGACGGATTCGGTCGGGGCTGTGCCCTGTGCGGGCAGAGACTTCCTTGATGTCCAGCACGCGATGCGGTGCGCGGCTGGCGATTTCGCCACTCGGCGGCTGGGTCGAGGAACTCGATGAGGCGCGCTGGGCTTCGCTCGATGTGAACACTGACGGGGCCTTCCTGGCGTCGATGAGCAGGTCGGCGACCTCGCACATACCCAGCCCCGCCAGGGCCATTCCCAATCGGATCGCTACGTCAACGATTACCGCAGCCATGGGCGTTTGTCGAATAGCATTCGTAGTGCAAATCCGTTTGGCGCACTATCAGGTCGCGACAATTGACACCCGGATTCACGGGGTCGTTTCGGCGGCGACGGGCCGGCGCAGCTGTGCGGTTCTGCGATGTTCACGATTCGGTAAGGGCTGAGCCTCGCCGAGGCTGTTCAGGAGCTGGCAGGCCACGGCCGTGTTGCGAGGCCGCGCCGGGCAGGGTGGCGCCGATCGCGGCCACGAGACCGGACTGGGCGTCGGAGGTGACCAGATGGACCCCGGACAGGCCGCGGGCGACGAGGTCGCGGAAGAAGCCCAGCCAGCCGGCGCCATCCTCGCTGCTGGTGACCTGCACGCCGAGGATCTCGCGGTAGCCCCGCGGTGTTCACGCCGGTGGCGACCAGGGCGTGCACGCGGACCGCGCGGCCGTTCACGCGCACCTTTATGCGATCTGCCTGGAAAGAAGCCGCTGGACGCGTCTGAAATGGACGAGTTCTACGCGATTACTCGCCTTTTGGCGTGGACCGACGCACGTAGGGAGTGGGGGAACCCGACCCGGACCGTAACTCGCTGGAAGGCTCGGCCACGAGGTCAGGGGCGCGAAGGTTGCGAGAGTCCGTGTCGGTGACAGTCGCGAGCAGCCGGCCGACGTAGCCGACGAGTTGGCGGCGCTCACCAGGCGTGAATGGCCATGGAGTGAAGCCGCCGCCGAGGACTTCCGCGGCTTCTTCGATTGTGCGAGCACGGATTTGGCCGTAGCGTCGCCAGACGCCATCCTGGCAGTAGTGAACATCGAACCATCTCATGTGCGAGCTCCTTTCTCCGTGACCGAGCTCGAATGTCGGGGTCGCCGAATTGGGGCCGCAGTGAACGGGCCGGCAAAGGTGACCAATGACGTGGAGTCGGGCGTGTGGACTTGCTGCGTCCGCGCACGTCGGGGCATCCGGTGAAGATGAGCCAGCCGCGGTGGTCGGCACGGGTGCCGACGGTGCCGGTGGGAAACCGTCGTCAGACATCGCCGACATTGGGCGCGGACTCGGATTCGGCGGCGCCACGCCGCCCTGTCACGTCGTTGCGCCATGCCGGGGCAGGTGGGTGGCTTTCGTGAGCGTGACGGCTACGCAGGTGTCCGTCGATGGGTGAGCCGCAGCCCGGAACGCGGCGACACTGGACGGTACGGCACGTTAGGACCCTGGTGTGCCCGGGTTCCGGTACGAGTGCTGCGACAATGGCTGGGCGCGATTGCGTCGCGTGCCGACCGGCGGTTTGGTGACCGACGCGGCGACACGCCACGAGTCGGACTGTCTGAACAAGTTCCGGCGTGACGATGCGCTGAGCACGTATGAACGCATCGCCATGAAGCGGGCCGCCGCCGTAGGCGACGGCGCCAAAACGATCTTCGCCGGAATGATCGCCCGATACTCGATCAGACTCAACCAAGGAGGCTCCGGACACCTGTTCGACCATCATGCCGAGGGACAACATTCGGGCAGCCTGAAGTCGTTGTCACTGATGGGCGATGACAACGAATGGGTGCTGACCTGGGCCGGCAACACCGACATCGACCGAGTCGTCGCGGCAATGACGGCCCCTCGTCACGGGGTTGCCGGATGCACCGCCGTCCGGCATTCTCAACGCACGCGACATTCCTCCTCGGCGACTCGGCCGTACACGTCATAGCGTGTCCAGCGCAACGTCGGTGACCGGCGCTGCGCGTGCACCCCGCGCCGCTGGGCGCCATGCACAAGGCGTCGGAGCCGTATGTGGGCTGGCCTCGGAAGGGTTCTTTTGCCGGGGCGGCCGGCATCTCTGGCGACGTATCGGCCCAGGTCACAGGTCGCGGTACGGGGATCGCTCAGTTACAAGAATCCGTTCCGCCAGTGCTGATGGCGCTAAGGGAAAGTTGGCCAGAGTTGCCAACCGAAATGGTCCAGATGGC
>CAKZIX010000184.1 GCA_936936565.1 uncultured Nocardiaceae bacterium | reverse complement strand
TGTCATCACCCGGGCGCTGGGCGCGGGCGCGGGCCCGGTCGTGCCCGTGGACCGCTTCCTCCTGCCCGCCCACGCGGGGGACCGCTTCGTCATCTGCTCGGACGGCCTGACCAACGAGATCACCGACGCGCAGCTGCATGAGATCCTGCAGCGCGAGCCGGGCTGGCAGGTGGCGTCGGTGAAGTGGATGCGCACCATCGCGGCGCCGGTGGGCGGATCCTCCGACCTCGCGCCCGCCGCTGCCGGGTCAGCCGACACCGACGGCCGCCGCCACCCAGAGGACGTAGGCGGCGAACTGTGGCGGATCACCGGCGAAGACCACCGTCGACGTGGCGCCGGCACCCAGCTCGTACAGGCGCTGGGAAAGGTCTGTTGCCGAAGCGAACTCACGGCGCGAGCGGTGCCACACCAGATCCTTCCAGTACACCGTGTCGGCAGTCGGGGGTGCGTTGGTGACCTGCACGACCACCACGCGCGGGTCGTCGCGGTGCGCCCGTAGCCACCCGGTGTCGACGATGCGGCTCGTCACGATGTCTGTCATGGCGGAAACATAAGTCGGTCCCCGACGTGGCGTGAACACAAAAAGTCACCGCGAACGGAATTATGTGTTCCGCCCGATGGGAAACATATTCTCGGCCTCGCGCTTCATCGATGAAAGGGGCCCGATGTCCGGCGAGCGTGCCGCCCATCTGATTTCCGCAGACCAGCTGCGCCGTGATCCGCCGGAGCGCCTCGTGCTCCTCGACGTGCGCGACCGCGAAAGTCATCGTGCCGGGCATCTGCCCGGAGCGCAGGTTGTCGACGTCGACGCGGATCTGGCCGGTACCGCGACTCCGGACTCCGGTGCTCGCCCGCTTCCGGACACCGCGGCCCTGACCGCCGCGCTGCGCCGGTGGGGCATCCACGCCGACAGTGCCGTCGTGATCTACGACGACTCCCGATCGGTGGCGGCCGCGCGGGCCTGGTGGGTGTTGCGCTGGGCGGGACTTGCCGACGTGCGCATCCTCGACGGCGGGTTGCGGGCGTGGCGCGGCGGCGTGGTCGCCGGCACCGAATCCGCCCAACCCGGTTCGGCAACGGCGTACCCGGGCGGGCTGCCCGTCGTCGACACCGCCGCCGTCGCGACGCTGCCCGACCGCGGTGTGCTGCTCGATGCCCGCCCACCCGAACACTTTCGCGGTGGCGGTGACTTCGTCGGGCACATCCCCGGCGCGGTCAGCGCATCGGTCTTCGACGATCTCGACGACCTCGGCCGGCTGCGTGACGAGCCGACCGTGCGCGCCCGCTACCGCGAACTGGGCGTCGAGGAGGGCACGGTTGCCGCGTCCTACTGCGGCAGCGCCATGGCCGCGGCCCTGCAGGTGTTCGTCCTGGCCACCCTCGGCATCGAGATCGCCTTGTACCCGGGGTCGCTGTCGCAGTGGACCGGCGATCCCACCCGTCCGCTCGCCTGCGGCACAACCGTTGCGTCGCTGTAGCATTCAGGAGTATTCGATGGCAGACCACGTCATCCTCAACGCGAACCTCATCCCGGGCGGCGCGATCGGCAGTCCGTGGCGGCGCGCGCCCGAGCCCGCAGCGCATTTCGTCGGCATCGAGCACTACCTCGACATCGCCCGCACCGCCGAACGCGGCCTGCTCGACGCGGTGTTCCTCGCCGACTCGCCGGACATTCAGGCCAAGGACTGGAACGCGCCGAGCCGCCTGCTGGACCCGTTCATCGCGCAGTCGGTGCTCGCCGCACACACCAGCCATATCGGCCTGATCGTCACGGCGACCACCTCGTACAACGATCCGTACAACCTCGCGCGCGCGTTCGCGTCGCTGTCGGCGGTCTCGGGCGGACGCGTCGGCTGGAACTTCGTCGTCACCGGCGGCGACGCCGCGGCGCGCAACTACTCACTGGAACAGGCGCTGTCGAAGCCCGAACGGTATGCGCGCGCCGCCGAGTTTCTCGATGTGGTGCTCGCCCTGTGGGATTCGGCGCCGGCCGACGCGCTCGTCGGCGACAAGGCGACCGGGCGCTATCTGGATCCTGCCGTGGTTCGGCCGATCAACCACGACGGCAAGGTGTTCCGGGTGGCGGGGCCACTGAAAACCACGCCGCTGACCCACGGCAGACCGGTACTGATTCAGGCCGGGGCGTCCACGCACGGTGTGGAATTGGGTGCCCGAACCGCCGATGCGGTGTACTCCGCGCACGTCGATCCCGAATCCGCGATTCGGCGCCGCACCGAACTGCGGGCCCACGCGCAGGCCGCCGGGCGCCACCCCGACAGCGTCAAATTGCTGCCGGGGCTGATCGTCGTGCTCGGCGACACCGAAACCGCTGCGCGCCGGCGCGAATTGGAGCTCATCGATCTGATTCCGGACGACATCCAGCTGGTCAACCTCGCCGACCGGCTGGGGATCGCACCGGATGTGCTGGATCTGGACGCACCGTTCCCGTGGCACGCGATACCCGACGAAAACTCCGACCGCGGTTCGCGCGGGCAGCGGGCGGTACTGCTGGACAACATCCGGGCCGCGGGTGCCGACACCCGCGGCGCCGCGCGACTGCTCGCGTCGGGAAGCGTGCACGCGAAGGTCGTCGGCGCACCCGAGCAGGTCGCCGGCTTCATCGCCGACTGGTTCGCGGCCGGTGCCGTCGACGGCTTCAACGTGATGATCGACGAATTGCCCAGTGGCTTGGAGCATTTCGTCGACCACGTGGTTCCGTTGTTGCAGCAGCGCGGGATCTTCCGCACCGAATACGAAACCACCACGCTGAGAGGGCATTACAGCCTGTGAACGCGCCATCATTGTTCGTGCAGCTGCGCAGCGGCCCGCCCGCCGCCGAGGTCTACCGCCGCGTCGTCGAGATCAGCGTGCGGGCCGAGCAACTCGGCTATCGGACGATCTGGTTCGCCACCCGGCATTTCGGTGCCCACCATGCGGCACTGCCGTCGGTGCTGCCGTTCGTGGCCGCAGTTGCCCAGCACACCACGACGATCCGGCTCGGCACCGGCGTGGTCGCGCTGCCGTTCGAGCATCCGGTGCGGCTCGCCGAAGACGCGGTGGTCACCGACGCGCTCTCCGGCGGACGGCTCGAACTCGGCGTCGGCAAGGGTCTCGGCTTCGGGCATTCCGACTCCAGTTACACCGGATTCGGCGTGGCCGGCACCGATCGGGAAAGGCTCTACGCCGAGCGGCTGGCCACGCTGCAGGCGGTCCTGCGCAGCGGCCGGGTCGCCAACGACATCGCGCTGTACCCGCCGCCGGAAACGCTCGGCACCCGGATCTGGCAGTCCACCGGAAACGTCGAGACCGCACGCCGGGCCGCCGCCGCGGGGGACGGCATTCTGCCGCACGGCAATTCACAGGCCAGGGCCGGCGGCAGCGTCGCCGAACTCGTCGAGGCCTACCTGGCCGAGTGCACGACGCCGCCGCGGATCGGGACCAGTGTGCCGGTGCTACTCGGTGACGACGAACGCGACTCGATGGCGTTGCTGGACACCGACATCCAGTCCAGCGGCGCCTACTACCCGGCACTGTCGAGTGCGTCGGACCGGCGGAAATTGTTGGCCGACAGCCGAATTCAGATCGGCAATGCCGACGACATCGGCGCGCGACTGCGCGCCGACCCGGCGCACGCCGCCGCGACGGAAATTCTCTTCTACATCCCGCTGGCCGTCGGACATCCGCGCTACCTGGAGTGCCTCGAACGCATCCGCACCGAGCTCGCCCCGCAGGTCGGAGCCGTCCCGGCGCGGTGACCCGCAGGCGTCAGTCGAGGAATTCGCGATGTGCGGATCCGGCAGCGGCGGCGAGCCGGCGGGCCAACTCACCGATCGCGGCCGGGTCGTCGGGCAGCTGCGGCAACGCCACCCGCACCGCGCCCGAACCTGGCCGGGCCACATGCGATTTCGTGCTCGCACCGACGATGATGCCGTGCCGGGCGAGTTCGAGCAGTGCGCCCTGTTCGTCGGCGACGGGCACCCACACCACCAGGCTGTTGCACCCGGACCGTGCGGTGACGCCGTGGGCGATGAGGGCGTCGAGCAGGGCTGACCGGCGGGCGGCGTAGCGACTGCGGGCAGTGTCGATCAGCGCGGCTGTCGAGCGGTCGGAAATCAAGTACGCCAGCGCATTCTGCAGAATCCGGCTGTTGGCGGCGATGCCGTGCACCCGCGCCGCGATGGCCCGCTCGACCAATGCGGCGCTCCCGCCGATGACACAGGTCCGGATGTCCATCCCGTACGCCTTGCAGTAACTGCGAACCCGCACAGTGCGTTCGGGAAAGTAGCTGCCGAGCGAGGGCGCCTGCGCATGCGCGAGCGGGCCCACCGCGTCGTCTTCGACGATCCACGGCGTCGATGCGGCCGCCGACAACACGGCGGCGAGTTCGGCCGCGCGCCCGGCCGTCAACGCCCCCTGGGCCGCGTAGCCGCCCTCCGGCTGCAGCACCACCACCGAGGGGTCGTGCCGCAGCGCGGCCGCCAGCGAATCCGGCAGGGCCCCTTGCTCATCCGATGCGATCCCGACCACCTGGTAGCCGACGTCGGCCAGCGTGTCGAGAAAGCCCGGCATCACCGGCTCCTCGACGGCGACCAGCGAACCGGCCGGTGCGGCGGCGTCCACGGCGAGGAACAGTCCCTCCGAGCCGCCGCCCGCCGCGACGAACGCCTCGGCCGCGAACGGCCAGGTGCCGGCCACGGCATCGCGCAACCGGTCCGTGATGTATTCCCGCCCAGGGCGATTGAGCTGTTCGGTCTGCAACCCCGCGAGCATTGCCTGCGCGAGATCCGGCTGCAGGTCGTAGTCCGGACTGCCCGTCAGGAGGTCCCGGTCCACCAGGGCGCGCCCCGGAGGCAGCTCGTCGAGCGCGGCGACCACCGTGCCGCCGCGGCGATTGGTCTCGATCAGCCCTTCCTTGCGCAGCTCGCCCCACGCGGCGACGACCGTGCGCGTACTCAGCCCGCAGTGCTGCGCGAGTTCCCGGATGGTCGGCAGGCGGGCGCCCGCGGCGAGCGTGCCCTCGCGGATGAGTCCGGCCGTGACCGCACGCACCGACTCGGAGGTGTGCGAGGCGTTGACCTCCAGCGCACGCACCAGCAGTGCTTGATCGGAGCCGGCCGTACCCTGGTTCGTCACCGACACTCCAGTCGTCTCATGTCGACAGTATGACGAATATATGTGTTCAGGTCGCCAGTTTTGTTCCCGAGTTCTCGAAATATGTATCGAGCTGTTTGGCGTAGCAACGGGCCCAGGGAAGCTGGTCGTACGGCGGGAACACCGGTATGCGCTGATAGCCGCTGCGCTCGTAGAAGCGGACGGCGTCGGGCTGGCGGTCGCCGGTCTGGAGTACGAGGCGCGGTAGTCCGGCCGCGCGCGCGGTTGTTTCCGCCGCGGCCAACAGCAGTGGCGCGACCCCGCTGCCGCGATGCTGTGGACGTACGAACATCCGCTTCACTTCGAGATCGGCAGCGTTCCAGCGCACCACGGTGTGTCCGGCGAGTGCCCCGTCTGCGTAGGCGAGCAAGGTCGCGAGCACGTCGGCGGTATCGACCGCATTCACGCTGTCGCGCACTGCGATCGGGACCCGATCGACATACCGGGGGCCGACTTCGGCGGCCATTTCCGCGCGGAGACGCACTGCGTCCGCGTGATCCCAGGCGACGCTGTGCACCGTGACGGTAATGGCGATCTCCTCGACTCGGCGCTGGCGGACGTCGTCGAGGGTAGGTGCGGACGGGGAGCGGGCGATGCCTTCGAATCACCAGGAGTTCAAGTCCGCCCGCCCGGACGCACCGCTCACCGTGGCGCGGAGAGGTCTTCAGCCTTGGTCTTTCGATACCAGGCGGTCGACGGTGAGTATGTAGGCCCGGTCGGGGGCCAGCGCCAACAATGCGGCCGCGGCGGCCGCGCTGAAAACCGAAGCGTTCAGCGGTGCCTGGAAGCCGGAGAAGAAGAACATCGATCCGCCGAACGCCAGCAGCGTCACGAGAGTTCCGACGGCGGTCCAGCGCAGGGCGATGCCGAGCAGCAGAGCGATGCCCAGCACGGCCTCGACGCCGGTGGCGGCCCACGCGGTGCTGTCGACCAGCAGATCCGGTAGGTAGGGCGCCAGATCCTCGACGTAGGCGGTGAAGGAGTCGAAGTTGCCCCAGGCGACGTTGCCAGTGCCGGACTCGCCCCATACTCCGAACCGGTCCACGACCGCGGACAGGAATCCGGCGCCGAGCGCGAGGCGCGCGAAAATCGTTGCCGCGGACCAGTATCGGAGCTGCGTGCCACCTCGCGTCGCTGCGACGGCGGATGTACTCGTCATGTGGGTTCCCTTCGTGTGCAGTGGTTGTGTCATGCCGGTTGGAAGCGAATTGTTTTGGCGCGCATGCACATGGCGATGGTGACGGCGACCGCCAGGGCGATCGGTGCGAAGGCGGGCGCCACCTCGGAAGGGCGCGCTGCCATGAGGTAGGCGCCGGCGAGGGTGAACGCGGGCGTGCCCCACTGGGCGGCGGCGATGGTCACCGCGGCGGCCACCCCGATGGCGACGGTGCGGTCGCCCCGGCGCCGCCCGAGTACCCATGCCGCGTTCAGTGCGGTGATGAAAATCAGTGTGCTGGAAACCATTCCGGCGATCGCCCAGGCGCCGACGTGCGATCCGGAACTCAGCAGGCGGCCACCGGTGGCTGCGACGAACAACGTCACCGGCAGGATCGCGACGACGGCGACGAGCACCCGCTTGGGCGTCTGCGTGACGGGTGCGCGACGAAGTCGGCTCAGCTCGCCGCACTGCACCCCGAGCAGGACCGCCAGCAGCAGCGCCGCGGTGACATGCGTCGCCAAAAGTGTTGTGCTCATGGGAGTTTCGTTCCTCCTGCGGGGAAACCAGCATCGGTCGTATATGGAACCGGAATCATGTTCCACTTACGGTACACGCGAGAATCCCGCGGTTGTCAAGGGTGAATGCTCAGGGCTGCAGGCCGGCGAGGGTGATGTCGAGGTAGCGGTGCCAGTTGCCGAGGTTTGCGCGCACCACCGTCGCGAGCGCGCCGACGATCATGTACAGGTCGTCGACCGTGACGTCGTCGCGCAGGGTGCCGTCGGCCTTGCCTTGCTCGAGGATTGCCGCGGCCAAGTCGAGGAGGTCGGCTTTCACTTCGCCCTGCGGAGCGGTGTTGCCGAGCACCGATTCGATGGCACGTGACAGCGCGCGTCCCTCGTCGTGCACCTGTCCGATGCGCGTCAGCAGGCAGCGCACGCCGTCGACGCCCGTCCGGCACTGCAGGCAGTTCGCGCGCGCGTAGTCCAGGATCGTGAGAAAGCGTTGCTCGGCAACGGCTTCCATGAGTGCCTGGCGGGTGGGGAAGTGCCGGTACACGGTGCCCACGCCCACGCCCGCGGTGCCGGCGACTTCGGACATCTGAACCTCGTCACCGCGCTCGGCGAACAGCCCGATGGCGGCGTCCAGCACGCGGGCGCGATTGCGTCCGGCGTCGGCGCGCATGCGGCGCGGCGGGGTGGACATGGGGGAGATCCTTCGGTTCGCGGAACGGGATTCCGATTCGGGAAGCGTACCTCGAGGGTTGACAGCGGCGATCGAGTTCGGACATATTCGGAAACGGAATCCTACTCCGGTTATGGAAGGAACCTCATGTCCAAGGATCGCTTCTACCTGCTCGAGGCCGGTGTTTCGCGCCCCACTCGAGTTCCACTGCCCCCGTGGACGACCGTCAAGGCCGGCCTGGACGACACGCAGGGCCGGTTCACCTTGATGGAAAACCGCAGCGACGGCGACATCCCGGCGCACGTGCACGACACGTTCGACGAGTTCGTCTACGTCATCGACGGTGAACTCGGCTTGGATTACGGGGGCACCACACACCGCGTCACCAGCGGTATGTGCTTTCTGGTGCCGCGCGGTGTCACCCACGCCATGCGCAACCTGGGTGGCAAGGACAAGCCGGTGCACGCGCTGCAACTGTCGGCCCCGGGCGGCTGGGAGCGCTACCTGGAAGCCGTTGCCGAAGCGCGGCAGAGCGGTGACTGGTCGGGTGCGCGCGACTGGGTCAAGGCCAACGAGATCGGCAAGCCCTACGGCATGCGCTACCACCTCGGCGCGGGCGATCCCGACGAGTGGGGCGACCGCAGCCGGTTCTATTTGCTGGGGCAGGGCCACGCCCGGCCCGGGCGTATCCCCATTCCGCCCGCCTTCAGCGTCAAGGCGCGCACCGCCGACACCGACGGGCTGTTCTCGGCGCTGGAAGTTACTGTGGCCCAGCCTATTCCGCGACACACCCACCACGTGGCCGACGAATGCATCTACGTGCTCTCGGGAGCCCTGGAGGTCGAGTTCGACGACCGGATCCACGTTGCCGGACCGGGTCAGCTCGTCCTGTTGCCGCACGGCGTGCCGCATGCGATCCGCCCCGGCTCGAACCCGCCGCCGCGGGTGATCCAGGTCTCCTCGCCCGGCGGCTGGGAGTGCGTGGTCGAGGCGATCATCGAGCACCGCGCCGAGGTCAGCGCCGGAGGCCGGCTCGATCCGGCCGCACTCAACCGTTACACCCGTCGCTACCACGTCGTCTACGAGGAGAACTGAGACACAGTTCGTGATGCGACGACCCGGGGCAGCAGTTGTGCACCGGGCTCGCCGTACGCGAACTACGACCATCAGGAGCCGCACCCTGCGCACATTCTGCAGTACCTCGAGGTGGAGACCGATCCGCGCGTCGTGCCCGCCGAAATGACCGGCGCGCTGACCAATCCGGCAATGGCGCAGTACAAGGCGATCGTCGAGGAGACGTCGTCGCGTGCCGAGGCGGCATTGCGGGAGCGTGCGCGGGCCTGAACTGTCGACCCGGGAATGACCGATCGGCGCCAGACCGGTCGGTCATCGGCGTATCGGTGCATGTCGCCCCAGCCCGCGGACCGACAATAGGTGGATGACGCAGACGAGGACGGTCGGCACCAAAGGGGTCCCGCGTGAGCAGCGCGAACAGCTGATCCTCGACGCCGCGACCGCCGAATTCGGGCGCTACGGCTACGCAGGCACCTCGTTGTCCGCGGTGGCGACCGGCGCCGGTGTCTCGAAACCGTTGATACTCAGCTACTTCGGATCCAAGGACCAGTTGTTCGTGGCCTGCGTGCAGCGTGGGGCCGCGGAATTGGTCGACCGGATCGAGGCCGTGCTGGCCGTCGCGCAGCCGCCGCTGGACATGGCGGCCGACACGCTCACCGCGATCTTCACCGGGCTCGAGCCCCGCCCGCACGACTGGAACGTGATCAACGATCGCACCATGCCGGCGGGCAGCGCAGCCGAGGCCGCCGCGAAACAGATTCGGGCCACGATCATCGGACAGGCAGCCCGGGGCGTCGGCGCCGCCGCCGACTGGAAGCAGCTCACCGACCCCGACGACGTCTCGGCGCTCGTCGACATCTGGGCCGGTGCCGTGACCGCACTCGTCAACTGGTGGCTACGCCATCCCGAATACTCGGCAACCCAGATGAGCGAACGCGGCCGCCGCATCATCGCCGCGCTCGGCGGTTGAGGACCGGACCTCTGACCTGCGCATACGCCACGACGCCATGATTGCTCGATTGCGGACAACTCGATTGGAAATCTCGAATGCCGGTGTCGCGTAGCGCGGTTCGAGATTTGCTGGTTGAATGCTGAGCGGTCGGAACCGAGATGGCGACGTGGTGAGGATGTGAGATGGACATGTCGGCACAGGCGCAGCTGGTGCAGCGTTTCACCGAATCGGACTACAACGCGGCGCGATACTCGCACTGGCCGCTGGGGCGGCAGGTGCACGCGTTCCTCGCCGACGAGATCGTCGAGGACTACGACGCCGCGTTCATCACGCTCTACGCGCGGGTGCGCGCGGCCCGTCGCGAGTCCGAGGCCGCGGTCTAGAGCAGTGGATCGTGGCGGATCGCACGCACCGGCGTGCCGGCCGCCATCATCCGGAACTTGGTCGTCTGCACCATGGCTGGGGCGCCGGCGATCTGCACGTCGTGACCCTCCCAATCGCCAAGGCTGGCAACAATTTTCCCGATCTGGCCGACGAAGGGCCGGTCGTGCAGACCGGGATCGCCGACGAACCACCACGGGCTCTCGTCCTTCTCGACGACCGGGGTGACCGTGAGCCACGGGTGCCGCAGCGCAAGCCGGCGCAACTCCTCGTATGCATACAGATCGCACGGGTAGTGCCCACCGCAGAACAGATGTACACGCCGGTGGGTGGTCCATTCGGCGAGCTCGAGAACCTGGGCGCGCAGTGGCGCGATGCCGGTGCCGCAGCCGATGAGTACTAGGTCTTTGCCCGAATCTTGCGGCACGCCAAGGGAACCCAACGGCGAACCGAGGTGCCAAACGTCCCCGGCGTGGGTGCCGTTGACCATCGCCGGGCTGACCCAGCCGCCCGGGACCGAGCGGATGTGGAACTCGACGACGCCCTCGTCGTTGGCCGGGTTCGCCGGCGACAGGTAGCGCCACATGCGGGGGCGGGCGGGGACCTGCACGCTGACGTACTGACCGGCGCGATAGCGCATGGGCTGGTCGAGGCGCAGCCGCACCACGGCCAGGTTCTGGAGCACGCGGGTATGGGAGACGACGGTGGCGGCCCAGACCGCGGGAGTGGTTTCCGTGGCGGCGGCGCCGATCATCGTGGCGGCGATGACGTTGATCGCGGTGGTCCACGCGCGGTCCACGTCGTCGGTCCACAGTTCGGTGCCTGCGAAGGTGCGCAACGCCTTGATCAGCGAGTTGCCGACGGCTTCGTAATGCTCGGGCCGGGTGCCGTACTTGCGGTGATCGCGGCCCAGTTGCGCTAGGAACGGCAGCAGCGTCTCCTGTTCCTCGAGCCGGTCCACGACGTAGGCGAGGGCCCGCACGAGGCGGTCGCGCTGGGTTTTCATGTCGGCCGGGAAGAAGTCCCGAGCGGCGGGATAGTCCGAGAACAGAATCGCGTAGAACGAGCTGGTGAGGGCCTCGGGGCCGTCCGCGACCGCTGCGACGGCCTTGAAGGTCGTCCGGACCAGCGAGATCGTTTGTGAATCCATGTGTGGTAAACCCGCTCGTGCTCGAACCTCGTAGCTGTGGCGTGTGCCACCTCTCTACAACGTACTGTGACATATTTGTGACCGTTCCGATACGAAATCGGCGTGGCGATCTGAGCGACACAGAGCCAAGTCGTGGCGCGGGCCGGGTGTGTGGGGCAAAGTACGAGCTATGGCGAGCGAGCAGAGAACCCCGAGCCCCAACGACATCCTTGCCGCAGCTCAGGCGGCAGTCGAGGCGGCACAAGCGGTGGCGGGCAGCGCATTCAACACCGCGGTCCGGTTGCCGCCGGCATCGGCCCGGCTCGCCGAACAGCTGCCCGATCTGATCGACAACCTCGCCGTCGCCACCGAACGCCTGAACAAGACGCTGGACCGCACCGAACGCATGCTCGCGGTGGCCGATCCCATCTTCGCCGCGCTGGACAAGCTGTTGCCGCGGCTGGAACAGGTGATCCGGCTCGGGGAAGAGGCGGCCAAGTTCGCCGTGAACGTGCCCGGGCTCGGCTCCATCCTCAAAATGGCCGCCGCAGCCACCGAACCGCCGAAGCCGGAGCCGCCAGCCAAGCCGCAGCGCGGTTCCACCCGGGTGTCCCGTTCGACGCCGAAGACGTCGCAGCGCCCGACCAAACCCCGTTAACGTTCCAATAACGTCGGCGGGGTGCCGATATTCGTAGCCCTGCGCTACTCTCCGGGTAGAGTTGGTTTCTACCGGGGGAGCAGTCCAGTGAGTTCAGGCATCCAACGGCACCCGTGTGCCCAGGTCCAGCTCGATTCCGCAGTCGCTACCATCGCCGATGTCGTTGCCGCCGTGGGTGGGACCGAGCCGGTCCGGCAACGAATCGCTCAACTCCGCGCGGACGGTGCCGTGCACGCGGCTATCGCGATCGAAAACGAATTGGCCGTGTTCTGCGCCGAAACATTTTGTTAGACAACCGAGCGATCGGAAATTCCGTTCGCACCGAGATGAATTCGCGGCGCGGCGGCCGCGGTGGCGGTCACGGTCACCAAGAATCGTGACGGGCCGTCGGCGAGCGCGGTCACCGCATGGTCGACGTTGAGCAGCGTGGCCCCCGCTTCGAAGCCGTCGCGCTCGGCGCGCAACGTGAGCCCGGCAAGCACCGCGCCGACCTCGTGCTCGGAGTTTGCGACGGCGGACGCCGCGAAGGTCCGGCGGTGCGGTTGCGGGCTCGGCGCCGTCGTGCGGGCGGGCGCGGGGGCCGCGGGCGCGGCCGTGAGACCGGTGAGCGCGCGCGACATCGTGCGCGCCGAATCGTAGAGCGAGTTCAGTGCAACCACGGTGGCCTGGGCCAATGCTTCGAACGGGTCGGCCGCGGGCTGCGGCCAGGTGATCGACGCCCCGCCGAGTTGCGGCCAGGCCGGATCCAGTTGCAGCCACGTGGTCAGCTCGAAGGTGGACTCGGCACGCGAGCGCCGGCGCCCGTTGCCGCCCGTTCCGGCGGCATCCGACCACACGCCGAATTCCACGTCCGGGAAGCGGGTGCGGTCCCATGTGATGGCGCCCGCCTCGGCGGCCAGGAACACTGCGCGGCACGCGGCCGGTGCTGCCGACAGGTCGGCAGGCAGGCCGAGCGGATCGGCGTCCGCATTACGCCGCAGTCTCGACCGATCCAGCGAGAACAATCCGGCGACCAACCTCTCCTGACCCCGGCAGACCGGCCGGTGACGGCAAAACGAATCCCACCATACCTACTTTCGGTAACTGTCGTCCGGGCCGCCGGGGGAGACACGATTTACCGCACGGTCGTCCGCTGATTTGCCGATTGTTTCCCGGCGTGCGCGAACGCCCGCAGCACCGCACCGGCTTTGAGCGTCATTTCGTGAAATTCCGCCGCCGGATCGGAATCCAGAACAATGGCGCCGCCGGCCCCGACTCGCCATTGTCCGTTGGCGTGCACCGCCGTCCGAATCACGATATTCAAATCCGCGGTGCCGCCGAGGCCCAGAAATCCGACCGTACCGGAATAGATGCCGCGGGCCCGGGTTTCGAGCGTGTCGATGATCTCCATCGTGCGCAGTTTCGGGGCCCCGGTCATCGATCCGCCGGGAAAGCACGCGCGCACACAATCGATCGGGGTGACGCCGGGGCGCAGCCGGCCGCGCACGGTGGAAACCAACTGATGCACGGTCGGGTAGGACTCGACGGCCATCAACGTGGGCACCGCGACCGTGCCGGTTTCACAGACGCGGCCCAGGTCGTTGCGCAGCAGATCGACGATCATCAGATTCTCGGCGCGCGTTTTCGGGCTCTGGGCAAGTTCGGCGGCCAGCCGGGCATCGTCGGCGGCCGTCGTCCCGCGTGGCGCGGTGCCCTTGATCGGCTTGCTTTCCACGGTATGCAGCCGGTCGATCTTGAGGAACCGCTCCGGCGACGAGCAGGCGACGCTCACGTCGCCGACCCGCAGATAGGCCGCGTACGGGGCCGGATTGCAATGTCGCAGCGCGCGATACAGCTCCCAGCCGGATACCGCATCGGGCACGGTGAGCGCGTTCGTCAGGCAGATTTCGTAGGACTCGCCCGCCCGCAATTTCTCGTCGCATACGGCGATGTCGGCCAGGTAGCGCTCGCGGTCGCGATCCAGTAGCGGCTCCACCTCCGCGGCCGCGGCGCGCTCGTGCGCCGGCCGCTGCCAACTCGGGATCGCGTCGAGCGCCGTCAGCGTCGCCGCCAGCCAGGCGCGCGCGGAGGCGCGCGAGCCGTCGGTGTCGTCGTCGAGGGCCAGCGCGTAGGTGTTGCCCGCGACGTGATCGACGACGAGCATCCGGTCCGCGAACAGCCAGCACGCATCGTCGGTATCGGCGACGTGACGATTCGGGGAGCCGCAGTCGGCCTTCATTTCGTAGCCGAACCAGCCGACATAGCCGCAGGCGAAGTCGAACGGCAGGTCGTGGCTGCCGACGGTGCGCACCCGCAGCTGTGCCCCGAGATAGTCGAACACGGTCCCCGGCACCTGCTCGCCGTCCACATCGACGAAGCCGTCGCCCACGTTGTAGCGCACGACCTGCGCCAGCGGTCCGGACGTGTCGCCCAGGAACGAGAACCGGTCCAGTCCTGGTTCGATACGTTCGCTGTCGAGCCAGAACGCGTGCGGGGAAGCCCCGTAGAACAGCTCGAAGGCCGACTCGGTGTCCACTGCGCGGGGCAGCACGGCGGTGTTGAGCCGGTACCGGCGCGGCGTGAGATCACGCCGAAGCGTGGCCGAAAGCTGTTTGCGGGTACGAGGTTTCGACCCGGACAGGGACGCGAAGTTGCGCAGCAGCCGGTGCCCGTGCTCGGAGGCGATCGACTCCGGATGAAACTGCACACCCCACTGCGGCCGATCCCGGTGCCGCAGCGCCATGATCACCCCGTCGCTCGACCATGCGGTGGCCTCCAGCGCGGGCGGCAGCGGCGGCTCGGCTGCCAGCGAGTGATAGCGCACCACGGTGAAGTCGGGCGGGATGGCATCGAACAATTCGGTTCCCGAATGCGCTACCCGGTCCAGATAGCCGTGCCGCGGCTGCGGTGCCCGGCCCACGGTGCCGCCCGCGGCGACGACGATGCCCTGGTGCCCGAGGCACACCCCCAGCAACGGTTGCTCGGCACGGGCGATCAACTCGGCGGAGAGGGGTGCACGCGCGGTGGCGGCGGCGAGCCGCTCGGTGGTGGCGGTGATGGCGTCGGCGAGCGGGCGATCGGCGTCG
>CAKZIX010000183.1 GCA_936936565.1 uncultured Nocardiaceae bacterium | reverse complement strand
CTCTTCCGATCTGCGCCGCCCGAATTCCTAGACGCCCCTGCATGACGGCCGGCGGGGGCAAGATGGACACCATGCCCGATCTTGCGCTGACCGCGCGGTTGCACACCTCGGCCGCCGACACTCGCCGCGGCGTCGTGCGGCTGCATCCAGAGGCGCTGGCCGCGTTGGGACTTCGGGAATGGGACGGAATCTCGGTGATCGGCGCGCGGCGCACCGCGGCGGTGGTGGGGCTGGCACCGTCCGGCACGCCGACCGGCATTGCGTTGCTCGACGACGTCACGCTGTCCAACGCCGGGATCAAGGAGGCCGCCGCCGTCGTGGTGGCCCCGGCGACGGTGTACGGCGCGCGCCGGGTGGCGGTCAGCGGGTCGACGCTGGCGACGCAGTCGATCCCGCCCGCCACGTTGCGCCAGGCGCTGCTCGGCAAGGTGGCCACGGTCGGCGACACGATCTCGCTGCTCCCCCGCGATCTGGGTCCGGGTACGAGCACAGCCGCTGCCGCACAAGCGCTTTCGCGATCGTTCGGGGTGGCGTGGACCACCGAGCTGCTCACCGTCACCGCCACCGATCCGGCCGGCGTGCCGGTCAGCGTGCAGCCGAACACCGCCGTGGACTGGGGCTCCCCGGAACCGGTGTACGTCGCGTCGGCGCCGGTCGCCGCCGCCGCGGAGCCGACGGTTCCGGTGGCCGACCTGGTCGGTGCCCAGGCGCAGGCCGCCAAGCTCGAGGAGTGGCTGCGCCTGGCGCTCGACGAACCGGAATTGTTGAAAGCGCTCGGTGCCACACCACATCTGGGCGTGCTGATCACCGGGCCGGCGGGCGTCGGCAAGGCGACGCTGGCGCGCAGCGTGCTGGCGGGGCGCCGCGTCGTGGAGCTGGACGGCCCGACGGTGGGTGCCACCGAGGCGGGTGGGCGGCTGCGCGCGGTGGGCGAAGCGGTGGCTCAGGTCGCCGGCGGCGGGGTACTGCTGATCACCGACATCGACGCTCTGCTGCCCGCCGTCGCCGAGCCGGTCGCGACGCTGGTTCTCGATCAGCTGCGCGGCGCCGTCGCGACGGCCGGTGTCGCGTTCGTGGCTACCTCGGCACACCCTGGCGGTGTCGACACGCGAGTCCGCGCACCCGACGTGTGCGATCGTGAACTGACCCTTGGGCTTCCGGACGGCGCCACGCGAAAGGCGTTGCTGGAGTTGTTGCTTCGCAAGGTTCCGGTTGGTGATCTACGGTTGGACGAAATCGCCTCGCGGGCACCTGGTTACGTCGTCGCGGACCTGGCGGCGCTGTGCCGGGAGGCCGCGCTGCGCGCCGCGTCGCGGGCCAGCCGGCAGGCGCAGCCGCCGCGGCTCGAGCAGCACGATCTGGTGGGCGCGCTGGAGGTGATCCGGCCGCTGTCGCGGTCGGGCGCCGAGGAGCTGGCCATCGGCAGCCTGGGCCTCGACGACGTCGGCGACATGGTGGAAACCAAGCAGGCACTCACCGAGGCAGTGCTGTGGCCACTGCGCCACCCCGACTCGTTCGCGCGCCTCGGCGTCGATCCGCCGCGCGGAGTGCTGCTGTACGGGCCGCCGGGCTGCGGCAAGACCTTCCTGGTGCGGGCATTGGCCAGCACCGGGCAGCTGAGCGTGCACGCGGTCAAGGGCGCCGAGCTGATGGACAAATGGGTCGGCGCCTCGGAGCGCGCGGTTCGCGAATTGTTCCAGCGGGCAAGGGATTCCGCGCCGTCGCTGATCTTCCTCGACGAGGTGGACGCACTCGCACCACGGCGCGGGCAGAGCACCGACGGCGGCGTGGGCGATCGGGTGGTGGCCGCGCTGCTCACCGAACTCGACGGTGTGGAGCCGCTGCGCGATGTGGTCGTGCTCGGTGCCACCAACCGGCCCGACCTGATCGATCCGGCGCTGTTGCGGCCGGGCCGGCTGGAGCGGCTGGTGTTCGTGCCGCCGCCGGATGCGCAGGCGCGCACCGAGATTCTGCGCACCGCGGGCAAGTCGGTGCCGCTGGCCGCCGATGTCGACCTGGCTGCCCTCGCGTCCGAACTGGACGGCTACTCCGCCGCGGACTGCGCCGCGCTGCTGCGCGAGGCGGCCCTGGCCGCGATGCGCCGCGATGTCGATGCCGCCGACGTGACGGCGGCCGACGTCGCGGCGGCGCGGGCCACGGTGCGTCCGTCGCTGGACCCCGATCAGGTCGCGGCCCTGGCGGCCTACGCCGCCAACCGCTTCTACGACGCCCTCGTGCGGATGGCCCAGCCGTTCTCGTTGCGTCATCCGCTCATCGCCTTCCACGGCAACTACGGATCCCCGGACTTCGGCCCGGCGGCCTCGCGATACACCGAATGCCGCCTGGCCCCGCTGGCGATGGAGATGCTCGCCGACATCGACGAGAACACCGTCGACATGCGGCCCAACTACGACGGCACCACCGAGGAGCCGTCGGTCCTGCCGGCCCGCTTCCCGACCCTGCTCGTCAACGGGCCCC
>CAKZIX010000182.1 GCA_936936565.1 uncultured Nocardiaceae bacterium | reverse complement strand
GTGCAGTTGCTGATGGTGCTCGACGGCACCGTGGTGCTGCTGGCATTGCCACGGTTGCAGGACGAACTCGGGCTCTCCGACGCCGGCCGCAACTGGGTGGTGACGTCGTACGCGCTGACGTTCGGCGGCCTGATGCTGCTGGGCGGCCGGCTCGGTGACGCGTACGGGCGCAAACGCATGTTCCTCGGCGGCGTCGGGCTGTTCACCGTGTCGTCGCTGCTGTGCGGTGTCGCGATGAACGAGACGATGCTGGTGGCCGCGCGGGCCCTGCAGGGCACCGGCGCGGCGATCGCGTCGCCGACGGCGCTCGCGCTGGTGGCGACGACGTTCGCGCCCGGCAAGGTGCGCAATCAGGCGATCGCGATCTTCGCCGCAATGACCGGCATCGGGTCGGTGTCCGGGCTGATCATCGGCGGGCTGCTCACCGAATTGTCATGGCGCTGGGTGTTTCTCATCAATGTGCCGATCGGGGCCGCGATCATCGCCGGCGCGCTGCTGGTCCTGCGGGACAGCGCGCATCACCGGCTGCAGCTCGACATCGCCGGATCGGTGCTCGGCACCCTGGCCTGCACGGCGCTGGTGTTCGGCGGCACCGAAGGGCCCGAACTCGGCTGGGGCGACCCGGCGGTGATCGGGTCGTTCGTCGCCGGAGCGGTGCTGCTCGTCGCGTTCCTCGTCGTCGAGCGCACCGCAGACAACCCGCTGCTGCCGTTCCGGTTGTTCCACGACCCGTCCCGGGTCGCGACGCTGATCGCGATCTTCTTCGGGTTCGCCGGGCTGACCGCGATGACGTTGTTCGTCGCGCTGTTCATCCAGAACGTCTTGAAGTACTCGCCGCTGCACGCCGGCATCGCGTTCGTGCCGTTCGCCATCGGAATCGGTGCGGGCAGTGCGCTGGCGTCGAACCTGGTCGCGCGGGTGGCGCCGCGCTGGCTCGTGCTCGCCGGCGCGGCGATCATGGTGGCCGGGCTGCTGGACGGTTCGACGCTCGACGGCACCGTGACCTATTGGCCGCACCTGTTCGTGCTGGTCGTCGGGATCGGCTTCGGGGTCGGGTTCGTCGCGGTGCCGCTGCCGCTGTGCGCCATCGCGGGCGTGCGGCACACCGAGATCGGCCCGCTCACCGCCGTCGGACAGGTCGCGCAGACGTTGTCGGGCCCGATCGCGATTGCCGTCGTCGGTGCACTGGCGACCTCGCGCACGCTGTCGCTCGGCGGCAGTTCGGGCGACCCGGCCGAGATGAACGACGCGCAACTCGGCGCGCTCGGCGAGGGCTACACGTTCGCGCTGGTCGGGTGCGCGGCTTTCGTGGCCGTCGCCGGCCTGATTGCGCTGCTCATCCGGTTCACGCCGGCCCAGGTTGCCGACGCGCAGGAACACCAGCACGAGTTGGTCGAGTGACACACTTGTCGTTACGACGCCGGCGATTCGTTCCCGCCGAGCTGCGCGTGCGGCGCGAGATGACGGTGACCCTCGGCCGTTGTCAGCGCCCGGAACCGGACGTTCTCGTGCTCGACGCGGCTGGTGACGGTGGAACCGATCTCACGTCCTTCGACCAAGATCCGCGACCGCGAGCGCAAGCCCCAGCTATACGCGCAGGAGGGCTGCGATCGCGTCCCGAATAGACCCGGGACAGCGGCGGGTTGGAACGGGTGGGTACTACGAACCTACGTGCCAGGTCAGGTGGTCAGACCAGTTGCCTAGGAGCGTCGAAGTACTACCCGGCTGGCGCGGTGAGCACAACGAGTTCGCTGTCGGAACCCAACTCCACGCGCAACCCTGCTTTCGATGCGACCCGCGCGACCCCGTCGAGCGTCGATGGTTCCGCCCGGCTGACTACCAGCGCGCGAGCGAGCAAGCCCTTGTGGTGTTTGTTGAAGTGGCTCACGACGGTTCGCGAGCCGTCCGAGTGTTCGGTGAGCACGGTCGCGGTGACGGCGCCGGGCACGCGGCCCAGCTGCTGATAGCTGCCGCTGCGCAGGTCGACGACCAGCCCGCCGTCGGCCTCGGCGGCCAGCGCGGCCGGAAGTTCGGAGCGCCAGGTGGCCGACAGCGTCGGATAGCCGGGTAGCTTGGTGTTGCCCGAAAGCCGGTATGCGGGAATGGCATCGGTGGCACGGACCGCCCCGAAAAGGGCGGACCCGATGGCCAGGCGCACGGCGGCCTTGGCCTGCTGAGCGCGCGTGAACCCGGCGACGTCGAGCGCGTCGTAGAGCACGCCGGTGTAGCGGCGCAGCGCCGGCGTGGTCGGACCGGTCCACAGCGTGGCGTTGCGGACCAGCTCGTCGTCCTGAGTTCTGCCCAGTCCCAACGCCGCTCGCGCCGTCTCCGGATCGAGCGCGGCGAGGGTGTCGAGCAGACCGCGCCGGATGCCGTTGAGCTTGGGCATGGACAGCGCGTCGAGGTCGAGCGGGCCACCGCGCCCGCCGTCCGACTTGGTCTCCGACGGGGGCAGCAGGATCAGCACGACCAAGCACAGTACTGCGCTGGTGGCGCCGTATGCTGGTCACCCGTGATTACACGCCTCTCCCAGCTGTTCGTCCGGACCCTGCGCGACGACCCCGCGGACGCGGAGGTGCCGAGCCACAAGCTGCTCGTGCGCGCCGGTTATGTGCGTCGCATCGCGCCCGGCGTGTACTCGTGGCTGCCGCTGGGCCTGCGGGTGCTGCGCGAGGTGGAGCGTGTGGTCCGCGAAGAGATGAACGCAATTGGCGCCCAGGAGATTTCGCTGCCGGCGTTGCTGCCGCGCGACCCGTACGAGCAGACCAACCGGTGGACCGAGTACGGCGACGCGCTGTTCCGGCTCAAGGACCGCAAGGGCGCGGACTACCTGCTCGGCCCGACGCACGAGGAACTGTTCGCGCTCACCGTCAAGGCAGAGTTCAACTCCTACAAGGATCTACCGGTCTCGCTGTACCAAATCCAGACCAAGTACCGCGACGAGGAACGTCCGCGCGCCGGCATCCTGCGCGGGCGCGAGTTCGTGATGAAGGACTCGTACTCGTTCGACCTGGACGAGGACGGTCTGAAGAACAGCTACCACGCGCACCGCGAGGCCTACCAGCGCATCTTCGATCGCCTCGGCGTCAAGTACGTGATCGTGGCCGCCACGTCGGGCGCGATGGGCGGTAGTGCGTCGGAGGAGTTCCTGGCCGACAGCCCGGTCGGCGAGGACACCTACGTGCGCTGCGTGGAATCCGGGTACGCGGCCAACGTGGAAGCCGTGGTGACGCCCGCGCCGCCGGAACTGCCGATCGAGGGCCGGCCTGCGGCGGTCGTGCGCGATACCCCCGGCACTCCCACCATCGCATCGCTGGTCGACTGGGCCAATGCCAACGCCGACGGAACCTTCACGGCCGCCGACACTTTGAAGAATATCGTCGTGACCGTCACACACGCCGACGGCAAGCGCGAAATCGTCGGCGTCGGCATTCCCGGCGACCGTGAGGTCGACGTGAAGCGTCTGGAGGCGTCCTTCGAGCCGTCGTCGGTGGCGCTGTTCACCGACGAAGACTTCGCGAAGAACCCGACGCTGCACAAGGGTTACATCGGTCCCGGCGCAGCCGGTTTCGATCGCTACCTGGTCGACCCGCGCGTGGTGACCGGCACGTCGTGGCTCACCGGCGCCAACGAGCCCGGCAAGCACGTGTTCGGCCTGGTCGCCGGGCGGGATTTCACTCCGGACGGCACCGTCGAGGCCGCCGAGGTCCGCGATGGCGACCCGTCGCCGGACGGTGCCGGCCCGCTCGTCGCGGCGCGCGGGATCGAAATCGGGCACATCTTCCAGCTCGGCTACAAGTACACCGATGCCTTCGAGGTCGACGTGCTCGGCGAAACCGGTAAGCCGGTGCGCCTGATCCAGGGTTCCTACGGCGTCGGCATCTCGCGCATGGTCGCGGTCATCGCCGAGCAGCAACACGACGACAAGGGCCTGCGCTGGCCGGCCGAGGTGGCGCCGTTCGACGTGCACGTCGTGATCGCCAACAAGGACGACGCCTCCCGCGAGGGCGGCGAGAAGCTCGCCGCGGATCTGTCCGCCGCCGGCCTGGACGTATTGCTCGACGACCGCAAGGCCTCGCCGGGCGTGAAGTTCAAGGACTCCGAATTGCTCGGTGTGCCAAGGATTGTCGTGGTCGGACGGAGTTGGGCCGAGGGCAAGGCCGAGGTCCGCGACCGGTTCACCGGCGAGTCGGTGGAGGTGCCCGCCGACGGGGTGGTCGCAGCGGTGCAGCAGGCGCCCTGACGCCCGCGTGGGCATGATGGAGTCATGACGAATTCCGCCAAGGATGTCGACGACTACCTCACTGCGACCCTCGTCGGGGCGGACGCGGCGCTGACCGGTGTACTGCGGGCCAACGCCGAGGCGGGATTGCCGGCGATCGACGTGTCGCCGCCGCAGGGCAAGTTGCTCTACCTGCTGGCGAAATCGATCGGTGCCAAGCGGATTCTGGAGGTCGGCACCCTCGGCGGGTACAGCACCGTGTGGCTGGCGCGCTCCGGCGCGCACGTGGTCACGCTGGAGTTGAGTGCCGAGCATGCGGCGGTGGCGCGGGCGAACCTGGAGGCGGCGGGGGTGGGGGACCGGGTCGAGGTGCGCGTCGGCCCGGCACTGGAAACGCTGCTGACGGTCGAGGCCGACGCGGCCGAGCCGTTCGACTTCGTCTTCGTCGACGCCGACAAGGTGAACAACGCCAACTACGTGCGGGCGGCGCTGAAGCTGACGCGCCCGGGCGCGATCATCGTGGTGGACAACGTGATTCGGGGCGGCAACGTGGCCGACCCGGAGGGCGACGCGGCCGTACAGGGCAGCCGCGAGGTGCTGGAGCTGATCGCGTCGTCCCCGCGGCTGGACGGCACCGCGATCCAGACCGACGGCAGCAAGGGCTGGGACGGCTTCGCCATCGCGATCGTCACCGAGTAGCCACCTCCCGATCCGCGGCCCGAGCGCGCCTCACGGCGTCCCCGGGAACGGCACCGTCCACGGTGCCGTTCCCGCAATCCGTCGCCAATGGGCAAGGCGCACAGCAGTTTCGGTCAACGCATCGACGGCGGTGCGGCGGGTCGGCTCGGCCTCGGCGCGCTCGATCACCGAACGCCACGCCGTCGCGCAATCCGCCTCCACCTGCGCCGCAAGCCGCGCCGCCGACGCCGGGTCGGCCACCGGAAACGGCACCGTGTAACCGGGAGCGGGCGGCGGCGCCGGCACCGCCGCCGCCGTCAGGGCATCCACCGTGGCATCGCGGCGCGCCCGGTGCGCCGCGGCGTCCGTGGCCACCGCGCCCGCCCGGTCCGGATTGGCGAACGCCGCCACCACGCCGTAGGCGAACACCGCCGCATACTCCGCGTGCAGCGCATCGACCAGCGCTTGCTGTTCGGGACCGCTCATGCCGGGGCCTCGCTTCGCTCGGCCGCGGCACGAGCGGCCCTCACCATGTCGATTGCTCGTACGCGTGCCGGTGTCATCGCAGCACCACCCCCACGTGCACCGCGCAGGCTGCGCTGATCGAACCCAGCAGTCCCGCCCGGAATCCCGACAACGTGCGCGCGGTGTCCGCCGCGCGGCGCGCCGACGTCGTCAACTGTGCGACGAATGCCTCGAACGGCGGCACGTCGACCACCGGTGCCGTCGTGCTCGGCGTGCCGGTCGTCGATGTCGGCGGCGTGACGCGGGCGATCTCGGTCTCCAGCGCTTCGGCGTGCGCGGTGCGTTCCGCGGCGACGATGCCGAGCGCCGCCTGTCGATCGGGCAACCCGATCGCCAGTGCGCCGGCCAGCTGCGCGTCGCGCCGCGCGGCCGCGGCAAACTCCGCCAGCACGTCGATTTTCGGTGGCTCCGGTTCGTTGCCGCCGGTGCACCCGGCGGCCGCGACAGCGGCGAAAGCGGCACCGGCGTACCGCATTACGTCGCGGCGCGGCAGAGGTTGGTCGATCGGCACGGCCACCATCGTGCCAGCCTCGCCGCAGCGCTCGACGCCAGGTTGCGCGAGGTCACCCATAATGCGCGTTACGCTTGATGATCGAACAACAAAAGACGACAACTGAAACAGGAGCCCGAACAGAGATGCCCTTCCCGTCCAGGCAGCGGGTACGCGAGATGGTCGCCGACCCAGTGGCACGCCGGGGTTTCGACCTCGAAGACGTGCAGGTCAACGTTGCGGGCAAACGATCGGTTGTTCGGATTCTCGTCGACGCCGACGACGGCGCCGACCTCGATGCCATCGCCGAACTCAGCAGCGAGCTGTCGGAATCGCTGGACAGCAGCGGCGAGTTCACCGAGGTGCCCTACACACTCGAGGTGACCACGCCGGGCATCGACCGGCCGCTCACGCTCGCACGCCACTGGCAGCGCGCCCAGGGCCGCAAGGTCCGCGCGCAGGTCGGGGAAACCACCGTCGAGGCGCGCATCGGCGCCGTCGCGGACGGGACCGTGAACCTGGTGACCAACACCCGCGGGAAGCTTGCCGTGCAAGCCGTCGCGCTGGCCGACATCACCGACGCGGTCGTACAGGTCGAGTTCGCGCGGCCCAGCGCGGCCGAGCTCGAATTGGCGGGCGGCGTCGCGCGGGGGCGACCGGTGCCCGGATCACCACCCATCGACATCGAGGCAGCCGAGGACACGAAGGGGGCACCGTCATGAACATCGACATTGCAGCGCTGCGGGCCATCGAGGCCGACAAGGGCATCCCGATCGAGACCGTCATCCAGACGATTCAATCGGCGCTGCTCACCGCCTACCGGCACACCGAGGGCCACCACCCGAACGCGCGGATCGAAGTCGACCGCAAGACGGGTGTGGTCCGGGTGCTCGTGCGCGAAACAGACGCCGACGGCAACCTGATCTCCGAGTGGGACGACACGCCGGAGGGGTTCGGGCGCATCGCGGCCACCACCGCGCGCCAAGTCATCCTCCAGCGGTTGCGCGACGCCGAGCACGAGCGCACCTTCGGCGAATTCGCCACCCACGAGGGCGAGATCGTCGGCGGCGTCGTCCAGCGCGACACCCGCGCCAACGCGCGCGGCAACATCGTCGTACGGATCGGCAGCGACGCCACCGGCACCGACGCCGTCATCCCGCAGGCCGAACAGGTGCCCGGCGAGCAGTACGAGCACGGTGAGCGGCTCAAGGCGTATGTGGTCGGCGTATCGCGGGGTCATCGCGGCCCTCAGATCACGCTGTCGCGGACGCACCCGAACCTGGTGCGCCGGCTGTTCGCGCTCGAGGTACCCGAAATCGCCGACGGCTCGGTCGAGATCGTCGCGGTCGCGCGCGAGGCCGGGCATCGCTCCAAGATCGCGGTGCGGTCCACGGTGGCCGGGCTCAACGCCAAGGGCGCCTGTATCGGCCCGATGGGCCAGCGGGTGCGCAACGTGATGAGCGAGCTGGCCGGCGAGAAGATCGACATCATCGACTTCGACGAAGATCCAGCCAAGTTCGTCGGGAATGCACTCTCGCCGTCGAAGGTTGTGTCGGTGACGGTGGTCGACGCCGAGAACCGCGCGGCCCGGGTGATCGTGCCGGACTTCCAGCTCTCGCTGGCCATCGGCAAGGAAGGACAGAATGCACGCCTCGCGGCGCGGCTCACGGGATGGCGCATCGACATCCGCAGCGACGCAGCCCCCGACCGAGGCCCGGAAACGTCCGGGCGCGGCGGCCCCGAACGCGGGACGCGCAGCGAGGCACACCGAGGCTGACCCGCGATGCAGTGATCCGGCAGGGTCAGCGGTAGAGTGTTCTGAGGTTCAGCACGAGCCGCGGTTCCCGATGCGTACCTGCATCGGTTGTCGCGAGCGGACGCTGTCCGTCGATCTGCTGAGGGTCGTGGCACGAGAGCTCGTCGTCGTGCCGGATCCGCGGCGCAGATTACCCGGCCGGGGCGCGTGGCTGCATCCCGAACTGGATTGTCTGGCGAAGGCAGAACGGCGCCGAGCATTCGGCAGAGCGCTACGAGTCACCGGGCAACCGGATGTCTCAGCCGTGAAGCACTACCTAGAGAACAGGTAACGAGCACTCATGAGTACACCGTGAAGCACCAACGATGAACGTCCATCGGAGATAACCCGAGGTCGTGCGG
>CAKZIX010000181.1 GCA_936936565.1 uncultured Nocardiaceae bacterium | reverse complement strand
TCAGCGACTCACCCTCGAACGACACCGCCACCGCATTCGGCGAGCGCACCGCCTGAGCGGCAAAAAGCCACACCAGCGTGGCCCCTTCGTCGACCTGGAACGCAGTGTCGTTCCACGCGGCGAGCGCTGCGACTTCGGCCGGATCGACCCAGCTCACGTCTCCGACCGGGGCCACCGGATCGGCCGCGACCGCCTCGAGGATGCGCACCAGCCGCTGCGCATAGACCGCGACCGTCGGCTCATCGAAAAGATCTGTGGCATAAGAGAATTCGGCTGCCAGGCCGCCGGGTCCACCGACGTCGGTAGTGGACTCCGACAGCGTCAGCTGCAGGTCGAACTTGGCGAGCTGGGCGTCGAAATCGACGCCCGCAACACGCAGGCCGGGAAGTTCGAGGGCGACCTGACCGGTGTTCTGGAAGGTGAGCATCACTTGGAACAGCGGGTGCCGCGCCTGCGAGCGCGCCGGATTGAGCACCTCGACGAGCCGCTCGAACGGCACGTCCGCGTGGCCGAACGCCGCAAGATCGCCCTCACGCACCGACTTCAGCAGGTCGACGAATCGGGTCTGCGGTTCGACCTGCGTGCGCAGCACGAGCGTGTTGACGAACATGCCGATGAGTTCGTCGAGAGCCGCCTCACCGCGGCCGGCGACCGGTGTTCCGATCGCGATGTCGGCGGTGCCGGACAGGCGCGAGAGCAGCAGTGCGAGCCCGGCGTGCACCACCATGAACAGCGACGCGTTGTGTGTGTGGGCGAGATCCATCAGGCGGCGGTGTGTGCCCGCCGGAATGACGAACTCGTAGGTGCCGCCGCGATAGCTCGCGATCGCCGGACGCTGCCGGTCCGAGGGCAGATCGAGCTGGTCGGGCAACCCGGCGAGTTGCCCGGACCAGTACCGAACCTGTTGGGAAATAAGCGATTCCGGGTCGGACTCGGAACCGAGCACCTCGCGCTGCCACAACGCGAAGTCGGCGTACTGCACGGGCAGCGGCGACCATGACGGCGCCTCCCACGACGTGCGGGCAGCGTAGGCGACCATCACATCGCGCGCCAGCGGGCCCATCGACCAACCGTCGGTGGAAATGTGATGCACCACCATGCCGAGCACATACTCGGCCTCGCTGATCTCGAAAAGCCTTGCATGCAAGGGCACTTCGGAGGTGACATCGAAGCCGACCAGGGCGAGCTCGAGCAGGTGATCGGCGAGGTTGGCATGTGTCACCGGCACCGGGGTGAGGTCCGGAACGATCTGCGCCGCGTCCAGAATCACCTGTTCCGGGCCATCTGGCGACTCGGGGAACACGGTGCGCAGCGACTCGTGCCGATCGATCACGTCGATCACCGCTACCTGTAGTGCGGCCACGTCGAGTTCACCGGTGAGGCGAATCGCCACCGGGATGTTGTTCACCGCGGACGCGGTGTCGAACCGGTTGAGGAACCACATGCGCTGCTGCGCAAGGGAGAGCGGGATGCGTTCCGGACGCTCGCGGGCCACCAGCGCCTTGCGCGCCCCGTCGCCGGCGTGCGATTCGACGCGGGCCGCGAGCGCGGCAACCGTCGACGCTTCGAACAGCATTCGCACCGGCACCCGGGTATCGAGCGCCGATCCCAGCCGCGACGCCACCTGGGTCGCGATGAGCGAGTTGCCGCCGAGCTCGAAGAAGTCGTCGTCGACGCCGACCCGCGCGATGCCGAGAACTTCGCCGAAGACGTCGGCGACGATCTCTTCGATCGGGGTGGACGGTGCCCGGAACTCGCGCACCTCGAAGATCGGGGCGGGCAGGGCCTTGCGATCGAGTTTTCCGGATGCGTTGAGCGGCAACGCATCCAGACGCATGAGGGAGGTCGGCACCATGTACACGGGCAGGCGGCGCATGAGGCCCGCCTTCACAGTGGCCAGATCGATTCCGCCCGGCGCGACGAGGTAACCGACGAGCTGGTCGCCGGTGGGAGTGTCGACGACGAGGACGACGGCCTGGCTCACCGCGGGATCGGCCAGGATCGCGGTTTCGATCTCACCGAGTTCGATGCGCTGCCCGCGGAACTTCACCTGGAAGTCGGAGCGGCCGATGTACACGAGCTGCCCGGGTACCGGTGTGGTGCGGGCGGTGGCGCCCGCGGGCACCACCCACTTCACCACGTCGCCGGTGCGGTACAGACGAGACCCGTTGGTATCGAAGGGGTTTGCAACGAAGCGTTCGGCGCTGAGCTCCGGGCGGCCGAAGTAGCCGCGGGCCACCTGCGCACCGCCGAGGTACAGCTCGCCCGGTACGCCCACCGGCACCGGCCGCAGCCCCTCGTCCAGCACATAGGTGTGCGCGTTCCACACCGGGCGGCCGATCGGCACGGCACCGCCGACGTGCTGGGTGACCTCGCATGCCGTCGCATGCACCGTGAATTCCGTTGGGCCGTAGAGGTTGTGCACCTCGGCATCGGAAATTTGACGGAACGCGGCGATGGTAGCGGGCGGCAATGCCTCGCCGGCCACCTGCACCGCCCGCAGCGATGCGCATTCCTCGGTGGTGGCCGAGCCGGCGAACACCGACAGCATCGACGGCACGAAGGACGTCATCGTGACACCGTGGCGCGCAATGAGTTCCGACAGGTAGACCGGGTCGCGGTGGCCGTCAGGGGTGGCGATCACCATGGTGGCGCCGACGGTGGGCGTGGCGAACAGCTCCCACACCGAGACGTCGAATGTCGCCGGCGTCTTGTGCAGCACCACGTCGGCGGCAGTGAGGCCGTACTCGGCGCTGATCCACGCGACCTGGTTGGCCATCGAGCCGCGACTGATCGCCACGCCCTTCGGACGCCCGGTCGATCCGGAGGTGAAGATCACGTACGCGGTATTGCCCTGGTGCACAACACCGTTGCGCTCATCGGCGGCAAGCGGACGGGCGACCGCAGCAGGCTCGCCGAGCAGATCGAAGTCGACCAGATCGACCGCGATGGTGGGCAGCGCCGTGTCGACGGCGTCGCGTGAGGTGGTGAGCACGCACACCGGATCGGCAGTGTCGAGCACGTAGGCGATGCGTTCGGCCGGATGATCGGGATCGATGGGCACATACCCACCGCCCGCCTCGAGCACGGCCCAGAACGCGACCACCATGTCCACCGAGCGGCGCATCGCGACGGCAACCAGCGACTCCGGGCCGACGCCGCGCAGAATCAGCAGTCGGGCCAGGCGATTCACCGATTCGGCGAACCAGGCGTAGGTGTACTCGACGCCCTCGTACACCAGGGCCGTGGCGTCGGGGGCGGCGGCGACGCGGGCGGCGAACCACTCCGTGACCGAACCTGCCGGCAGTGCGTGCGCGGTCCGGTTCCAGCCGTGCAGCACTACGGCCTGCTCGTCGGAGTCCAGCACGCCGATGTCGCGGATCAATACGTTCGGCTGGGCCGCAACGGCATTGAGCACGCGCAGGAAACGCTCGGCGAACCCGGCGACGGTGGCGGCGTCGAAGAGATCGGTGGCGTAGGAGACGACGGCGTCGATACCGTCGTGTTCGCGGTGCTCGGCCTGCTCGGCACGGTCGGGACCGGCTCGCTCATCGCCGCTGCCGCGCAGATGGGCGTGGTCTTCTCGAACGCCTGCGACGAGTACGCCGAGCCGGACTATTTGGACGACGCGAACGGCGACGTCATCCCAACTGACGCGCACATTCGTCTGGCCAACCCGCGCACTGCGGAG
>CAKZIX010000180.1 GCA_936936565.1 uncultured Nocardiaceae bacterium | reverse complement strand
CGATGATGTCCAGCGCGCCGGACCGGATGAGGGTGTCGGCGATTTCGAGCGCCTGCTCACCGGTGTCCGGCTGGGCGACCAGCAGTGCGTCGGTGTCCACCCCGAGCTTGCGAGCATAGTCCGGATCCAGGGCGTGCTCGGCGTCGATGAACGCCGCGATGCCGCCGTTGGCCTGCGCGTTGGCGACCGCGTGCAGCGCCACCGTCGTTTTACCCGAGGATTCCGGGCCGTAGATCTCCACGACGCGCCCGCGCGGCAGACCGCCGATGCCGAGCGCCACGTCGAGCGCGATCGAACCCGTCGGAATGATCGAAATCGGCTGGCGCGCTTCCTCACCCAGGCGCATCACCGAGCCCTTGCCGTAACTCTTCTCGACCTGTGCCAGCGCCAGTTCCAGCGCCTTTTCGCGATCGAAGGCCTGCGGAGCCATCTGTTTCCCCTTTGCTCGTCAATGGGTCGAACGGTTGGCGGTCACGTTAGAGGCAGGTACCGACAAGTTCGCGTGTCACCGAGAATAGGGGAACAGATGTTCGAGTCAACCCAACACGCCGGGGTGGTGCGGGTGTTACCAGCGGGAACGCGGGACGTCGAATTCCGCACACAGCGCGCGCCACACGTCCCGCGGGTCGACGCCGTCCTCGACGGCCTGCGCTCCGGTGCGCCCGAACGTCGCCAACACATGGTCGCGCAGCAGCGCGTCACCACGCGCCGCCCCGAACTCGCCAGCCACCAATTCCCGGAAGTCCGTCAGTCGCACTCGCCCCACGCTACCGGCCCACAGCGCACCGCCGCAGCGCCGCAACATTCCGGATGCGGCTCGCGCCGAGCACCCCGCGCATACAGTGACGCCGTGACATGGCTTCGCAAGCACCCCTCCGCGCTGCTGTTCGGAGTGCAAATGCTCGGCATCGCCGTGTATCCGTTCATGGAGGGCTCCGGGATCGGGCGCGCGGCGTTCAACGCGTTCGGCATTGCAGTGGTGCTGCTTGCCCTGTGGGCGGTGCGCTTCTCCCCCGGCCTCACCTGGGTGGGCGCGCTGCTGGCCGCGCCGGCGGCCGGATTGTTGCTCGCCCAAACAATTTTCGATCTGCCGCAGTTGCTCGGCTGGTCCTCGGGTTTCGAGGCCGCGCTGTATTTCTACGCCGCAATTTGCATGCTCGTGTACATGCTCGCCGACCACGAGATCACCCGCGACGAGCTGTGGGCGGTCGGGGCGACGTTCACCCTGGTGGCGTGGGCTTTTGCGCACCTGTTCGTGGTGGCGCAGGCGATCGACCCGAACAGCTTTGCGGCGCAACGAACCTGGATGGAACTGTTGTTCCTGTCGGTGACCACGCTGACCTCGACGGGGCTGTCCGACATCGTCCCGGTCACCGCAGGCGCGCGGGCGATCGTGATGTTCGAGCAGATCGCCGGTCTCGGGTACGTGGTGATGCTGGTGAGCCGCGTCGTCGGCCTCGCCATCCGACCCACCCGCGGTTAGCCGTAGTTTTCACAGACCCAAGCCACCTTCACAGCGGTTGCCGAGTCTGCAGACTTTTACCAGGTCTGTGAGTTCCGGCTGCCCCCTATCCAGGTGCCGGTTCGGGCTTGTCTGCGGCCCAGGTTGGCGGCGGCGAGGATTCGGTTGATCAGCGAGGTGTGGTCTTCCAGGTCGTGCCAGGTCACCCGGACCACGATCCAGCCGAGGGCTCGGAGCCGGTCTTCACGCAGCTTCTCCTCGTAGACAACCTGCTCTACCGGCTTGCTGCCCCGTAGCTGTCTGCCGTACTTGATCTTCCCGTCGAACTCCACGATCACGCCCAGTTCGGCCAACAGCAGGTCCACACGTGCGACGAAGCGCCCGTCGGAATCGAGGATCGTCGCTTGCGGCTGCGGTGCCGGAATTCTCGGATCAGCCAGGGCAATGCGCAGTCGAGATTCGCCGGGGCTCTCACTGCGTCCGTCGAGCGCGGCAACGACGGCGCGCGCCGCCGACACCCCGTAGCGATGGACCGCCCGCGCCACCTGCCGATCGAGTGCGGGCGGATCGGTGAGGCCCCGCGACAGCGCCGCGTCGCCAATGCTCACCGCGACCGCGAACGGAGCTGATCGGGCGATGTCGACGACGGTTCGCGCGACGGTCGTCACTGCGAAATCGCCGACGGCAACGACATCGTCGTCAGAAAGTGGCCCGCCATGCAATTCGACGGTTCGGCTCTTGCGCGCGCCGGACTTGCGATCTCTGGTCAAGTGGACACGTGTCAGCGCCAGGCCCCACACCGGAAGTCCGTGCATCGCCGCTGCGCTGGCGTGGCTTACCACCGCCTGGTCGCTGCTTGCCCGCACGGCCGCGACCGCCAGCACCAGATGACGTTGGACCGGGTCGAGAGCGTCGACAGTGGCGGCCGGCACGTAGAAGCCGCGCCGCAACCGTCGCCAATCTCTGCTGCCGAGTACCGCATCGGTGAGCCCGATCGCATGGGCGTCACGCCGCGAAACCGGCTGGGGCACATCCATACACACATACTCACCCACCCGCGCCACCCCCGAACCCCTCCCGCAACGATTGTGCATAACTCCGCCCTTGTGGATAACGTCCAGTACCCCCGTACCACCCCCAATCACCCCCGTCCACGCCCATCCACCCCCCTCCCCCCCCCTCCACCCCCCCTCCCGACCCCCCCCCCCTTCCCAGAGGTTCTCCAGAT
>CAKZIX010000179.1 GCA_936936565.1 uncultured Nocardiaceae bacterium | reverse complement strand
GTCCAACCCTGCGACGTGGACGCTACGGACTCCAAACGCCCTGAATTGACCAAGAAGTGACAAAATCAGCACGCCATCTACAGTTGGATGTCATGGAGGAATCGGTCGGCCGCCGCGTCGCCGAGGAACGCCTGGCGGCGGGCATCGAGCGCGCCACGCGGCTGGTGGAGCAGTTGCTGTCCATGGCGCGCCACGAAAACGCCGCCGAACGCGCCGCGCCCGAACCGGTGGACCTGGCCGATTCGTCCTGGGGATCGGGCAAAGACTGGCGCGTGTGGGCCGGTGAGCAGGTCCAGGACCTGGTCGAACTGAACGCCGATATCGTGCGGCTGGCGCTGGACACCGTCGACAAGATCGACGCCGGGAGCCGCAATCGCGTTGCCGACCAACTGCTCCGTGAGGCCATTCTGGCCGTGCAGAGCGACTGGGCGTTTATGGTGAGTAAGGATTCCGCGGCCGGGTATGCCAGGGACCGTGCGCACCTGCACGCACACGCCGTCCGCGAGATCGCCGAGGCGGTGGGCTCGGGTCAACTCGCCAAAGCGGAGCGTTTGGCGGCAGGATGGAGCCAGGCCGACGGGTTGTTCGGCGGGCTGGACGCGCGCCGACTACCTAGATCGCACGTAAGCGGGGTTGCATGAAGATCTTGATGGTGTCGTGGGAGTATCCGCCCGTCGTCGTGGGCGGCCTCGGTAGACACGTGCACCATCTGGCCACCGAACTCGCCGCCGCCGGGCACGAGGTCGTCGTGCTCTCGCGGCGCCCGAGCGGCACCGACTCGGCCACGCATCCCACCCATTCGTACGTCGCCGACGGCGTGCTTGTCGTCGCCGTCGCCGAAGACCCGCCCTGCTTCGATTTCGGCACCGACATGCTCGCCTGGACTCTCGCGATGGGCCACGCGATGATGCGCGCCGGTGTCGGGCTGGCGAAACCGGGCATCGGCGAGGGCTGGCAGCCCGACGTCGTGCACGCCCACGACTGGCTCGTCGCCCACCCCGCGATCGCGCTCGCCGAGTTCTACGACGTGCCGCTGGTGTCCACCATCCATGCCACCGAAGCCGGACGGCACAGTGGCTGGGTGTCCGGGCGCGTGAACCGCCAGGTGCACTCCGTCGAGTGGTGGCTGGCCAACGAATCCGACGCGCTGATCACCTGCTCCGGCTCCATGCACAACGAGGTCGAACGGCTCTACGGGCCCGGACTGCGCAACGTCACCGTCATCCGCAACGGCATCGACGTGCGGCTGTGGCAGTTCCGTGAACGCGCGCCGCGGCTGGCACCGGCCCAGCTGCTGTACGTCGGGCGGCTGGAATACGAGAAGGGCATCCAAGACGCCATCGCCGCGATGCCACGGATTCGCCGTTCCCATCCCGGGACCACGCTCACCATCGCCGGCGAAGGCACGCAGGCCGAATGGCTGGGCGAACTGGTGAAGAAACATCGCGTCACCAAGGCCGTCACGTTCGTCGGCAAACTCGAGCACGCCGAGCTGCTCGGCTGGCTGCATGTCGCCGACGCGATAGTCCTGCCGAGCCGCTACGAACCCTTCGGCATCGTGGCATTGGAGGCCGCCGCGGCCGGCACGCCGCTGGTCACCTCCACCGCCGGCGGACTCGGTGAAGCCGTGGTGGACGGCGTCACCGGACGCTCCTTCGAGCCGGCCGACGTCGTCGGGCTGGTCGACGCGGTGCGCGATGTTTTGGACGACCCCCGATCGGCCCAGGTCCGCGCGCTCGCCGCACGGGCCCGGCTGACCGAGGAATTCGACTGGGGCGTCGTGGCTTCGGAGACCGCCGGGGTGTACGAGTCGGCCAAGCGCCGGGTGCGGCACGCATTGGGGCGGCCGGTGATCGTGGAACGGCCGCTGCCGGAACGGGATCCGGGGAACTAAGTACCCACAGGCCACGATTCGACCGCAAGTTCCGGCATCGGGAAGTCCTTCGGATTTCCAGTCGCGAGCCGGGCGCGAACCCCGACGGCGGACGCCGCGATCAGGCAATCGGCCTGACGGAGGGTTGTGCCGGACGCCGCGAATTCACGCCGCCAGCGGCCTGCCATCTCGGCTTCCGCGCGCCGGACGGGCACGATGCGCAGCGCCGCAAAGAGCGCGTCGCTCGCACGAACTTCTTTGGGCCGCAACCCACGAACGATTTCTTCGACGTTGATCGCTGAGGTGATCAGGGTGTCACCGTCGACCATCATGCACCGGACGCGGTCGGCCGCCGGACGCGCACGCAGCACGTCGATCAGCACGGTTGTGTCCAGCAGTACGACACTCATCCGGCGCGACGTGCGTCCGAGCGCTGACTGCGCACCCATTCCGCCGGATCGTCGTCCCACTCGTGCTCCCCGGCGACGGCTCCGATCGCGTTGTCGAGCGCTTCGATCCGCGACAAATAGTCCAGTTCGCGCCGCACCGCGCGCTCGATGAACGTACTCCGCTCCCGGGCACCGACCTGCTCGTCGAGACGGCGGACGACGTCGTCATCGATGCTTATGTGCAGTCGCATGACCACACGATAGCCCACAATTACGAACATTCAGCTGGTCGACTTATCCGATGCGCCGTGCGAGAACGCACGCTCTCGTTGACGAGATGCGCGCACACGACGAGCTCGAACGAGAAGACCGCATGCTCCTCATCCCCGACGTACGCTCCGATCATGAAGTTCACCGTGCGCACCCGGATCAACTGCTCCGTCGAGCGGTTCTGGGAGCTGTATGCCTCCGACGCGAACACCCGCACCGGCGCGCTCGCGTCGGGTGCCGTGGCGGTCGACATCGTCGAGCGCAATGGTGAGTTCCCGCAAGCGTTTTCGCGAACGATACGGATGGAACACCCGGTAGATGCGCCCGGACCGGTGCGGAAACTGCTGGGTGAGACCCAGACGATCACCGATGCCGGCGTCTACGACCCGGACGCTCGAACGTGGTCGTACTCGGTGACGCCCGCGACGCTGGCGAGCAAGATTTCGATCGCCGGCGTCATCCGGGCTGCCGACAACGGCGACGGGACGGTCGACAAGGTCAACGAGCTCGACGTGTCGGTGAAAATTTTCGGCGTCGGCGCGCTGGTGGAGAAATCGATCGAGGCTCAGACCCGCAAGAGCGAGGAAGCCTACGCGAAGGCACTCAACGAGCTTGTGTAGCAACGCAATACGGCCGACCCCTGGCGGGGCCGGCCGGCTTACGCGGCTCGCGATTCAGAGGAGGGTTGCGGCGATGATCGCGATGGCGAGCAGCGTGTCGAGGACGACGCAGAACTCGGCCATCGACCGCACGACGACCCGGTTGGTGCGGTGGTGATGCACATCCCACGCGGCGTGGCCGAACAGGCCGGCGGCCACCAGATAGGCGCCGATCGTCGGACTGGCGGCCAGCGCGGCAACGGCGATCGCGCCGAAACCGAGCATCGCGACGGTCTGCAGCGGCAGGCCGTGGCGCGGCCGCAAGGCCCCCGTCGCCAGGCCGTAACCGACGAAAACAACTGCGGCGGCGAAGAATAGCCAGGTCGAGTCGAAGCCGACAATGTCACCGACGGTGATCGCGACGAACTCGCCGATGAACACCGGCCAGGCGGCCGCCTGGTTGCGCAGCGCGGCGGCGCCCAGGTAGACGAGCGCCGATGCCGCGACGATCTGGGCCAGGTCGGCGCCGGCGGCGAGTTCGACACCGTCCGGTCCCGGGTTCACCACCGTCAAGACGGCGAGCGCGACCGCGGCGACGATCGGCCAGTACCGGCGGGTTTCGGTGTGGGTTGGCGTTGCGGCGATGGCGGCGGTCACGGACCTCTCCTAAGCTGAACAGTAGTGTTCGGGTTATCGGTAGCTTAAACTGAACACCACTGTTCGACAAGAGGGGAATCGCATGGCCACGCGGACCAAGTCCGAACCGCGCCGCGCCGACGCGCTGCGCAATATCGACGCCATCTTCGACGCCGCACGGCTGACGCTCGCCCGCGATCCGGATGCCAGCCTGGCCGACATCGCCGCGGCCGCAGGGGTCGGGCGGGTCACCCTGCACACACACTTCGGCACCCGCGCCGATCTGGTCAACGCCGTCGTCACCCGCACTCTCGACACGGCCCAGGAAGCGATTGCGGCAGTTGATCTTTCCGGTCCATCGCGGGACGCGCTGCGGCGCCTGGTGGACACGTGCTGGCAACTCGTCGCCGATTCGGGCTCGCTACTCGTCGCCGCCGAACGCGCGCTCCCGCCCGAACGCATACTCGCCGCGCACACGAACCTGATGACCCCCGTCGGCACGTTTCTCGAACGGGCCCGCGCCGACGGCGAATTCCGCAGCGATCAACCTGTCAGCTGGCAGCTCGCCGTGTTCCACGGGATCGTGCACACCGCCGCCACCGAAATCGCGGCGGGCCGGCTCGACGCCGACAACGCCGGCGCGACCATCACGGCAACTCTGCTCGCGGCACTACGCCCCGGCTGAACCGTTGACGCCCGCCTTCTTACGCTCGATGTCTTCCAACGCAGCGACGTAAGCAGCGCGCGCCTCAGCCCCGGCCTCCCACGCCTCCTTGCGGTTCTTCACAACCTTCGCAGGCGCGCCGACCGCAATACTGAAATCTGGAATCTCACCCTTGACCACAGCGTGCGCGCCGAGCACACAACCACGCCCGATCCGGGTATCGCGCAAGACCGTCACCTTCGCCGCGACCCAGGTATCGGGGCCGATACGGACCGGGCTCTTCACGATGCCCTGATCCTTGATCGACATGGTGACATCGTCCATCCTGTGGTCGAAGTCGCAGATATAACACCAGTCCGCGACCAACGTGGACCCACCGATCTCGATGTCCAGATATGTGTTGACGACGTTGTCCTTGCCGAAAACCACCTTGTCACCGATGCGCAACGAACCCTCATGGCAACGGATGGCGTTGCCGTCACCGATATGCACCCAACGGCCGATCTCCATACGCGACAACTCCGGCGTCGCATGAATCTCCACACGACGGCCCAAAAACACCATTCCGCGCAACACGATGTGCGGATTCTTCAACTTGAACGCGAACAGCCGGAAATAGCGAACGAGGTACCACGGGGTGTACGCCTTGTTCTTCAGCACCCAGCGCAACGACGCCAACGTCACGAACTTCGCCTGCTCGGGGTCGCGACGGCGCGAACCACGCCACCTGGTGTGCAGCGGCGCGCCCCACATGCTCGTCATGAGCCGCGATCCTACTGTGTTGTATGGCCTCGCTGCGTTGATGGCCTCGCTGCGCTCGGCTGGTTCCGGGCGCTTCCCGCCCGGTCTTCCTCCGGTCGCACTCGCTTCGCTCGTAAGCGCTCCCTACGTCCAGACCGGGCGACGCGCCCGGAACGTCGTGCCTCATGGCCTCGCTGCGCTCGGCCGGTTCGGGAGCTTCCCGCCCGAACGTCAGGTCCACGCCGGGCGACGCACCGGACGCCGGGCCACACGAGAGCGATGCACCGAACCCGGTACAGACCGGCGGCGCACCGTAGGCCGCACACCACCGAAGCACTGCCTTCGATGACCTCACAGCACGCGGCAGGTTCGGGCGATTCCCGTCGGAGCGCCGAACCAGCGTCGACTAGCGACCGGCGAGCGCCTCATCCACCAGGGCGAGTTCCGAGGACGCGGGCGGTTGCCCGTAGTGTTTGGCGGGTGCGACGGGGAATAGGTGCGCTGCTGGCGGTGCTGCTGCTGGCCGCCGGCTGCGGTGACGACAACAGCGAAGACGACATCCTCTCCGCGGGCGGTTGGCCCGGCATCCATGCCGACGCGCGCAACAGCGACTACAGCCCCGTCTCCGGCGCCCGCGCGCTCGAGCTCGCGTGGACCCGGCCCACCGGCGGCCCGGTCACCGCATACCCCTCGATTTCGAAGTCCGGTCAGATGTTCGTCACCTCGAACAACGAAACCGGCTGCAACCTCTACTCCTTCGTCATCGACAACGGCCGCAAGCGCTACTGCAACCGGCAAAACCCCGGGTTGGTCGCCTCCACACCCACGATCGACGGCGAAACCAACGCCTACGTCGGCGAGAGCGGCGCAATGTGGTCCTACAACTACATCGGCCAGCCCCGCTGGCGCACCCCCGTGGTGGGCACCCCGATCTCGGCGCAGTTCACCCCGGACGGCAACCTGCTGTTCGTCACGCAGCTGGGCTATGTGTACGTGCTGTCACGCCAAACGGGCGATCACGTGGCCTCACCTTTCGCGCTGCTCGGCAACCTGGACCCGATCCGCCAGCCAAACCACCCGATCATCCCCGACAACTTGAACCTGCCCGACTGCTTCGCCGGCACCGCAGGCTGCCCAGTCGCCAACACCCCCGCCATGGACATCAAGACGGGCACCTTCTACACGACCGTGTGGCGGCTCGGCGCGCCGACGGCCTCGTTGGTGGCACTGCAGTACAGCGGCGGAGCGGACCCGAAGGTGAAGCAGCTGTGGTCGGCCGACATGCTCGAAGGCGGCAGCGCCTCCAGCCCAGACCTGTCGGCGGACGGAAAGACGGTCTACGTCAACGACAACCGCAACCGGCTGTGGGCGCTGGACACCTCGAACGGTCAGACCCGCTGGATCTACGACCTCGGCTACACCCCGCTGGGCAGCCAATCCACCTCGCCCGACGGGCTGATCATCCCTGCCGCCGGGCGCGGCGGGCACCTGGTTGCGTTGCGCGACAAGGGCGATCGCGCCGAAGTGGCCTGGGAGCGCAAGGATCTCACCCAATTGGGCGTGCCCGCGCAGACCAGCGGCAACGTCGGCTACACGGTGGTCGGCACCCCGGATGCGTTGTCGCTGTTGACCTTCGACACCAGCAACGGCAACACCCTGGACACCGATCCGCTGCCCGGAGCCAAGGGCTTCACGATCGGAACCGCAGTCGGGCCCGACGGCGAGGTGGTCACGGCGACCGCCATCGGCGAGCTGTTCGTGTTCAAGCCCCACGGCCGAGACTGACGATCAGCACGTCCGGACGGCGCAGTCGCTCGAGGTCACGAGGATCGGATGTCAGGACCGTCACCGGCCCTGGCGCAGCATTGGCGACCGCGATGATGACGGTAGCGCAGCAACAGACCCTCGGAGTCCAGCAGCAACGTTCCGGCCACGCGCTGCGCTTGCGGCGGTGACCGCGCCGCGAGTAGCAAGGTGCCGGTCGAGCCCAGATCCGACGCCAACCGCTCACAAACGGACCGCTGCAGCCTCGCACACGAAAACCGTTGGACTGTCACCTATTCGGGTGATCACTAGCGAAAGCGGTTGACTGCCACGCAATTTCAGGCGCTTGCGCAGGGCGTCCGGGTCGACGTCGACGCCGCGCACCAAAATCTCCACCGATCCGCAGTCGCGGCGTGAAAGTTCTTGACGCAATGCCTTTTCCGAAAATTTCAGGCGCTCGAGGATGCGGAAACCCCGATCCCCGGCGGGCACCGTGTCGCCGGTGAGGAACGCGATGCGCGGATCCAGTTGCCAAAGCCCGTGGCGCGCCGCGTAGTGGCGCACCAGGCCGGCCCGGATCACCGCACCGTCCGGATTGACGATCCACTCCCCCGGCGCCCGCTCGACAATGTCGTCGGGCTCCGCCGAGGTCACCTCGTAGCGGCCGAGTACCGTTGCGCGCCTACGTGTTCCGTCGGACAGTCCGGGCGACCACAGGCAGGCTTCGCGCACGCCGCCGTCGAGGGAGGTCACCTCGATCTCACCGGGCCAGTCGAGGGCATCGAAATCGAGTCCGGGCGCACATTTCACCACCAGGTCGCGGCCGGCGTAGACCTCCAGCAGCGCGGGCAACGGCGGCATCAGATCCGCGGGATCGGCGACGCGTCGCCCGCCGACACGGCGTGCCGGATCGGCAAGCACCACAGTATCTTTCGTGCACGGCACCAAGGCATCCGCACGAACGAGCAGGGCGCCGGGCACATTGTGCGCCGCCATGCGCAGCCGCACTTCGTCCAGGTCGCTGCCGATCACCAGCGTCGGGCCAGCCGGTGGCGGGCCAACACTGCTCCCGCGCCAGCGCTGGTCGCCACCAGGTGCACCTTCCCCGCCTGTTTCGCAGCCGAGCTCGTCGGGTCCGCCCGCACCGCCACCTGGTCCCGGGCGCCGCCGTGCGCCACGACCGGATTCGTCGCGGCCGCCGTCGTCGAGAAGGCGTCCTCGGCGATCAGCGGCGCCCACGAGCGCCGCCAGCTCAGCTCCGATCGAGCACGTGACGTCGTGCACCGCGCGGCCCGCGAGCCGGCGGGCCCGATGTGCCGCGACCGCCGACGGCGTGGCCTGCTGCAGCGCATCATCGGTGAGCAGCCACCCGGTGCCGTCGAGCTTGCCAACGGCCTTGCGCCGCAAACGAACCGTCTCCACCAGGGCACCCGCGCAATCGCCGTAGCAGGCCCGAATGCGCGCGAGGTCACCGACCAGCGACGACGAACTCAACGCGTACTCGTCGACGGCCGCGATCGCGTCGTCGGCACCGGACAAGTACGCGATGTCGTCGACTGAGAACCGATACGTCATGCCCGTGCCCAGTGATCATGGAGTTCGTGCCGCAAGACCCCAGGTCGCCAGTCGCAGAACTCCACAATCAACGCACTCAGAACTCCATGGTCACCGCAACAGCACCCCTGGTCACGGGGACGGCCGTCCATGATCGGGCGAAACCGGGAGACTCAGCCCTCGGCGGGCTTCACGCCGGTGATGCCGACGTTGTAGAACACCTTGCGCGGCAACACCTTCATGAGCACGTTCTCGTCCACCCAGCTCAGCGTCTTCCAGCCGTTGTAGGCAAAGCGCGCCCAGCCCCAGCCGAGCTTCTCGGCGGGCACCGCGGCCTCGAAGGTCCGCACCGGCCAGCCCAGCAGCGCGGCCGCGAATTCCTCGCAGTGCGCCCGTGCCTGCACCGCACCGGCGGCGCGGGCGACGGCCTCGATGTCGTCGGGGTCGAAGGTGTGGATGTCGACGACGGCCTCGAGCGCGGCCGCGCGCGAGGACTCGTCGAGCTCGGCCTGTGGACGCCGCCAGCCCGACAACGCCGGGATCTTGGTGACGTTGGTGGTGGCGTACCATGTGATGCGGCCCAGCCAGCGCGCGTAGAAATCGCCGACCGTGGAGGGCTCACCGGCGAACACGAAACGTCCACCCGGCTTGAGCACGCGCAGCACCTCGCGCAGCGCCTGCTCGACATCGGGAATGTGGTGCAGTACCGCATGTCCGACGACGAGGTCGAAGGTGTTGTCGTCGTACGGGATGCGTTCGGCGTCGGCGACGCGACCGTCGACCGGGAGCTTCAGCCCGGCGGCGTTGCGCAGCGCCACCTTGACCATGCCCGGCGACAGATCGGTGACCGAGCCGGTGGACGCAACCCCGGCCTGCATCAGGTTGAGCAGGAAAAAGCCGGTGCCACAACCCAATTCGAGGGCACGACCGTACGGCAGCCGCTGCTGGCCGGCGATCTTGTCGAAACGATCGCGCGCATAGTCGATGCAGCGCTCGTCGTAGCTGATGTGCCACTTCTCGTCGTAGGTCTCCGCTTCCCAGTCGTGGT
>CAKZIX010000178.1 GCA_936936565.1 uncultured Nocardiaceae bacterium | reverse complement strand
GCATGTTGTTGACGCGCATGCGGGTGTTCGCGAACCGCGGCCCCGGCGTGTCGGTCCTGCGATTCGACGAGGCGCTTGGGTGATTTATTGGTTGACCGCACTGGCCGTGTGGATCGCTGCCGGTGCTCGAGTGGGGCGTGTCCTGGTGCGTCCGGCGACGATCGTCCGGGTCGCCATCGTGGTCGCGGTGGCGGCCGTGGCCGGCGCGGCGACCGTGACGATTCCCGAGGTGGCCGACACGCTCGACGGGCTCGTCGACGAGAACCGGGTTCCGGGCCAGTTGGCGGCGACGGTGGCCGCGTCGTTCTGGGTGTTGTTCACCGGCGCGACGTCCGTGGTGGCGGCGGCGGCCTGGCCGATCGCGTCGCGTCGCGACCTGCGCACCACGGCGGGCTGGATCTATGCCGCCACCGCGGCGGCCATGGTGGTCGGCGCCCTCTGGCACGGTCCGGTCGATTGGCTGCTGGTGATCGCCGGTGCGCTGTTCATCATCGTCACCGCGGTGCGCAACGTGGACTGGACTCCGCTCGGACGCGGCATCTCCATCTTCACCCTCGGCACCGCGATGGTGGGGGTGCTGGCGGCGGCCCAGACGGTGCGCGAACTCGGTGACGGCAGCGCGCTGCGTCCGAGCCCTGGCTGGGCCTGGTCGGTGGCCAGCCTGCTGATTTCGGTGGGCGCGGTGTGGATCCTGATCGAGGTGTGGATCCGTGCGAAGCTGCTGATCCGCCGGATCCACAAGCTGCACGCCGCGATGACCGGGCGGTTCCCCGAGGTGGTCATCGACGAGTTGCAGCACACCACGACCGTGTTGAAGGCGTCCGATCACGTAGCGCATGTGATGGATGCGCTGTATCTGCAGGCCAACGTGCGCGGCGCCGAGCCCAATGGTGCCGACGCCCCGCCGCGGGCGGTGGCCGAACGGGCTGCGGTAGTCGCCAGATGGGCTAGAGAGCCCGACACCGAACGCCACGTCGACGTGCGCTGGATTGCGCCGCCCGAGGGCGTGTCGACGAGGCGCTGGGTGGGCGAGCTGGCCCGCGCGTTCGAGAGCTGAGCTACTCGCTGCTGTCCGGTGGGATTTCGGGCAAGCCTTCGCTGGCGCGCAGCTTCTCGGCCATCGACGTGAGCAGCGACTGCGACTCTTCCGACAGGTCGAATGCGCGACTCGACAGGCGACGCAGACCGTACCCCTGCAGCTGCGACAGCAGCTCGAGGTCGTGATCGATCTTGGCCGCGTAGATGTCGTTGAAGAAGTAATCGGGCTTGACCTTGAAGAACTTGGCCAGTGCCGCGACCGTCTCGTTGGACGGGTTGGTGCGCTGCCCGGAGCGCAGTTGCGATAGGTAAGGCTTGGAGATCGGGTGCCCAGCCTCCGTCAACGCTGCAGCAACGTCGGCGTTGGTGTGCGGCTTGCGCCCTGGAGGATGCACGGTCTCGAACAGCTTGTTCAGCCGCGCCGCGAAGTCAGCCATCGTACGCCGCCCATATCCCTTCCGCCGCCAACCCACCGACCTGGCTTGGTTGTATCAACATCGATATTAGCGGCTCAGTAACTGAATACCCACAATTGGGCGACATCGATTTTTTTCGCGTCGTTTCCCCCAAGGCGATTCCTTCGTCGTGATCGTTGGTTCGTATCGCCGACAATTCGGCCCCACCAAGAGAACATACTAGTACCCCGGAGTACGGACCGTGCAGCCCGGGCCCGTCATGTAGTGTTTGCTGAGTGCTTGCCAGCTGACGGGGTGCAGTTGGCCTCCGGATAGTTACGCCGCGTAAAGGTCGAGTTGGCGGCAGGTCGGACGTCCGACTTATTTGACAAATCCGGCCGTTTGACAAATGTCTGCGGTCGCTCGGCTATTCGTCTGCGACGCCCGCTATGGATCGATTCGCTCGATCACGGTGCCGGTTGCGAGCGCGCCACCGGCGCACATTGCGATCAGCGCGACGGTCCGGTCCCGTCGTTCGAGTTCGTGCAGCGCCGTTGTGAGCAGGCGGGCACCGGTACTTCCGACCGGATGTCCGAGCGCCAAGGCACCCCCGTTGACGTTGACCTTGTCCAGATCGGGCTGGTGTACCGCTGCCCAGGACAGTGGTACGGCCGCGAAAGCCTCGTTTATTTCGAACAGATCGATGTCGCGCACGGACATTCCGGTGCGCTCGAGCAGTCGGGTGGTGGCCTGGACCGGACCGTCGAGGTGGAACTCGGTTTCGGCGCCGACCAGGCATTGGGCCAGGATTCGGGCGCGTGGCCGCAACCCGAGTGCCCGGGCGCGCTGCTCGTCCATCAGCAGCACGGCGGCCGCGCCGTCGGAGATCTGGGAAGAGGTTGCCGCCGTGTGTATTCCGCCGTCGAGGACGGGCGCGAGCCGGGCGACACCGGCGGCGGTCGTATCGCGCAATCCCTGGTCGCGCACCACTTCTCGTTTGGCGCCGGTGTCGTGGCCGTCGCCGTCGAGTTCCGGGGCTGTCACTGTGACGATCTCGCGGTCGAATCTGGCTTCCGCCCAGGCGTGTTTTGCGAGAGCTTGTGACCGCATACCGAATTCGTCGAGATCGTGTCGAGATAGGCCACGCCGCTGTGCAATTCGTTCGGCGGCTTGAAATTGATTCGGCAGGTCGATGTTCCAGTCGTGCGGCCGGCGGCGGGCGGCGTCGGTGCCGACATTTGCCCCCAGCGGCACGCGGCTCATCGCCTCCACGCCACAGGCGACTCCGACCTCGATCGAGCCGGCGGCGATCAGCCCGGCGATCAAATGCGTTGCCTGTTGGGCCGATCCGCACTGGCAGTCGATGGTCGTCACACCGGTCTGCCATGGCAGTCCGGCGTGCAGCCAGGCCGTGCGCGTGACGTTGTTGGACTGCTCGGCGAACTGTGTGACGCAGCCGCCGATCGCCTGTTCGACGAGCATCGGGTCCAGCTGGGCCCGCTCGAGCAGCCCGCGCTGGGCGCGGCCGAGAAGCTCGGCGGCATGCAGGCCGGACAACCAGCCGTTGCGCTTTCCGATGGGGGTGCGCACGGCCTCGACGATCACTGGGTTCGGCATCGGGTAGGACTCCCTTCCACCTCGAAAACTAGAACACGTTCGCGTCCCTGACAAGGGAGGATCGTGAGTTCCTTTCCTAGCCCAGCGCGCTGTGCTTGAATGCGTTTAGAACGTGTTCCACTCGGAGTTCGAGTCGCGGTGTGGCGATGCAGGAGGCAGCAGTGACGCAATCGGTCCAGGCTCAGCCGAACCTTCCCGAAGGTTTCGACTTCACCGATCCAGACATCTACGCCGACCGCGTGCCCTTCGCGGAGTTCGCCGAACTGCGGCGCACCGCGCCCGTGTGGTGGAACTCCCAGCCGCTCGACAAGGGCGGCTTCCACGACGGCGGCTTCTGGGTGGTCAGCAAGCACGCCGACGTCAAAGAGATCTCGCGGCGCAGCGACATCTTCTCCAGCCGGGAGAACACCGCCATCGTGCGCTTCCACGACGACATCCCGCGCGAGAACATCGACATGCAGCGCGTGATCCTGATCAACCAGGACGATCCGGAGCACACCAAACTGCGCAAGCTCATCTCGCGCGGGTTCACCCCCCGCGCCGTCAACAGCCTGCGTGACACGCTCGCCGACCGGGCGCAATCCATCGTGGCGGCCGCGGCCACCGCAGGCACCGGTGACTTCGTCACCCAGGTCTCGTGCGAGTTGCCGCTGCAGGCGATCGCCGAACTGCTTGGCGTACCGCAGGAAGACCGGATGAAGTTGTTCGACTGGACCAACCAGATGACCTCCTACGACGATCCCGAGTTCGACGTGGACCCGAGCACCGCCTCGATGGGCCTGCTCGGCTACGCCTACCAACTCGCCGAGGCGCGCCGCGCGTGTCCGGCCGACGACATCATCAGCAAGCTGATCGAGGCCGACGTCGACGGACACGAACTGAGCAGCGAGGAATTCGGGTTCTTCGTCATCCTGCTTGCGGTGGCCGGTAACGAAACGACCCGCAGCGCCATCACCCACGGCATGTACGCCTTCGCTCAGCACCCCGACCAGTGGGAGCTGTTCAAGGCCGAGCGCCCGGCGACGGCGGTCGACGAAATCGTGCGCTGGGCAACGCCGGTCATGGCCTTCCAGCGAACCGCCTTGCAGGACACCGAACTCGGTGGGAAGCAGATCAAGAGGGGCCAGCGGGTGGCCATGATGTACGGCTCGGCCAATTTCGACGAGTCCGTGTTCGAGAATCCGACCACCTTCGACATCACCCGAAATCCGAATCCGCACTTGTCGTTCGGTGGGACTGGCGCGCACTACTGTGTGGGCGCGAACCTGGCCCGACTGGAAATCGATCTGATGTTCAACGCGATCGCCGATCACCTGCCGGACATCTCCGTGGTGGGACAGCCGCGGCGGCTGCGCTCGGGCTGGCTCAACGGCATCAAGGAACTGCAGGTCGACTACGGCAAGTGCCCGATCGCGCACTGACCGCCCGCACGTGCGGTGTCCGTCGGGCACCGCACGATCCGGGCGGGCGGAGCCGAACTAGGCAGTGACAGGGGTGGCCGTCGCAAAGGCGCGCTCGACCTCCCAAAAGGCGCGTAGCGACTGGAGTTTCCCGTCGTCGGTGACGCGGTAGACGAACACGCCCTCGGCGTCGATCCGGGTGCCGGCGACTATCGACCGGACGGTGCCGACGAAGGCAACCTCGGCGCCCCCGGCGTAGGAATCCGTGTAGCGGAACTCGATCGAGTCGGTGTTGGCGATCGTCATGTCCCAGAACTTTCCGATCGCCTCGGCGCCGTGGTGGCCGTTGCCCTCCGGGTCGAAACCCGAAGGGCCGACCGGGTCTTCGACCCACCCGTCGGAGGCGAACAACGCCACCCAGTCGTCGCGGCGCTTCTCACGCACCGCCGCCTGCGACGCCAGCGCCGCCTGTCGTGCCGGATGTAGCTCGGTCGTTGTCATGGTCGATCACTCCCCACTACCCACATCGAAAAATACTGCGAGCCACCGCCGTAGGCGTGGCCCAGGGCCTTTCGGGCCCCGTCGACCTGGTGGTCGCCGGCGCGGCCCATCACTTGCATGGCCGCCTCGGCGAAGCGCAGCAGCCCGGACGCACCGATCGGATTCGAAGACAGCACCCCGCCCGACGGATTCACCGGAAGCGTTCCGCCGATGGCGGTTTCGCCCTTCTCGGTGAGCTGCCAGCCCTCGCCTCGGGGGGCGAAGCCCAGGTTCTCCAGCCACATCGGTTCGAACCAGGAGAACGGGACGTAGATCTCGGCGGTGTCGATCTCGCGCAGCGGATCGGTGATGCCCGCCGCCCGCCACAGGGCCGCCGCCGCATCGCGGCCCGATCGCGGATTCACCTGATCACGCCCGGCGAATGTGGTCGGCTCGGTGCGCATTGCGGTGCCGTGCACCCAGGCGACGCGGCCGCGCGCAACGTCTTCGCTGCCGATCACCAGCGCGCAGGCGCCGTCGGAGGACGGGCAGGTTTCGTCGTAGCGGATCGGATCCCACAGCATCTGGGACGCCTGTACCGATTCCAGCGTGATATCGGGTTGTTTGAGGTGCGCGTACGGATTTCGAGCGCCGTTGAGCCGGTCTTTGACGGCGACCATCGCGCCCACATGGTCCGGAGCGCCGGAGCGGCGGATGTAGGAGCGCACGTGCGGGGCGAAATAGCCGCCCGCCCCGGCGCCCACCGGCATGTGGAAGGGCACCGGAATCGACAACGCCCACATGGCATTCGACTCCGACTGCTTCTCCCAGGCCACGGCCAGCACGCGCCGGTGCACCCCGGCCTGCACCAGACTGGCCGCCACGATGCCCGTCGAGCCGCCCACCGATCCCGCGGTGTGCACCCGGATCAGCGGTTTACCGGTGGCGCCCAACGCATCTGCCATCGACAGCTCGGGCATCATCACGCCCTCGAACAGGTCCGGTGCCTTGCCGACGACGACCGCGTCGATATCGCGCCAGCTCACCTCGGCGTCGCGCATCGCGGCGTCGATGGCCTCGCGCACCATCCCGGACATCGACACGTCGTGCCGCTTGGCGACGTGGTGGGTCTGGCCGGTTCCCAACACCGCTGCGCGATTGTCACTCACCGTGCCTCCATGGTCATGACGAGGTTCTGTTGCAGCGCCGGGCCGCTCGTCGCGTGCGCGAGGACTCGTCCGGCGCTGCCTGTAAAGATCTGTCGGGCAGCGAATCCGATGCGTTCCAGGCCCGCGGCGAACATCGGGTTCGGCCGGAACGGGGCGGTGGTTCCGGTGGCCGCGGCGACCATCAGGTGCTGATGGGTGAACGGGGCGTGGAACTCGGCATGGTCGATGTCGTGGACGCCGACCGCGCGCGCCGCCGCAGCCGTCGACTCCGACCGGGTCAGATCGCGCAGCCCGAAGTGTGGCGACTCGATGCGGTGTTCGATGCCGGCTATCCACGCCGGGCGCGCGCACAGTTCACGGGCACGGTCTCCAACCGCGAGCACGACGGCCGCCGCACCGTCGGTGTAGGGCGCGATGTCGTGCGCGCGCAACGGATTTGCGACGTACGGCGCGTCGAGGCTGCCACCGGCCACCGCGGCCATGTCCGCCTCGGTCCAGTTGCCGGCGTCGATTCCGGCGCGCGCCTGCAGCCCGGCGATCGCGTACGCATCCGGCCACAGTGGCGCCACGGTATAGGGATCCAGTTGCAGGGCAAGAACTTTGCGAAGGTCGCCGGCGGAGGACTTGCCGAAGCCGTACACCAGCGCGGTGTCGACCTCGCCGGTGAGCAGCTTGATCCAGGCCTCGTACAGCGCCCAGGCAGCGTCCATTTCGACGTGCGACTCGTTGACCGGCGGCACCGCACCGATCGCGTCGATCGCGGAAATGAACGAAAAGGCGCGCCCGGCAAGATAATCCGATGATCCGGAACACCAGAATCCGATGTCGGACTTGGTGATGCCCAGTTCGGCGTACAGCTCGCGCAGGCACGGCGCCAGCATCTCGATCCCGTTGGTGGTGGCGTCCGCCTCGGTGACGTGTGGGGCGTGGGCGAAGCCGACGATCGCGATGTCGGTCATAGGTGCTGCTCGAAGGTCTCGTAGGCGGCGTCGGGTTCGCCGGTGGGCCGGAAGTGGTCGATGTTCTCGAGCGTGTATCCCCACTCGGACTTGGGTTTCCACACCGCGGCCACCCGCATGCCCATCCGCACCTCGGACGCGTCGCAGTCGAGGATCAGGTGCAGGAACGGGATGTCGGCGCCGTCGAGCAGCACGTATGCGGCGACGTACGGCGGCTTGATGCGCTGGCCGAGAAACGGGACGTTGACGATGCAGAAGGTCGTTACGATGCCGCGGTCAGGCAGTTCGACCTGCTCGCGGGTGGGCTCCCCGGTGGTCGGGTCGGCGCTGCGGGGCGGGATGTACACCTTGCCGCCGGGCCCGGTGCGCCCGCCGATCAGCCGGCCTTCCCGCAGGCCGCGCAGGTAGAAGCTTTCTTCGGCGGATGCGCTGTGCCGGTAGCCCAGCTGCACCGGGGTCGTGATCATGGTGACCGGCAATTCCCCTGGTGGGTCGGCGGATTCGTCGTGCTGCGGGCCAGGGCCGTCCGGCTCGAAGCACTCGATGTCGCGGATCGAGCCGATCCGGGTTGTCGCCCAACGGATTCGCACCCGCATGCCGGTGTGCACCGCCGGCGCGTCGACCGCGTGCAGCAGGGGCGTGTCCGCGCCGTCGAGCCGGATCAGCGCCCACGTAAACGCCTGTGGGAGTGGCTGTTCGGTGTACGGTGCCGGGTTGGCGGCCCAGGAGACGACGGTGCCCGCGTGGCCGACTTCGACGAACTCGTCCACCGGCTCGGGATCGAATTCGACGGGTGGCACCACCACCCGGCCGTCGCCGATCCGCACGCCGTACACCCGCCGATCGCGCAGGCCCGTCAAGAACGTGCCGATGACCGGTCCGGTGGACCGGGTGTAGTCGAACCCGATGTGCAGCGGTGCGCTGAGGTTTCCAACGGCCACGGCATCGAGTAGAACAGGTTCTAACTCTGCTGGCAAGGAGGCCGTGGCGTGAAGCTTGGACTGCAGCTCGGGTATTGGGGCGCGCAGCCGCCCACTGGCGTCGGCGAACTGGTGGCGGCCGCCGAAACGTCGGGCTTCGACGCGGTATTCGCCGCCGAGGCCTGGGGCTCGGATGCGTTCACGCCGCTGGCGTGGTGGGGCGCGGCGACGGCGCGGGTGCGCCTGGGCACGGGCGTGGCCCAACTCTCGGCGCGCACCCCGACGGCGTGCGCGATGCACGCATTGACTCTCGACCACCTCAGCGGCGGCCGAGCGATCCTGGGGCTGGGCGTATCCGGCCCGCAGGTGGTGGAGGGCTGGTACGGCCAGCCCTTCGCCAAACCGCTCGCGCGCACCCGCGAGTACGTGTCGATCGTCCGGCAGGTGCTCGAACGCGCTGCGCCGGTAACGAATCCCGGCCCGGCGTACCCGCTGCCGGTGCCCGGCTCGGAGCTGGGTCGCCCGCTCAAGCCGATCACGCATCCGCTGCGGGCGCGGCTGCCGATCTGGCTCGGCGCCGAGGGGCCGCGCAATGTCGCGCTCACCGCCGAGATCGCCGACGGCTGGCTGGCGATCTACTACTCGCCGCGGCTGGCGCCGATGTACAACGAGTGGCTCGACGCGGGATTCGCGCGGCGCGACGGCGACGCAACGGGTTTCGAGATCGCGGCGACCTGTCAGGTGGTGGTCACCGACGACGTCGCGGGCGAGATCGCGGCCCTGAAACCGGTGGTCGCCCTGTACGTCGGCGGGATGGGTGCCGCGCAGCTGAACTTCCATGCCGAGGTGTACCGGCGCATGGGGTACGCCGACGCGGTCGACGAGATCGGTGCGCTGTTCCAGGCCGGCCGCAAGGCGGAGGCCGCCGCCGCGGTTCCCGACGAGATGGTCACCGAGACGATGATCATCGGCAACGCCGATCAGGTTCGGGCGGGGATCGACCGCTGGGCGGCGGCGGGCGTGACGATGCTGCTGGTGACTTGTCGCTCGGTGGCCCAGGTCGAACAGCTCGCGGACCTTGTCGGAAGTTAGAACACGTTCTAGATTCGTGGTGTGGAACCCGGACTGTGGAATATCGCGCGTGCGGACCCCGAACGCGAGGCGCTCGTCGGCCTGAGCTACGCCGAGCTGGCCGCGCAAGCGGACCGGATCGGCAACGGGTTACAGACGTTGGGCCTGACGGTCGGCGACGTGGTGGTGGTGCTCGCGCACAACTGCGCCGAGCTGGTGGCCACCTACTTCGCCGCCTACGAATGCGGGTTCTACGTGGTGACGGTGAACTGGCATCTCACCGGTCCGGAGATCGCCTACATCCTGAAAGACAGTGGCGCAAAGGCTTTCGTCGCGAGTTCGCGTTTCGCCGACGCGGCTGCGGCGGCCGCCGCCGAATCCGGGGTGGCGCACCGCTTCGCGATCGGCGACATCGACGGGTTCGCCCCGCTGGCCGCGCTCACCGGCACGGGCCGCCCGCACGCGCGGACCGCGGGCAGCCCGATGCTCTACACGTCGGGAACTACCGGGCGGCCCAAGGGAGTTCGGCGCCCGCTCACCGGCGCGGATCCGGACACGGTGCCGCCGGCCGCGCGCGGCTTCTTCGGGATCTTCGGGCTCGCCCCGTTCGACGGGCATGTGCATCTGTGCGGTTCGCCGCTCTACCACACGGCCGTGCTGAACTTCGTAGTCATCTCGATTCAATTGGGGCACAAGGTGGTTCTGATGGACCGCTGGGATCCCGAAGAGATGCTGGCCCGCATCGAGGCGCACCGGGTGACGCACAGCCATATGGTGCCCACGCAGTTCCACCGTCTGCTCGCCTTGCCCGAGGCGGTGCGCACGAAGTACGACATGTCGTCGTTGCGTTGCATGATTCACGGCGCCGCGCCGTGCCCGCGCGAGGTCAAGCAGCGCATGCTCGACTGGTGGGGACCGGTGGTCACCGAGTACTACGCCGCTACCGAGGGCGGCGGCACGTCCATCACCGGTGCCGAATGGCTGCGCAAGCCGGGCTCGGTGGGCCGGCCCTGGCCGAATTCGGTGATCCGCGTGCTCGACGACGACGGCCGCGACGTACCCACCGGCGAGCCGGGTCTGGTGTACATGCGGATGGGCGGGTCGAACTTCGAATACCACAAGGACCAGGCGAAGACGGCGGCCGCGCGGGTGGGCGACCTGTTCACCCTCGGCGACGTCGGATATCTCGACGCCGACGGCTATCTGTTTCTGTGCGATCGCAAGTCCGACATGATCATCTCCGGCGGCGTCAACATCTATCCAGCCGAGATCGAGGGCGAGTTCATGGCCCATCCGGCCGTCGCCGACATCGCGGTTTTCGGTGTGCCACATGCCGATTGGGGCGAAGAGGTGAAAGCCGTCGTGCAGCCCGCGCCGGGAGTTGCCGCAACCACGGAGCTGACCGGCGAGCTGCTGCGGTTCGCGTCGGATCGGCTGGCGAAGTTCAAGTTGCCGCGCTCGATCGACTACCGCGACGAACTGCCGCGCGACCCCAACGGCAAGCTGTACAAGCGCAAGCTGCGTGCCGAGTACCTGTAGCGCCGTCAGCGGCCGGTGAACCGCGGCGCGCGGCGCTCGGTGAACGCGCGGGGGCCTTCCTTCGCGTCGGCGGACAGAAACACCTCGGTGCCGAGCTTCGCGTCGACCTTGAATGCCTCGGTTTCGTGCATCCCCTCGGTGTCACGCACGGTGCGCAGGATCGCCTGCACGGCGAGCGGGCCGTTGGCGGCGATCAGCTCGGCCAGCTCCAGCGCCTTCGGCAGCGCCTCGCCGTCGGGCACCACGTGCCCGATCAGGCCGATCTGCCGGGCTTCCGCGGCGCGGATGTGTCTGCCGGTCAACAGGATGTCCATCGCGACGGTGTAGGGAATCTGACGCGGCAGCCGCACGGCCGAGCCGCCGAGCGGGAACAACCCCCATTTGGCTTCGGACACACCGAATTTCGCGCTCTCACCGGCGACGCGAATGTCGGTTCCCTGCAGGATCTCGGTGCCACCGGCGATCGCGGGGCCCTCGACCGCGGCGATCAGCGGTTTGGCGAGCCGGCGGCCCTTCAGCAGGGCGTCGATGCGCGACAGGTCCCACCCGCCGCCCTTGAACGAATCACCCGGGTGCGCCGCCGTCATCGCCTCGAGGTCTGCGCCGGCGCAGAACGCGCCGCCGGCGCCGGTGAGGATGGCCACGCGGATCTCGGGATCGGCATCGACGCGATCCCACGCGTCGCGCATGATCGCCATCATGTCGGCGGACAGGGCGTTGCGCACGTGCGGACGGTTCATCGTGACGATCAGCGTGTGTCCGCGCTGCTCGACGAGGCAGTGGGGTTCGTCCGAAGCGGGCATCGAAGGACTCCTCGCGCAGCTGTGACTCTTGCCACAGACAGTAACACGTTCTAGTTTCTAACCGTGGCCTTCAACATCGCCGACCTCGTCGAGCACGCAATCGATCTCATGCCCGAACGCGTCGCGCTGCTCGACGCGCACCGCGAACGCAGCTACGCCCAGCTCGAGCAGCGTGCCAATCAGCTAGCCCACTACCTGCAGGAACAGGGCGTGCGGCCGGGCGACAAGGTGGGCATCTACTCGCGCAACACCATCGAGGCCGTCGAGGCGATGGTCGCGGTGTTCAAACTGCGCGCGGTGATGGTGAACGTGAACTATCGCTACGTCGAGAACGAGTTGCAGTACATCGTCGACAACTCGGACATGGTGGCGCTGGTGCACGAGCGGCGCTACGCCGCCCGGGTCGCGGGGATCGCGGCGCCACGGCTGCGCACCAAGGTCGTCGTGGCCGACGGCACCGACGTCGCGTACGACGGCGTCGAATACGAAGCGGCACTTGCGAGCTCGTCTGGTGAGCGAGATTTCGGCGAACGCAGCCCGGACGATCTGTACATCCTCTACACCGGCGGCACCACCGGTAGCCCGAAGGGTGTCATGTGGCGCCACGAGGACGTCTGGCGGGTGCTCGGCGGCGGTATCAACTTCCTCACCGGCGAGTACGTCGCCGACGAGTGGGACCTGGCCAAACTCGGCGCCGCCAACCCGCCGATGACCCGGTACCCGATTCCGCCGATGATCCACGGTGGCTCGCAGTGGGCGACCTTCCAGAGCTTGTTCGCGGGCGGACGCACCGTGATGGAGCCCGAGTTCAGTGGTCACATCGTGTGGCAGACCATTCAAAACCTCGGTGTGAACCTCATTTTCATCACCGGCGATGCGATGGCGCGGCCGATGATCGATGCGCTCGCGGCGGGCGATCCGGACACCGGGGCGCCGTACGATCCCGCGTCGCTGTACGTGATCGCCAGCAGCGCGGCACTCTTCTCGCCGTCGGTCAAACAACAGTTCCTGGAGCTGCTGCCCAACCGGATGATCAGCGATTCGATCGGCTCGTCGGAGACCGGTTTCGGCGGCATCGGCATGGTGAACAAAGACAGTCTGCACAGCGGCGGCCCGCGCGTGAAGATCGACGCCTCCACCGTGGTGCTCGACGAGGACGGTGCCGTTGTCGAGCCGGGGTCCGGCGTGGTCGGCATGCTGGCGCGCAGCGGGCACATCCCGCTCGGTTACTACAACGACGAGGCCAAGTCGAAGGCGACGTTCAAAGAGTATGGCGGCGTTCGCTATTCGATCCCGGGTGACTACGCCCGCGTGGAAGAGGACGGCACTGTCACCATGCTCGGCCGAGGCTCTGTCTCGATCAACAGTGGCGGCGAGAAGATCTTCCCCGAAGAGGTCGAGGGTGCGTTGAAGGCGCATCCGGACGTGTTCGACGCGTTAGTCGTCGGCGTCGAGGACGAGCGGTTCGGCGAGCGGGTCACCGCCGTGCTGCAGGCGCGAGATGGCAAGCGCCCCAGTGTCGAAGACCTGCGTCCGGTGGTGTCGGCAGAGATCGCGTCGTACAAGATTCCGCGGAGCATCTGGTACGTCGACGAGATCAAGCGCTCGCCGGCCGGTAAGCCGGATTACCGCTGGGCCAAGGAGCAGACCACGCTCCGGGCGCCCGACGACGGTGTGGGTGCTGCACCGGTCACTGCGGGAGCCTGAGCCGGCATGCGCACCGAGCTCAGCGACAGATTCGGGATCGAGTATCCGATCTTCGGCTTCACGCCGTCCGAACATGTCGCTGCCGCGATCAGTCGGGCAGGCGGACTCGGCGTGCTCGGGTGCGTGCGATTCAACGACGCCGATGAACTCGACGCGGTGCTCGACTGGATGGACGCCAACACCGACGGAAAGCCCTACGGCGTCGACATCGTGATGCCTGCGAAGGTGCCGACCGAGGGAACATCGCTCGATCTCGACGCAATGATTCCCGCAGAGCATCGAGCGTTCGTCGATCGGACGCTCGCGGAACTCGGTGTGCCGCAGCTGGATACGAGTTCCGAACACGCGGCAGGCGTGCTGGGCTGGCTGCACTCGGTCGCGCGGTCGCACGTCGACGTCGCGCTGAAGCATCCGATCGCACTCATCGCGAACGCGCTCGGCTCACCGCCCAAGGATGTCATCGACCAGGCACAC
>CAKZIX010000177.1 GCA_936936565.1 uncultured Nocardiaceae bacterium | reverse complement strand
GCTCTCGGCGGCTACTACCTGATCGAGGCCGCCGACCTCGACACCGCGGTGGCGATCGCCAAGCAGGTGCCGGCGCCGGGCGGCGGCGTCGAGGTGCGCCCCGTCATGTCGTTCGACTGAACGCACGAGCGGACGAGACCTTGACCGATCCGGGGTCCGACGCCGCGCGGGCTGTTGCGCAGGCGCATCGCAGCGAGTGGGCCTTCGTGCTCGCCGCTACGGTGCGCCTGCTGCGCAATCTCGATCTGGCCGAAGAATGCGTCCAGGACGCGTACGCGAAAGCGTTGCAGGACTGGCCGAGCAACGGTGTGCCTGCCAAGCCGGCAGCGTGGCTGACGACCACCGCGCACCGGCGCGGGCTCGACCTGCTGCGCCGCGAGCAGACCTTCCGCAAGGCGATCCCGCTGCTCGTCGCCGAACCGTCGGATCCCGACATCGCCGAGGTGGCGCTCGACCGGATCGAGGAGATCCCCGACGACCGGTTGCGTCTGATCAGCACGTGCTGTCACCCCGCGCTGGCCGTCGAGGCACAGGTCGCCCTCACGCTGCGACTGGTGTGCGGGGTGACGACCGCCGAGGTCGCGCGCGCGTTCGTGGTGCCCGAACCCACCATGGCAGCGCGCATCACACGCGCCAAGAAAAAGATCACTCTCGCACGCATCCCCTACCGAGTGCCGTCGGTGCGTGAGCTGCCGGCCCGCCTCGACGCGATCTGCGCGGTGATCCATCTGCTGTTCACCACCGGGCACACCGCGCCGATCGGGGCCGGGCTCGTGCGGATCGACCTCGTCGACCGGGCCAAAGACCTGGCCCGCATGATGCACCGGCTGGTGCCCGACGATCCGAGCGTCACCGGGCTGCTCGCGCTCATCGTGCTCACCGACGCCCGCCGCGATGCCCGCACCGACGCCGACGGGCGCTTACGCACCCTCGAGGAGCAGGACCGGAGCCGGTGGGACCGGGCGGCCATCGCCGACGGTGTGGCCCTGGTGCGCCAAGCCCTGCCGCACGTGGACCGCTACACACTGCAGGCGGCGATCACGGCGGTGCATTGTGAGGCCCCGACCTGGGCCGACACCGACTGGCGCGAGATCGTCGGGCTCTACGAACTGTTGAGCCAGACCTGGGCGTCGCCGATCGTCGCGCTGAATCACGCTGTGGCAGTTGGCTTTGCCGACGGTGCCGCACGCGGTCTGGAACTACTGGACGCGTTGTCGGGGGAACCGGCGCTGGCCGCCTACGGGTATTACGAAGCGGCGCGGGCGGCGTTCCTGGTCGACGTCGGACGGATCGCGGATGCCCGCTACGCCTACGAATCGGCGTTGCTGCTGACTACAAACGACGTCGAGCGCCGATACCTGCTCGAACGGCTGCAGCGGATTTCTTAGGGCGCCACTGGGCTTCGAGCGCGCTGGTCATCGCGGCCGCGAACTCGGCCAGTTCGTCCCACCCGGTGCGGCCGGCCGCATCCCGCAGGCCGGCCCAGCGGGCCGGCAACGCGTGCGATCGTGCCGCGGTGAGCCCGTGGTCGCGTGCGGCGGCGATGCGCGCGTGATCCTCCGGCAGGAACCAGTAGGTGCTGAGCCACACCCACTGCAGTTGCGCCTCCAGCACGCGCCGGGCGAGCACGGCGTCGTCACGCAGCTGCGGCCAGATCCCGACGACCTCGGCGCGCCAGGCGTCCACCATCGCGTCCGCCCGATCTGCGGTGAGGTCGTAGCGGCACAGGCAACCCGGGAACGACGCCAGCGCATAGGCGACATCGAGCGTGGCGTCGCGAAAGCCGCCCCACTCGTAGTCGATGAACCGGACGTCGTCGTTGACGATGACGTTGTCCGGGCACAGGTCCGCGGGGCTGAAGGCGGGGAACCGTCCGCCGATGAACAGCCGGCGCCCGCGCCGGATCTGATCTACCACCGCGTCGGGCACGGTGAGTTCGAGCTGCTCCTCGAGCAGCTTGGGCAGCTCGTCGGCGGCCGTAATCGCTTGTGCGGCAACGCCATCGGAATGGTGCGCCACCTCGGCGCGGCGCAGCAGGGCAGTGAAGTCGCCTTCGCGGCCCGCCGTGGCGGCGTGCAGCCGGCCCAGCGCCTGCGCGTAGGCCATCAGTGAGTTGCCGATCATGGCCGGCGACCCGTCGCACAGGATCTTCGACAGCTTGGCGCCGACCCCGAGGTCGCTGAGAATCAGCAGGCGACCCTGCAGATCCTGGGCCAGCAGATCCGGACCCGGGCGGTCGGAGCGGGCCAGCGCGGTGGCGAACTGATAGGAGACAGCTTCACGCAGGAATGCCGAATCCACGCTCGACACACCGGGTTCGGCCCCCAGGCCGCCGCGCGCGGACTGGCGCACCGCCTTGATGATGAGCGTGCGAGGCAACGAGAAGGTGTTCTCGGCCACGCGCACGCGGAGCACAAGAGTCCGGCCGCTCCCCCCGAGGTCGACCGGATCCACCAATTTCACCGACGCGCCCATTCTGCGTGCCAGCAGCTGCTGTGCTGCATTGATCACATCGGCAACGGGCCGCGCCAATAGTGCCGTCATCGGCATCAAACCTACTCCGTCCGGCGCCGGAGGGCAGTACCTGCAATCAGTGGGCGCCGGACCCATTCTGCGCGTCCGAACCGACTCGTGACGACCCCGCTCGGCGCGTCGGCGCAGGCCACAGCGTGTCAGGATGGTGATCTTGACACTGCAGGTCGGGTCGGGTTCTCTCGGCTGAGAATCTGCTGAGAAATCAGGACCACCCGGCGGAAAGGACACCACAGCAATGACCGCCATTCCGCCACCCCCGTCCGACGACGACGGCCGCCACGCAGCACCCGTCGGCCCGGATCCCGACGCGTCCACCCAGTCCGGGCCCGGGCGCCACGAGCGTCCCGAACGAGCCGCGGCCGACCACCCAGAATCGGCGCCGCCCACCACGCGGTACACGCCGCCGCCAGGGGGCCGGAGCGCACCGCCGGGACAGAACGCGCACTCCCCCGGACCCGCCGGAGAGTCCGGGCAGTACAACGGTCCGCCGTACGCACAACCGGGAGGCACAGTGCCACCCAGCGCAGGCCAGGCGTCCGGCAATCAACCAGGTCAGCAGGGTGCGCGGTATGCGCAGCCCCCAGGCCAGATCGGGGCGCCGACGGGACCGCACCCCGCTCCGCAGTACGCACCGCCTGGCACCCCAGGACCCGGCACGGCCGCGTACGGCGCCGGCAATCGAGCCGCGCAATACACGCAGTCCGGCGGATCGCAATACGCACAGCCCGGAGGGCCGCAGCACACACAGCCCGGCGGACCGCAGCACGCACAGCCGGATGCGCCGCAGCACACACAGCCCGGCGGACCGCAGCACACACAGCCAGGTGCGCCGCAGTACGCACAGCCGGGCGGACCGCAGTACGCACAGCCGGGTGGGCCGTCCTACACACCGCCGCCCAAGCCGGCTCGGGTGCTGAACGTGGGCACCGCGCTGCGCTACGGATTCGACCGGTTCCGCGCCAACGCGGCGGTGTGGGTGTTGCTCACGCTGGCCGCGCTGGTCGTGTTCGTGGTGCTCCAGGGCGGGTTCAGCTTCGCCGCGCCCCGCGACTCGATGTTCGCGATCGACGTGAGCCTGTCGTCGGTCGCGGGATTCTTGATCATGGGTGTGGTCGCCGCGATCGTGCAGGCGGTGTTCGTGCGCGGGGCGCTGTCCGAGGTGGACGGCGCCAAGCCCGGATTCCGGGACTTCTTCCGCTTCCCCAGCTTGGCATCCATCGTGCTCGCGGGCGGCTTGGTCGGCATCGCCACCGGCCTGGCATCGCTGCTGTGCTTCCTGCCGGCACTGGTCGTCGCCTATTTCGCGTACTACACGTTCCACTTCGTGTTCGATCGCGGCCAGGAGGGCATCGCGGCGATCAAGTCGAGTGTCGATCTCGCCACCCGGAATTTCGGCTCGCTCGCGGTGCTGGCGCTCGCCTGCATCGGCATCAACCTCGTCGGGTTCGTGCTGTGCTGCGTGGGTTTGCTTGCGACGCTGCCGATCACGTTCATCGCGGGCGCGTACGCGTTCCGGTTCGTCACCAACGGCGTGATCGCCCCCCACCACCACCCCACCGACTCCTAGCCGCCTCCCGACCCACCCGGCTCAGCCGCACCCCACACTGCGCCGCCCCCGGCGTGTCGGTCGGCATGTCGGGGGTGCGTCTGGCAAATGGGGGTGCGTTCGCCGACACGAGTGCGCGTGTCCGTAGACGGCGCACGACGGACCGTCGTACGCCGCGCTGTCGGCTACTCGGGCTTGGGCTCGGCGCTCTTCGCCTTCGGCTTGGCGTCGATGCCGCTTTCCTTGCGCTGCTGGGCAGTGATCGGGGCGGGCGCATCGGTGAGCGGGTCGACGCCGCCGCCGGACTTCGGGAACGCGATGACGTCGCGGATCGAATCGCTGCCCGACAGCAGCGCGACGACGCGGTCCCACCCGAACGCGATGCCGCCGTGCGGGGGCGCGCCGAAGGCGAAGGCGTCCAACAGGAAGCCGAACTTCTCCTGTGCCTCCTCCGGACCGATGCCCATCACGTCGAACACACGTTCCTGCACGTCGCGGCGATGGATGCGGATCGAACCGCCACCGATCTCGTTGCCGTTGCAGACGATGTCGTAGGCGTAGGCGAGTGCCTTCTCCGGGTCGGTGTCGAAGGTGTCGATCGACTCGGGCTTCGGCGAGGTGAACGCGTGGTGCACCGCCGTCCAGGCGCTGTGCCCGAGCGCGACGTCACCGGACTCGGTGGCCTCGGCCGCCGGCTCGAACATCGGCGCGTCGACCACCCACAGGAAGCTCCACGCGCTCTCGTCGATCAGGTCTTTCTTGACGGCGATCTCCTTGCGCGCGGCCCCGAGCAGCGCCCGCGTCGACTTCACCGCGCCCGCGCCGAAGAACACACAGTCACCCGGCTGCGCCCCGACGTGCGCGGCCAGGCCCGCACGCTCGGCGTCGGACAGGTTCTTCGCAACCGGCCCGGTGAGTGAACCGTCTTCGCCCACAAGCACATACGCAAGGCCCTTGGCGCCGCGCTGCTTGGCCCACTCCTGCCAGGCATCGAGCTGGCGGCGCGGCTGATCGGCGCCGCCCGGCATCACGACCGCGCCCACGTACGGCGCCTGGAACACCCGGAACGGGGTGTCCTTGAAATACTCGGTGCATTCGACGATCTCGATATCGAACCGCAGGTCCGGCTTGTCGGAGCCGTAGCGGCGCATCGCCTCGGCGTAGGTCATGCGCGGGATGGGCAGCGGAATTTCGTGCCCGATCAACTTCCACAGCGCAGCGACGATCTCCTCGCCGAGCGCGATCACGTCGTCCTGGTCGACGAAGCTCATCTCGATGTCGAGCTGTGTGAACTCGGGCTGCCGGTCGGCGCGGAAGTCTTCGTCGCGGTAGCAGCGCGCGATCTGGTAGTAGCGCTCCATGCCGGCCACCATCAACAGCTGCTTGAACAGCTGCGGGCTCTGCGGCAGCGCATAGAAGGTGCCCGGCTGCAACCGTGCCGGCACCAGGAAGTCGCGGGCGCCTTCGGGCGTCGAGCGCGTCATCGTCGGAGTCTCGATCTCGACGAAATCGTGGCCGGCCAGTACCGCACGAGCCGCGGCGTTGGCCCGGCTGCGCAGCCGCAGGGCTTTGCCCGGGCCCTCGCGCCGCAGATCCAGGTAGCGGTACTTCAGGCGCGCTTCCTCGCCCGGGTGCTCGTCGAGCTGGAACGGCAGCGGCGCGCTCTCGTTCAGCACGACGAGCTCGGTGGCGTTGACTTCGATTGCGCCGGTGGGAATGTCGGGGTTCTCGTTGCCTGCCGGGCGAGCCTCGACGAGGCCGGTGACCTGCACGCAGTACTCCGCGCGCAGCCGGTGCGACTGCGCGGCGGGCTCGCCCTCCCGGAACACCACCTGCGACACACCCGAGGCATCGCGCAGGTCGATGAAGATGACCCCACCGTGGTCGCGGCGCCGGGCAACCCAACCGGTGAGGGTGACTTGCTGTCCCGCATGCTCGCTTCGCAACGAGCCGGCCGTGTGGGTGCGCAGCACGAGAGTCCTTTCACATTCTTTCGTCGACGTCGAGAGACGATCCTACGGAGCGGCCGATCGACCGCGAAACCGATACACCCGCACGACGTTGCGGGCAACCAATCGGCGCGCTCCGCACGCTCGGGAGGGGCTGTCGTGGAAAGCTGTCTGCGAGAACCGGTCGACCTTGCGAAAGAAAGCGACGGCGCGATGACCTTCAACGAGGGGATGCAGCTCGATCCCGAACTCGCATCGGGCAGTGGTGCTCCCGGTGGCGGCATGGGCGGCAAACTGGCCATCGGCGGCGGTGCCGGCGGCATCATTCTGCTCGTGCTGACCCTGTTGTTCGGCGGCGACCCGGGCACCGTCCTCGGCAGTCTCACCGGCGCCGGCGGCGGTGACACGAGCTCGTCGGGCGGCATCGATCCCAGTGCGTGCCGCACCGGCGCGGACGCCAACCGCGACGTGGACTGCCGCATCCTGTTCACCGCGCAGAGCCTCAACCAGATCTGGGGCGAGGAACTGCCCAAGCAAACCGGCAAGAAGTACGTCAAGCCCGGGGTCAAGCTGTTCTCCGGGTCGGTGGCCACGGCATGCGGCAACGCCACCAGCGAGGTCGGGCCGTTCTACTGCCCGGCGGACACCAACGCCTACTTCGACACCTCGTTCTTCGACATCCTCACCACCCGGTTCGGGTCCAGCGGCGGCCCGCTGGCGCAGGAGTATGTCGTCGCGCACGAGGTGGGCCACCACATCTCGAACATTCTCGGCACGCTCGGGCGCGCCCAGCAGGATCCGCAAGGCCCCGAATCCGGCGCCGTGAAAACCGAGCTGCAGGCCGACTGCTACGCCGGACTGTGGGCCTACTACGCCGACAAGCGCAACGCTCCCGGCACCAACCAGCCGATGCTGAAGCAGTTGACGGAGAAAGACATTCGCGACGCGCTGTCGGCCGCCGCGTCCGTCGGCGACGACCGGATCCAGAAGAAGTCCACCGGTCGGGTGAACCCCGAGGGCTGGACGCACGGCTCGTCGGAGCAGCGCCAGAAGTGGTTCCTGCAGGGCTACAAGACCGGTCAGGTCAAGGCGTGCGACACCTACAGCGCGCGGGATCTGAACAATCCGCCCGGGCTGCGTTAGCGGGCGAGTCGGCTACGCGAGTCGTCGCGACGCCAGGCCGGGCGTAGTTCCGCCCGTCAAGCCCGGCCTCGATCGGCAAATTCAGCGCCCACGCGCGAATGGCCGCGACGGCGCCGCGAAGGCGCTGAAGGACTTGGGCGCGGCCGGCTGATCAGCTGATGTCGATGGTGCCGTCGAACACGAGGGGCGTCGGGCCAGGCTCACAGCCCTTGAAGGAACTGGTCGGCATCGGTACGCCGTAGCCGATCCGGTTCGGGGTGCCCTTGGCGACGGTGATCTGGATGGCCATCGCGTCGGGCTGGAACACCATCACCGGTTCGGCGTTGGTGATCGGATAGATCAACGAGACGGTGTCACCGCGCACCGTCAGGCAGGTCACCGGCCCGACGACCTTGATGGGCAGCGGCATGTTGCCGAGCCGGGCGTGCGCTTCGTAGGTACCGGTGGCGGGGCCGTCGCCGGTGCCCTGCGCATCGACGTGGAGCACATTCAGGCCGAGCACCTGCATGTTGCCGTCGATGGACACGGTGGCCGGGGCAGCGTGCGCCGCGCCGGAACCGAGGGTGGCCGCCAGCGCGACAGCGGAGGCCGCGGCGGCAAGCTTGCTCGAGTGTGGAAACATCGTGCACCTCCAGAGGTCGGATGCCGATCGGTTACCCGAGCTCTCGAGGTCTATTCCCGCCTGCAGCTCGCCCGCGCAGGATTTCCCGTCGCCGACGCACCCTCGGTCAGCGAACCGTCCAGGTTTCGGGCCCGGTCAGCAACTCCTGCACCCCACCGGGGTTGCTCGCGCACGCCGCCGCAAGTTGTGCACGCGAGGCGTCGTCGTAGGTCGGGCGCGACACGCTGCGAAACACTCCCGTGACCACGTGACCGAGATCTTGATCGGACAGCCGCGAGAGCGCAAAGGCGTACTCGGGATCGTCGGTGTGCGCGTCGTGCACCACGATGTCGGCCTCGGGCACGTCGGCGGCCGCAGCGACGGCGAGCCCGAATCCCGCTCGGACCACGCAGAAGTCGTTGCCGAAGCGAATCGGCTCGCCGTGGCGCAGCGGGATCAGGCGCTGCTCGGCGCCGTCCTTGCGCAATAGGTCGAAGGAGCCGTCGTTGAAAATCGGGCAGTCCTGCAGGATCTCGACGAACGCGGTGCCGCGATGCTGGGCGGCCGCGCGCAGCACCTCGGTGAGCCCGGCCCGGTCGGAATCCACCGCCCGCGCGGCGAACGTGGCCTCGGCGCCCAGCGCGAGCGACAGGGTGTTGAAAGGATGGTCCAGCGAGCCCATCGGAGTGGACTTGGTGACCTTGCCGACCTCACTGGTCGGCGAATACTGACCCTTCGTCAGGCCGTAGATCCGGTTGTTGAACAGCAGGATCGTCAGGTTGACGTTGCGGCGCAGCGCGTGGATCAAGTGGTTGCCGCCGATGGACAGCGCGTCGCCGTCCCCGGTGACCACCCACACCGACAGATCCGGGCGGGTGATCGCCAGCCCGGTCGCCAGCGCCGGGGCCCGACCGTGAATCGAGTGCACGCCGTAGGTGTTCAGGTAGTACGGGAACCGGCTAGAGCAGCCGATGCCGGAGACGAACATCAGGTTCTCCCGGCGCAGGCCCAGCTCCGGCAGGAAGCTGCGCACGGTGGCCAGGATGACGTAGTCGCCGCAGCCCGGGCACCAGCGCACCTCCTGGTCGGACGCGAAATCCTTCGGCTTCAAAGGTGTTTCGGTATTCAGCGACAGATGGGTCGTCATGAGCGTCCTCGGTAGGTGGCCTGCGCGCGGGCGGAGTAGGACTTCGCGTGCTCGAGATCGCCGAGCGAACCGTCGAGCGCGGCGCCGATCACCCCGACCAATTCCTCGGCGCCGAACGCCAGCCCCTGCACCTTGGACCAGGGCTGCACGTCCACCAGATAGCGAGCGCGCAGCAGCATGGCGAGCTGGCCGGTGTTCATCTCGGGACAGACCACGCGCTCGTAGCGGCGCAGCACATCGCCGAGATTGGCCGGCAGCGGGTTCAGATGCCGCAGGTGCGCGTGTGCCACCGCGATGCCCTTGCGGCGCGCGCGGCGCACCGCCTCCCCGACCGGCCCGTACGAGCTACCCCACCCGACGATCAGCAGCTCCGCGGCGCCGTCTGGATCGTCGACGACCAGGTCGGGCACGGCGATGCCGTCGATCTTGGCCTGGCGCAGCCGGACCATCAGTTCGTGGTTGGCCGGGTCGTAGGAGATGTTGCCGGTGCCGTCGGCTTTCTCCAGCCCGCCGATGCGATGCTCGAGCCCCTTGGTACCGGGGATCGCGAACGGCCGGGCCAGCGTCTCCGGGTCGCGGGCATACGGTAGAAACTCTTGTGCGCCTTCGGTTTCGAAACCCGCATCGATGCGCGGCAGGTCCGCGAGCGTCGGAATCGCCCACGGCTCGGACCCGTTCGCGATCGCCCCGTCGGACAGCAACAGCACCGGGGTGCGGTAGGTCAGCGCGATTCGCGCCGCCTCCACTGCGGTGTCGAAGCAGTCGGCCGGCGAGCGCGGCGCCAGCACCGCGACGGGCGACTCGCCATTGCGGCCGAACATCGCCTGCAGCAGGTCCGCCTGCTCGGTCTTCGTCGGCAGGCCCGTCGACGGACCGCCGCGCTGCACGTCGACGACGACCAACGGCAGCTCGGTCATCACGGCCAGGCCGATGGCCTCGCTCTTGAGCGCGAGACCGGGCCCGGAGGTGCTGGTCACGCCCAGCGCACCGCCGATGGCCGCCCCGACGGCGGCCCCGATGCCCGCGATCTCGTCTTCGGCCTGAAACGTGGTGACCCCGAGGTGCTTGTGTTTGGCCAGTTCGTGCAGGATGTCGGAGGCCGGCGTGATCGGGTAGCTGCCCAGGAAGACGCGAATTCCGGCTCGCTCCCCCGCCGCGACGATGCCGTAGGCGAGCGCGGTGTTGCCGGTGACCTGACGGTAGGTGCCCGGCGGGAGCTTGGCCGGAGACACCTCGTAGGAGGCAATGCTCTCGGTGGTCTCGCCGTAGTTCCAACCGGCCCGGAAGGCCAACAGATTCGCTTGTGCCACATCGGGTTTGGCCGCAAACTTTTCACGCAGGAAGCGTTCGGTAGTGAGCGGCGGCCGCGAGTACATGAACGACAGCAGCCCGAGGGCGAACATGTTCTTGGCGCGCTGGCCGTCCTTCTTCGCCACCCCGGCGGGCTCGACGGCGCCCAGCGTCAGCGTGCTCATCGCCACCGGATGCACGACGAACTCTGCGAGCGAGCCGTCGTCGAGTGGATTCGCCGGGTAACCGACCTTGGCCAGGTTGCGCTTGGTGAACTCGTCGGCATCGACGACAATTGTCGCGCCGCGCGCCAGATCGCCCACGTTCGCTTTCAACGCTGCCGGGTTCATTGCGACGAGCACGTCGGGACTGTCGCCGGCGGTGAGGATGTCGTAATCGGCGATCTGGATTTGAAACGACGACACGCCGGGCAGCGTGCCCTGCGGCGCGCGGATCTCGGCCGGGAAATTCGGTTGTGTCGCAAGGTCGTTGCCGAATGCCGCAGCCTCGTGGGTGAACCGGTCACCGGTCAGCTGCATGCCGTCGCCCGAGTCGCCGGCGAAGCGGACGACCACGCGCTCGAGTTTCTGCTCGACTGCCATGACGACCCCTTTGTCGTTTAACGGTCGCCATTCACGCTACGCCCGGAATCCGGCCGACAAGCTTGTGGGATGGCTCACAGCCGCGCGTCAGAACAACGTCAGCGCAGGGACCTGATCGGCCACGACCGGTGCGTCCGGTGCGCTCAGCTCGCTGGGGCGTCCGAGGCCGTACTTGTCGACGAGCGGGCCGACGCGCTCGTGCAGCCACGCCGAATATTCGGGGGTGACGTAGGCGCCGCGCCCGTACAGCTGCCGGTAGCGGCGCAACAGCGCGGGATGTTCGCCCGCCAGCCAGGACAGGAACCAGCCACGGGTGCTGCCGCGCAGATGCAGCGGGATAGTGGTGACGCCGGTGGCTCCGGCCTCGGCCACCGCCTCGAACAGCGTGTCCAGGTGCGACACCGAGTCCGTCAGATACGGGATGACCGGCGCGACCATGACGTTGCACGGCAGCCCGGCCGCGCGCACCGCCCGGATGAGCTCGAGCCGCGCCCGCGGGCCCGGGGTGCCGGGCTCCACCGACTTCTGCAGCTGCGGATCCCACACCGCGAGGCTCACCCCGATGCTCACCTCCACCTCGGCCGCGGCCAGCGCGAGCAGCGGCAGGTCGCGGCGCAGCAGCGTGCCCTTGGTCAGGATCGAGAACGGGGTGCGCGCGTCGGCGAGCGCGCGGATGATGCCCGGCATCAACCGATAGCGCCCCTCGGCGCGCTGGTAGGGGTCGGTGTTGGTGCCGAGGGCGACGTGCTCGCGCCGCCACGACCGGCGCGCGAGCTCCTTGCGCAGCACTGCGACGACATTTGTTTTGACGACGATCTGGGAATCGAAATCCGTGCCCGAATCCAGCTCCAGATACTCGTGCGACGGCCGCGCGAAGCAATACCGGCACGCGTGACTGCAGCCGCGAAACGCGTTCACCGTGAACCGGAACGGCAACCGCGACTCTTCCGGCACCTGGTTGAGCGCGCTCTTGCACAGCACCTCGTGAAAGGTGATCCCTTCGAACTCCGGCGTCTGCACCGTGCGGACGAACCCGGACCGCTCCAATCCGGGCAGCGCGCCGTCGTCGGCGTCGACCGTCTGGGCGTCCCATCGCATGCCTGCTAGTCGAACATGCGTTCTAAGCGCTGTCAACGCGACGCGTCGAACATATCAGCGAATCCTGACAATTTCGCATCGCCGCCAAGGAGATTCGCGGCGCCCGCACGCATTGCGTCGCACGGACCGACTCTTCGGTCGCATGCGTCGACACGTCGCCAGCGGGTCGCCAACCCGTTGATGACCAGAGTTTCGGTACTACCGATCCGAGAGGTGCGCGACGAGCGGTAGCGGTTCGCCGAACGAGGGCGACACACGTTGCGTCGCATGACCCCGCTGGGTCGCACGACGGGCCCCGTTGCGTCGGCCCATACGGCGTCGCCGCGATGCGCTGGATCATATGAAGAGTGGCCCCGACGCCCACAGGTCGAGCGAAGGTGACCCTCGTTGCGTTGGATCGAACGAAAGTGACCCTCGTCGCGATCCGATCGGATTCCGCCGCCCCGCGTGGCTGAACCGGTGTCGCCCAACGAGCGCGGCTCATCCCGACACCTTCGGGCGAGCGAAAGTCGCCCTCGTTGCGTCGGATCGAACGAAAGTCGCCCTCGTTGCGCCGGATCGAACGAAAGTCGCCCCCGCTGCGCCGGATCGAACGAAAGTGGCCCTCGTTGCGATGGATCGGACGACGCCGCGCGGGGCCGAACCCTCGTCGCCCAACGAGCGCGGCACCTCCCGGCACCTTCGATCGAACGAAAGTCACCCTCGTTGCGTCGGATCGAACCAACGTGCCGCTCGCTCGAGGCTGCGGACCCACCCCGGGGTCGAGGCGGCGGCCCCACCGCGGGGACGAATCAGCACATGCCGCGCAAGCGCCGAGCTGATGACGCTCGCCGAGCGGGCGCAACGAACGAACGAGGATTCGAGTCCGAGACGGACGAGAGCGGCTACGGAAGCAGATAGCTTCCTTCCATTTTCAATGTATAGCGCACCCAGGGCCTTGCGGCAAGGCCCCGGTTATGCCGCACAATCGCTCACCTGAGAAAAATCCGCGCGAATGTCACCGGGCGAATTGCGGTGCGTGACGCAGGCGCAGACGTGCGTCACAGAAAGGGAGCAACGTGTCGAACCAGGCGTACGAACTCGAATTGCAGTCCGAGCGCGATTATGTGGCGGACCTTTATGTGCGGCTCGATGCCGAACGTGCGCGGGTGCACCAGGTGTATCGGGAAACGCTGACGGCGCAGCGGCGTTTCCTGGCTGCCCGCGACGACGAGGTGCGGGTGTTCGCCCGGGAGATGAAGCGGCTCGATGTGGCCGACAACGGTTTGTGTTTCGGACGGCTCGATGCGGCCGACGGTGCCCGTTCCTATATCGGGCGCATCGGAATTCTGGATGACGAGAACGACTACGAATCGTTGTTGCTGGATTGGCGGGCGCCGGCGGCGCGGCCGACATCGCGGGTGATCGGCATTGACGACTGGGCGTGGAAGCGCGGGCATCGCTACGGCAGCATCGTTTGCGACCTGGAGCGGCGCGAGATCGTCGACGTGCTTCCCGACCGCGAGGCCGCCACCGTAGAGGCCTGGATGGCGGCTCATCCCGAGGTCGAGATCGTGTCGCGGGACCGCGGCGGCGGCTATGGCCAGGCGGTCGTCCGCGCGGCGCCGGACGTGGTGCAGGTGGCCGATCGCTGGCACCTGATGGCGAACGCCAGCCAGGCCTTCCACGACGTGGTGCGGCGATCGATGACGCCGATCCGCCGCGCGCTCGGCGCGGATATCGCGGTCATCCTGCTGGTACATGCCGGAAAACTTCAGCAGCTGATAGACCGAATCCTCGACGTGGTCGGTGTTAGGGTCGAAAACCTGCTCCGCGATGCCCTCGGCGACGGACCGCTGGTACGCGGAGTTGCCGTCGGCGACCAGGCGCTCGGTGGCGGTGACCGGC
>CAKZIX010000176.1 GCA_936936565.1 uncultured Nocardiaceae bacterium | reverse complement strand
GCGCGATTAGCTCAGCGGGAGAGCGCTTCCCTGACACGGAAGAGGTCACTGGTTCAATCCCAGTATCGCGCACCACCAAACGGCCCCGGGACTCCCGGGGCCGTTTGCGTTTCTGCGCACGGACCCTCGATCACGGCGGCGGCGCTTGCCAGCGTGCGGCGCCGATGTGCGCGCATCACTCAGCCCGGATGTTTACGAATTCAGCGATATCGATGTCGGACGACGGTGCGTGCTCAACGCGGAAACGCCTGGTATCACGCGATTCGGCGTCAGCGTGAGCCGTGCGACAGGTATCTGTGATTGACGTTCACGGGTAATTCGTTAACACTGTCGCCATGGCTTCTCCTGCTCTGACCCACGCGGTCGGCACCCGGTCGGTGCCCGCGCCGCCCACCACCTCCCCCACCGCGGAGGAACTGCGCGCACTCATCGGGCCCGGCTCGCCGTGGTACGAGACGCTCGCGATCCCGACGATGTACCTGTACGGAAGCATCCCGTACCTGATCATGCCGACGCTGCACCCGAAGATCGCGCACGTCCTGAAGGAAAAGGACCGCATCCTCAACGGGTCGCAGCCCGCCGACACGGCCCAGAAGGGTCTGCGCCGGATGGTCAACACCTACGAGATGGTGGCCGGCATCATCTACAACGGCGACGAGGGGCTCGAGGTCGCACACGGCCTTTTCGAGCTGCACCGCCCGGTCGCCGGCAAGTTCGAGGACGGCAAGCGCTACCACGCCTGGAACGCCGACATGTGGACCTGGACCTGGGGTTCGATCGTGAAGGCCGGCTTCGACATCTACGTCGAGCTGCACGGCCGCGGCCCGGTCAAGGGTCAGCCGTTCGACGAGTTCATGGAGCAGGCGTACCAGGGCGGCGTCGCGCTCGGCCAGCTGTTCGGCGTCCGCCACCTGCCGGGCACGTACGCGGAGTTCGAACAGTACTGGGACGAGATCGTGCGCACGACGCTCGAGGACAATCCGCAGGCCCGCTATATCGTTGCGAACGCACTCCAGCCGCCGAAGTTCGAGCAGCTGCAGTGGCTGCCGGATCCGGCATGGCGCGTGCTGTCGCTGCCCGTCGCCCGGGTCATCCGGGCCGGGATCCTGCTGGGCGTGCCGGACTCGGCGCATCCGCTGATCGGCGTCGAGCGGACCCGTCTGGACCAGGCCGAGCTGCTTCTGCACAAGGCGGTCTGGCGGTCGCTGCCGCGCCCGCTGCTGAGCAAGTTCGCGCCCGCCTACTTCGCCGCCCGGCGCCGCTTCGGCACACCGGCCTGGCGCGCCGAGTACTCGCGGGCGCAACTGGCGGCCGACCGCGCCGCCGCTCAGGCTGCGTCGAACTGATTGCACCGGCGGCCCCGGGCACGGGTTCGTGCCCGGGGCAAATCGCCGCTTACACTGGGCGATTCCGGCCCCGACCGCATGTCGAGGCCCCGACGGCCCGGAGGTGACGCGGTCGATGGCAGCACCCGCAGAGTTCCGGGACCGCATTCTCGACGCCGCACGCGTCGTCTTCGTCGAATCGCCCGGATCCGACCGCGTGCATGCGCTGATCGCCGATCGCGCCGGCGTGTCGCGGCCGACCGTCTACAAGTACGTCGGCGATCAGCACGCCATCAAAAGGGCGCTGCTCGAGCGCGAGACCTTTCGCTATCTCTCTGCCTTGGGGCCGGTGTTGGCCCAGCGCCTGCCGTTGCGCGAACACTTCGGCGAGCTCGTCGTCTTCACCGTCGTCTACTTCCGCGGCAACGACCTGTTCGCGGCGATGCTGGACACCGAACCCGCGACGCTCACCCGCGCGCTGACCGTCGATCTGCCGCCCCTGCTGCGCGAGGGCACCGCCGCCGCCGCGAGCATGCTGCACGAGCTCCATCCGACGATCGGCGACGGTCCCGTTCCGCTGCATCTGGTGATCGAGTGGGGAATCCGGATCAGTCTCTCGCTGCTCACCACGCCGAGTCCGTTCGTGCCGCTGGACAGCCCGAGCCGGATCCGCGCGCACGTCGACAACCTTTTCGCGATCACCGCACCAGCCGTGCGCTGACGGCGCGCCGCTCGGAACGGGCGTCGCAGGCCGCGCCGCACTGTTGCGGGCCCGGCCACTGCCGGTTTCGCACGCCGTCCGAACTCGGCTTTGCCCAGGTCAGCAAGGCCCTTGCTCCAGACATCCGGATGGTTGCGCCAAGTTCGCTCGCGATCTGCTTGGCGCGCAACCACTTTCAACACCCCGGCGCGCCACGCCGGAACTGGTGGCCCCAGGTTTCGCCGCGCTCGCCGATGGACTATTAATCTCCTGTGCCGTCCTTCGAATCGCCACGTGATGACCAGGTCTCCGAGCTCGCCACGCGCGTCGAAAAAGCACGCGGGCGAATGGCGTACCAGTTCGACCCAGCCCTCACCGAGGTGCTCTCGGAGGACGAACTGCACGCGGAGCGCTCCCTCGCCGAACGCATCCGCGTCGAGGATCGCGACCAGCGCTGGAAGCAGGTGCAGGCGACCGCCGCGGCGGCCGACCGCGCGCGCATGACCGCCGAGGAAATCGAGAAGGCGGACATGCGCGATCTGTTGGTGGCCCGCAAGGCGATCGCCGCGCAGCGCCGCGAATCCAGCCCGCACGCCAAGCTGGCCTCGCTGTACCGCAACCGCACCTGGTCGCTGCGGGCGCTGGCCGGTGTGGTCGGCGCGGGCATGCTGTGGTCGGCGGTCAACGTGCAGCACAACATCGCCCCGGGCGGCCCGAGCGATCCGCTGTTCTGGTTCAGCTACCTGCTCGAAGCGATGATCAGCGTCTGCCTGATCGTGATCATGGTCGGCACCAACAAGGTCGCCGAATGGGGCATTCTGGACAGCCGCTGGCAGGTGCTCGTCGCCGAGATCGCGCTGCTCGGGCTGACGGTCGGCCTCAACACCTACCCCTACGTGCGTTCGGGCGACTGGTACGGCGTCGCCGTGCACGCCGTCGCGCCGATCATGATCGGCGTCGCCCTGCTCATCCACAACGCCGCCAGCCAGCGCTACGGACTGGCGATCTACCGGGCCACCGAATCCTTGCGCGATCTGCCGGACCCGGGCGAGCAGATCAGCCAGAAGCTGCACGTGCGGCGGCTGTCGACAATGGCGGACTACAAGATGACCGCCCCGCAGCCGCACGCGCCGGAACCGGCGCCGATCCGGGCCATCAGCAGCATCGAGACCATCGAAACCGAGGCGGCACCGGTCGACGCCGAAGTGACCGAAGCACCCGCGCCGGAGCCCGCGAAGCCTGCCAAGGCAGCCAAACCGGCCGACGCGCGGAGCGCGGCCGAAATCGCCGCCGCCGAGGTGGACGCGCTGTTCGCGGGTATCACCCGCAAGTCGTCCGATCCGGCGGCGAAGCCGGCTGCTGCCAAGCCCGACGCGGCGCCGGCCGACGCGGAGTCCGCCGGCGCGGTGCACTCCAGCGATCTGGAGCGCGAGCTGGCCGAACTCAAGGCCGAACGGCGGCGCGCACGCACGGAGAAGCGGCGCTGAGGCTCAGCGCTGGGTAACCGCCGGGTTCCGGTCAGTGATGATCGGGATGCGGCGTGCGGAAGAGGCCCTTGTGGTGGCGCTCCTCCTCCATCCGCTCCTCGAAATGCTGCTCTTGCTCGGCGAGGCTGGCCTCGTCCAATGGCGGCGTTTCGGTCACGGCCTCTTCGTCCTGCCACGGCACCGGCGTCGGCAGCAGGGGATCGCTCGATACGGGTTCGCTAGACGACGACATGTCTCCATCCATACCCGCTCACAAGCGAGACAGCAACGTACAGCCGACGGTCAGCACATAGATTCCGAACAGAACGCTGTAGATGCCGACGATCGTGCGCATCGGCGTGAACCAGCGCCGTTGCTCGCGGGTGAGCAGCACGAATCTCGGCTTCGCCGGGGCGGCTACCGGGTGCACCCACTGGAAGTCGTCCGGATCGAGCTCGGTGCTCGCCGGGGGCGCTGCGACCGGCTGCCGCGCCGGCGGCTTGGCAAGTGAGACTCCTCTCCTTTTCACAAGTGTCGCCGGAAATCCTTCGGCCATCAGGGCATCGGCGGTGGGCAGTACGGCCCCCAGACCCAGCTGCTCGGCGGCCTTGCGGACCCCGTCGGCGCTCCACCGCGGCGCACCCGTCATGGAGCCGAAGAACGCGTCCAGCCCGGTGTCCACGACGACGTCACGGGTGCCGTCGATCTGAATGCGGTCGGGCCACACATCCGAGCCCGGCGGCGGCGCGAGCACGACGATCCCGCGGACCCGAACACTTTCGCCGAACGCGTCCTTCAGGCGGCCCTTGACGGCGAAATAGTTGCCTTTGACATGCGTCAACGGGGTTCCGGCCTCGACTCGCTCCAGCGCCGCGCGCACCCCGCCGACGGACCAGTCTCCGCTGGCGGGCACCTCCAGCTCGCCCGACATCGGCGTCCCGAGCCCGACGATGTCGACGACCACGCAGGCCCCCGGTGTCCACACCACCGCGTCCAGATGCCGGTCATCGACGGTGACGTCGACAGCGACGACGCCGGGATGCCGGAGCTCGCGCAACTGCGTGATGACACGCTGTTCGGCAGCGTCGATGGCGGATTCGTCGCCCGTCACATGCACCAACATCTGACCACCCCTCGTCGTGACCTTTACTGTACGAGCCCGATCGAGCTGTGATTTCGCGCGTTTGCAGCTACGCTGCTCAAAATAACCAAACCAGGCGCCCGTAATGGCCCGAAAGATCGGACCCAAAGTACGGAAAGGTTCACATGGGATCGGGGATAGTCACGAAGACGACGTGGTGGGCATACGTCCAGCGCGGAATGGTTGCCAAAAACTGGAACCAGGCCGAGCTGGCCGACAACGCCGGCGTGAATCGCGCTGCGCCCTCCACGTGGAAGAACGGTGCAGGAGTCGACCCGGCAGCTGCCCGGGCCGTCGCGCATGCACTGGGCACGTCGGTGGCAGAAGCGTTCGTCGCGGCAGGGTTCGCGACGGCAGAGGAGCTCGGAGTCACAGAAGTAGCACCAAATCCTGACTTGCTGACCAACGATCAGCTGATCGACCAAGTGCGCAGGCGGCTGCGCGCCGACACGGAGCGCATCGCACCGCCCCAGCCAGCGAAGCGTACCCGCACCTACAACAAGGCTGGGTAGGCCCAACCAACCAGAGCGTCACTCGGTGCGCCGGTTCTCCCGCAGTTCGGCCCGCAGGGCCTCGATCTGCGTGGTGAGCCGGCGCACCTGCGCTTGGGTGGCGGCTTGACGCTCCTCGTCGTCCTCGGTGACCCGCTGCAGCATCCACGATGCGAACGTCGCCGTGACCACACCGACGAGCGCGATCCCAGCCACCATCAGACTCAGCGCGACCAATCGACCGGTCGCGGTCACGGGATAGAAGTCGCCGTAGCCCACCGTGGTGACGGTGACCCCGGCCCACCAGACGGCGTCGTGGAAGGTCTGAATGCTGGCGTCGGGATGGCCACGCTCGGCCTCGAGCACGGCGAGCGCCGCCACGAAAACCAGCAGCGCCGTGCCACCGACGGCGTACAGGACGACGCGGCCACGCAGGGCGCCGCCGATGGACCGCTGGAACACGGTGACGACGGTGAGCAGCCGCAGCAGCTTCAGCGGCCGGAACATCGGCAACGCCACCACGACGAACTCGTGCAGATGCCGCAAGAACCACTGGACGCGCCGCTCGGCGCGGTACAGCCGCAGGAAGAAGTCGAAGGCGAAGAACGCCCACGTGACGTACATGATCGTCTCGGCGAGCACCAGCCAGGCGCCCGTCGGGCGGTCGAGCACACTCCACGCATACGCGGCCAGAAAGGCGAGCGCCGAGATGGTCAGCGGCCAGTCGATCGCGCGGTGCCAGCGTTCCTCGTCGGGCTGGACTCCCACGTCGGCGTTGCGTGTCATGGGCGTGTTCTACTAGATCGCATGGCGACTGTCGACGTCACCCGGGCGGGTTTGTGGGATGCCGAGGCGCTCAGCGATGTCGCGGCGGCAACTTTCCCGCTCGCCTGTCCCCCGGGCGCCACGCCGGAGGACATCGAAATCTTCGTCGCCGAGGTGTTGTCGCTGGAACGGTTCGGCGACTACCTGTCGGACGCCAAACGCACCGTGCTCAAGGCGATGTCGAACGACACGGTCGTCGGCTACACCATGCTCGTCGACGGTGAGCCCGCCGATCCGCAGGTAGCCGCGGTGATCACGGCGCGGCCGTCGATCGAGATCAGCAAGATGTACGTGCTGCCCAACCATCACGGGCTCGGCGTGTCGAGCGCGCTCATGCGCGCAGCTGTCGACGAGGCCGCCGCCTCCGGGCACGCGGGTGTGTGGCTGGGCGTGAACCAGCAGAACGGGCGCGCGCTGCGCTTCTACGAGAAGCACGGCTTCCAGACCGTCGGCACCAAGACGTTCCAGGTGGGCTCGCAGCTGATGTACGACTACGTGATGCAGCTTCGGTTCCAGCGCGCGTAGCTTGCCGAGCGCGCCGTCGAACACTCGACCGCGCCGCTGAACAAGCCGCGACGCAGGAGCGGCACTGTTCAGCGGCGACCTAGCTTGTCACTCCCGTCGCGAAGCGGCTCAGCGCCAGCAGTCGCGAGGTGGCGCGCAGGTACTTCTTGCGGTAGCCGCCGTCGAGCATCTCCTGGGTGAAGATCTCGTCCAGCTTGGCGCCGGACACGGTGACCGGGATGCTGGCGTCGTAGAGCCGGTCCGCCAGCACCACCAGGCGCAGCGCGACGGCTTGGTCCGCGACCGGGTGTACGCCCCGAATAAACACGGCCCCAACGTTTTTCACCAGTTCCTTGTACCGCGACGGGTGCAGCGTCGCCAGGTAGTCGCAGAGCTGGTCGAAGTCGTCGGCGGTAGCGCCGGGGGTGGCTTCGGCGCGGGCGGTGAGTTCGGCGTCGGTCAACGGCTGCGGGGCGGGCGGCAAGTCCCGGTGCCGGTAGTCGGGACCGTCGACGCGCACGGCTTCGAAGATGCCGGCCAGCTTCTTGATCTCGCGCAGGAAGTCCTGCGCGGCGAAGCGGCCCTCACCGAGCTGGCCGGGCAGCGTGTTCGACGTGGCCGCGATGGAAACCCCGCGGGCGGACAGCTCGGTGAGCAGGCGCGAGACCAGCATCGTGTCGCCGGGATCGTCGAGCTCGAACTCGTCGATGCACAGCACGGCGCTTTCGGCGAGCTTCTCCACGGCTTTCGCGAAGCCGAGCGCTCCCACCAGGTGCGTGAGCTCGACGAACGTGCCGAATGTGGCGTGGCCGTGCCGGGCGACGGCGTGGTAGATCGAGGCCAGCAGGTGCGTCTTGCCCACACCGAAGCCGCCGTCGAGGTAGAGCCCGGCACCGTGGGCCGGCTTGCGCTTGCCGAACAAGCTGCGTTTGCCTTCACGCAGCTCGGGAACCTTGGTGGCGAACAACTCCGCGGCCCGCACGGCCTGCGCCTGCGAGGGCTCGTTGGAGTCGGGAATGTAGGACGCGAAGCTCACTTCGTCGAACATCGGGGGCGGAACCATTTGGGCGACCAACTGGTCCGCGGGGACCACCGGGTCGCGATCGACGAGGCGCTCGGGCATGGGCAAACCCTAACGTGCAGGATGGCAGGCATGGATTCGACCGTCTGGGCGAGCGCAGCGACGGGAACTACGCTCGACGAGTTGCGGGATCGGTACGCGTATCCGGAGGACGTGGTGTCGCCGTACGTGCGTGCCAATTTCGTCACCAGTATCGACGGCGCGGTCACGGTCGACGGGTCATCGACCGGTCTCGGCACACCTGCCGACCGGAAGGTGTTCGGGCTGTTGCGCGAGCTGGCCGACGTGATTCTGGTCGGTGCCGGCACCGTACGCGCCGAGGACTACGGCGGCGCCCGCACCAACGAGGCCCGGCGCACCTGGCGTTCGGAGAACGGCCTGGCCGCGGTCCCGCCCGTCGCCGTGGTCACCGGGACCGCGGACATCGATCCCAGCTCGCGGCTGCTCACCGACACCAGCGTGCCCGCGCTGATCCTCACCAGCCGGGTGGCGCCGGAGGACAACAAGCAGCGGCTGGCCGAGGCCGGCGCGACGGTGCTGGAGATCGGCGACGACGTCGTCACCCCGGTGCAGGTGCTGCACACTCTGGAAACGCATGGTCTGAACCGCGTCCTGTGCGAGGGCGGGCCGACTCTGTTCGGCACGCTGGTGGCCGCCGACCTGGTCGACGAGCTGTGCCTGACGACGGCGCCGTTCCTGGTGGGCGGCGGTGCGTCGCGGCCTGCGGTGTCGCCGCTGGCGGTGCGGCGGCGGATGTCGTTGCAGCACATGATGGCCGACGAAGACGGCACGGTGCTGTCGCGATGGGTGCGCCCGCGCGAATCTGGCAGGCTGTGAGCATGCAGCGAGCCAAGCGCGCGGTCACGACCTACGTGGTCCTGGCCGTCGTCGCCGGGCTGTGCGTCGCCTGCGGTTCGGGCCCCTCGGAGCGGCCGGTGGTCGCGGTCGTCGAGCACGCGCCCGGCGCGGACCGCCCGACGAACACCACCCAGGCCCCGCCGCCGGCGCCGGTACTGGACCGTCCGAAGGGTGAACTGGCGTGGTCGGACTGCACCGCCGACCGCATGCAGGCGCAGAATCTGCCGCCCGGGCCGCCCGGCCTGATCCTCGAGTGCGCCGAATTCACCGCGCCGATGGACGCCGAGGGCAAGGCCTTCGGCACGTTCGCCGTCGGAGCGCTGCGGGCGCTGCTCCCCCAGACGCCGCGGGACGCCCCGCCGATGGTGTTCACCACCGGCGCCGATCGCCCGTCCACGCAAGCGCTGGCGGCATGGGCCGCCGGTCCGGCCACGTCGCTGCTGGCGGCGCGCCCCATCGTCGCCGTCGATCGGCGCGGCATCGGTACGTCCACGCAATTGGACTGTGTCCGGCCGACGATCAAGCGGCCGATGTCGGATCTGGCCCAGTTCTCCACCAACGGCGGCGACCAGGCGGACGCGCTGGCCAAGCTGGCGCAGGACGCGACGATCGACTGCAAGGATGCGCTGCAACCGCTCGAGCTGGCATTCGACGCGGTGCATGCCGCCGACGACATCAACCAGCTGCGGCTGAACTGGCAGGTCGAGCGGATCGGCATCATCGGCGCCGGCAACGGCTCGCGGGTGGCATTGAGTTATGCGCAGAAGTACGGCGCACACGTCGGGCGGCTGGTGCTCGATGCGCCCGAGCCGTATGGCATCGACGTCCTCACCATGACCGAGAACCGGCTCAAGGGCGCCGACGCAGCGGTCAAGGCGTTCGCGAATCGCTGTGTCGGACTGCGCTGTTCGCTGGGTCCAGACCCCTACGGCGCGATCCGCGCACTGCTGGAGCGGGCGCGAACCGGCGCGGTGCCCGGAGTGTCGTCGAATGCGGTCGCGACCGCCGTGATGGGCTTTCTGGGTTCTCCGCGCGGCGACCAGAACGCCCGCGTCACCGTGCTGGCGGACGCGCTGTCGGCCGCGGCCCGCGGCACCACGGGCCCGCTGATCGCGATCGTCGACGAGCAACGCCGCCAGACCGGTGAAGACGGCCAACTCGTCACCCGCTGCAGCGACGCCACGGGCTGGCCGCCGGTCGCCCGGGCTCGCGAGCTCGCCAAGACCTGGGGCGAGAAGTACCCGATGTTCGGCTCCGAGGTCGCGCTCGGCTTGCTCAGCTGCTCCGCGTGGCCGGCGGTGCCGGTGCCGGCGCCGCCGAAGGAGGTCAATATGCCTGTGCTGGCGATGAGCAGCGCGGCCGACCCGACCTCCGGCGACGGCGGTGTCGGTCCGGTGTCGGGTGTGCTCAACAACGCCGGCGCCCAGGTATCGGCCATCACCTGGCAGGGTGCCGGACATCCCGTACTGCCGCACTCCTCGTGCGCGCAGGAGCTGGTGATCAACTATGCAAACAGCGGAAAACTTCCATCCAACGGCACCGTCTGTCCTGCATGACGCTACGGTGAATCCCCGGATCACGGTGTGTGGCGCCGATTACGGTACCGTTCGCGGGTGCTCTTAAAGCAGCTCGAACCCCGCACCGGGCGAACCGTCGGCGAAGTCGTGAAGTTCGTTGCCTGGCCGCTTGCCGTCATGACGGTGTTGCACCGGGTGTTCGTGAAAGCTGTGAACGGGTACTTCACCGACGATTTCAAGCCGGTGTACAAGGCTGCCTACGCCTTCTGGAACCACCAGCCGGTCTACACGGCGAACTTCGACTTCGTGGACCCGCACTATCTGTATCCGCCGAGCGCCAACATTCTGTTCGCACCGTTCGCGGTGCTCGATTTCGAGAGTTCGCGCTGGCTGTTCATCGGGATGAACGCCGTGGCGATCTTGGTAGCGGCGTACTTGCTGCTGCGGATGTTCGGCTATGGCTTGGACTCGGTGCTCGCACCGATCTTGATCTTCGGGATGTTCTCCTCCGAGACCGTCACCAACACGCTGGTGTTCACCAACGTCAACGGCTGCGTACTGCTCGGCGAAGTCATCTTCATGACGCTGCTGCTGCAGCGCCGAGATCTATGGGCGGGCGCGGCGATGGGCCTCACCCTGGCGGTCAAACCGATCTTCCTGCCGCTGTTGTTGCTGCCGATGGTGCGCGGGCAGTGGAAGGTACTGGTCACCGCGATCGGCATTCCGGTGATTCTCACGGCCATCGCGTGGCCGCTGTCGGTGGACCCGATGGATTTCGTGCATCGCACGCTGCCGTATCTGCTGGAGACGCGCGACTACTTCAACAGCTCGATCGCCGGCAATGCCGCCTACTACGGGCTGCCCGACTGGCTGACGCTGGCCATCCGCGCGGTGTTCGCCGTCATCGTGGCGATCACGCTGTGGCTGCTGTACCGCTACTACCGCGATCAGGATCTGTTCTTCGTCACCACGGCGTCGGGCGTGCTGCTCACCGCGCAGTGGCTGCTCGGCTCGCTGGGCCAGATGTACTACTCGATGCTGCTGTTCCCGCTGATCCTCACCGTCGTGCTGCCGAACTCGGTGCTGCGCAACTGGCCGGCCTGGCTGGCGATCTACGGCTTCATGTCCTACGACAGCTGGCTGCTCATCCAGCCGGGCATGGAGGAACGCGGCCGCTTCCTCGAGTACATCCGGATCACCTTCGGCTGGGGGCTGCTGCTGATCGTCGTCTTCTGTGTGCTGGGCAACCGGTACCTGACCGCACGGCGCGAGGGCCGGCTCGCCGACGGCATCGACCCGGTGGACAAGCGGCCGGTCGAGAAGCCGGAACCGGTACTGTCCGGCGCCCAGTAAGTAGGCGGCGCGATAGGTAGCCTGGTGTGCATGAGTGAGCGCAGCGAGCGACCATTGCACGCCTCATGCCGAGACACCTGCGAGGTGCAAGCATGAGTGCTCCCGAGGCGCCGAAGATCGTGCTCACCCCTCAGGAGTGGCGGGCCAAGCTCAGCCCGGCGGAGTACCACGTGCTGCGGGAGGCGGGCACCGAGCGCCCGTTCACCGGCGAGTACACCGACACCACGACCGCGGGCGTGTACCGCTGTCGCGCGTGCGGGGCCGAGTTGTTCCGCAGCACCGAAAAGTTCGAGTCGCACTGCGGGTGGCCGTCGTTCTTCGACCCGAAGGATTCCGAGGCCGTGGTGTTGCGGGCCGACAACACGCTCGGCATGCGCCGCGTCGAGGTGTTGTGCGCCAACTGCCACAGCCACCTCGGCCACGTCTTCGAGGGTGAGGGGTACCCGACGCCCACCGACAAGCGCTACTGCATCAACTCGATTTCGCTGCGTCTCGAACCCAGCTGAGCTGCTGCGTCGGGAGCGTTTACGCTCGGGCGCGTGATCGATTGGTTGCGCTCGACCGCATTCACGTCCTTCGGGGCGCCGACGAGTTGGGCCGAGGTCGTCGGGTTCGTGACCGGTGCGGTGTGCGTGTGGCTGGTGGCGCGGCAGTCGGTGTGGAACTGGCCGGTCGGGATCGCCAACAACCTGGTGTGGATCCTGTTGTTCGCGACGGCAGGCCTGTATGCGGACTCCGGCCTGCAGATCGTGTACATCGCGTTGGCGCTGTGGGGCTGGTATCTGTGGCTGCGCGGCGGGACGGGGCACAGCCCGCTGCCGGTGGGCGCCACGTCGCGCACCGAGTGGCTGGGCCTGGCGGCCGCGGCCGCATCGGGCACCCTCGCGTTGACGCTGCTGCTCACCCACGCGACCGATTCCACGGTGCCGTTCTGGGATGCGCTGACCACCGTGCTGTCGCTGGCGGCGACCTGGCTGCAAGCCAGAAAACGTTGGGAGTCTTGGCTTTTGTGGATCACCGCCGACGTGATCTACGTGCCGCTGTACCAGCACAAGGGTTTGACGCTGACGGCGCTGCTCTACCTCGGCTTCATCGCGCTGTGCGTGCGCGGGCTGGTTGCGTGGCGGGCGGCGCTGCGTTGCCAGCCGCAACCGGTGCCGGTGAGCTAGATGCACGGGTTGGTCGTCGGGAAGTTCTATCCGCCGCACGCCGGACATCACCTGCTCGTGCGTACCGCCGCGGCGCAGGCCGCGCAGGTCACGGTACTGGTGATGTCTACTGCGGCGGAACGGCTTTCGATGGCGGAACGGGTGGCATGGATGCAGGCCGAGCACCCCGGGGTCACGGTGCGCGGCATCGTCTGCGACGCGCCGGTGGATTACGACTCGCAACCGGTGTGGGCCGCGCAGGTGGCGTGCATGAAGGCGGTGGTGCGCGAACGTGTGGACATCGTGTTTTCGAGCGAGAAGTACGGCGACGAGCTCGCCGCCTGGTTCGGCGCCGTGCACGTTCCCGTGGACCCGCTCCGCACCCGGGCTCCGATATCCGGAACCGCTTGTCGGGCCGACCTTTACGGGAATTGGTCGCAGCTGGCCCCGGCCACGCGGGCGGGACTTGCGGCGCGGATCGTGGTGGTGGGCGCCGAGTCGACGGGCACCACCACGGTCAGCCGGGCGCTGGCGGCGCACTACCGGCACCGGTGGCCGGCCACCGAGTGGGTGCCCGAGTACGGGCGCGAGGTGGTGCTCGAGCGGGTGGCGGCCGGCGAGCCCTTCGACGAGATCCCTTGGACCGCAGCCGATTTCGCCGCCATCGCCGCACACCAGCAGCAGTTGGAGGAGACGGCGGCGCGGCGTGGTGCGCCGGTATTGATCTGCGACACAGACGCTTTCGCCACTACCGTCTGGGAGCGGCGCTACCTGGGCACCGCCGCACCGTGCCTACCGCTGGCCCCGCGACGCCGCTACCTGCTCACCGACCACGTCGGAGTTCCGTTCGTACAGGACGGGATTCGCGACGGCGAACACATCCGCGCCGACATGACCGGCTGGTTCGTCGACGCGCTGACCGCCGCCGGGCTGTCGTGGGTACTGCTGACCGGAACGCTGGACGAACGCGTCGGCCTCGCTGTGCGCGTCACCGACCGCGCCCTGGCCGCGTTTCACGATTTCGCTTGAACGGTTTCGCCTGCGGTCGACGCGAGATGGCAAGCGCCACTGGAGCGAAACGGTTCGACCAATTGGTCGACGTAACCGTCCGGATAGGTGGGCTTGGCGGCCATGCCCAGGTCGTCGGAGGTGAACACGCGGTCGGGCTGGAACGAGAACGTCCGGTACAGGTGATCCCAGACGAGGGTGAACAGTCCGAAGTTGACGTCGCCGATCCCGGCCCACTTCAGGTGGTGGAACCGGTGGCCCTCGTTGAGCGCGAGGACGCGGCGCAGCGGGCCCACGCGGTAGTCGACGTTGGAGTGCTGGAGCAGAAGCTGCACCGCCACACACGCCGCCAGCGCCGCGGCGACGTTCACCGGCAGGCCGAGCAACAGCAGCGGAAGCACGCCGCCGGCCATCTCGATCGTCTGGTGCAACGGGTGCTTCATCAAACCGTTGAGCCCGTAGCAGCGGCGCACGCTGTGGTGCACCGCGTGCAGCCGCCACAGCCAGCCGACCTTGTGGCTGGCGAGGTGGATCGTGGTGATCCCGAAGTCGGCGACGAGTATCGCGAGTACCAGCTGCACGGCGAACGGAAGCGAGTCCGGCCACAGCGGCGGGAGCGGCACGATCGCGGCGAGCACCGGAATCACCGCGACGCCGGCCAGGATCGCGGTCTCGTTCACCAGCACGTGAACGACGTCGCGGCCGGCATCGTTGTGCGGGTCGTTCCATTCGGCACGGTAGGGCAGTCGCCGCTCCGCGGCGAACGAACAGCCGATCGCCGCCACCACGATCAGCGGGATCACCAGGTTGGCGCCGAGGTAGGCGGCATATCCGGACGCCGCGTTGGCGCCGAGCAGCAGGAGCGGGACGTAGCCGTAACGAATGACCGAATCGAGCACCCCATCAGCCTGGCGGCGCGGCGGCCGTCACCGCTTGAACGATGCGGTCGAGCTTGCGGGATCGTCGGTGACGATACGCATGCCCAGCAATGCGGACGGTGGGATGCCGAAGTTCGCCCGGAACGTGCGGGACAGGTGTGCCGAGTCGCTGAACCCGGCAGCGGCGGCCGCCCGCGTCAAGTCGGCACCGGCGGCCACGGTTTCGAGCGCGACCAGCAGCCGTGACCACAACACGTAGCGGCGGAACGGGATGCCCGCCTCGCGCGAGAAGCGGTGAGTGAGCCGCGACGGCGACAACGCGACCGCGCGCGCCGCGTCGGCCAGGTTGGCGTGTCCGGTCGCGCGCACCTTGTCGTCGACGTAACGCAGCGCTCGGGCCAGTACCGGCGATTCGGTATCGGGTGGCCCGGCGTCGACTCCGACCGTCGTCAGGACTGCGTCGACGTAGCGCACCGGGGCCGAGTCCGCCAGCGCGGCGTCCGGCAGCGGCGCACCGACGACGGGCGACTGCAGCTGCTGTCCCACGCGACTGGACGGATCCGCGAACACCATTGCAACACGCCCATGTGCGGTGAACGCGTGCGCCGTGCCCCGCTCGATCACGACGCTGCGCTGCTCGACGGTGGTGCCCCCGTCGAGCTGGACGCACACCGGCGCGTCCACCCCGATGGTCAGCTGCACGGCGTGGTGCGCGTGCCGTTCAGCGTGCCCACCGGGCCCGAGATAGGCGGCCATGCCGAGCACTGGCCGCAACACGAGGCAGCCACCCCACGACGATTGCGTGCCCGACATCGACGCCTCCGTTCCGGCTCGACGCTACCCCGCGAGTGTGGTCTGTACCGATACCTCGGCGGCGAGCGTGCTGTGACGGCGGAATGCTCATCAGTTCGCCGCCATCTGAGCACTCTCGACATTCGGTCTCATCCTGTCTGACACGCTGGACGATGACAGCACGAGTGCGAGGAGGAGCGTCATGCGCGTGGTAGTCGCCGGCGGTCACGGCCGGATTGCGTTGCTGCTGGCGGAGATTCTCGCCGCGGGTGGGCATCACATCGATGCGTTGATCCGAAATCCACTGCACGCCGACGACATTCGGGCAGCCGGCGCGAATCCGGTGCTGTGCGACCTGGAGTCGGCCGGCGTGGACGAGGTCGTCCGCCTACTGACGGGCGCGGACGCGGCCGTGTTCGCCGCCGGTGCCGGGCCGGGCAGCAGCGCCGAACGCAAACACACCGTCGACCGCGGCGCGGCGGTGCTGCTCGCATCCGCGGCCGAACACGCAGGCGCGCGCCGGTTCGTGCAGATTTCGTCGATGGGGGTCGAGTCCGCCCCCGACCCCGCCCGTGGCGAGGTGTGGGCGGCCTATCTCACCGCGAAGGCGGCCGCCGAAACCGACCTGCAGACCCGCGACCTGGACTGGACGATTCTGCGCCCCGGCATGCTTTCCGACGAATCGCCGACCGGCCGCGTCCGGCTCGCACGCTCGGTGCCGCGCGCGGCGGTCAGCCGCGCCGACGTCGCCGCGGTGGTCGCAGAACTGCTGGTCAGCGGGGCGCGGGTACACGAGATCGTGGAGGTGATCGGCGGCGACACCGACATCGCCGCCGCGGTAGGCGGATAGCCGAACGCCCGGTGTCATGCCCCCTTGACGCCGACGCAGGCAGCGCATAGCGTCCTAGACAACAGGGGGTTCTTCGTCCTCTCCCGTCATCCACTCGGACAGATAGGATTGCGCGATGTCAGCACCGGACTCCGAACGCCGGATCCGTCAGCTCCGCCACGATGTCGACGACGTGTACGACATTGTCGATGCAACGAGCAAGAAGGCCATCTCCATCCACACCGTCCAACGGCGCCACGGGCTTCGGCTCGACGAAATTCAGCAATCGCTGGACATGCACACCGGCCGCCTCGACCGGCTCGAAGCCGGCCAGCAACGCCTGGACGACCGCATGGGCGGGCTGGAAGACCGCATGGGCGGGCTCGAGACGCGCATGGGCGGGCTCGAGACGCGCATGGGCGGGCTCGAGACGCGCATGGGCGGAGTCGAGTCGAAGCTGGACGAGGTAATCGACCTGCTGAAGGCAAGGTGAGAAACGCCGCTTCGGACATGTTCGGGACGAAGAGCACCCCGTGTCGGGCCGTTCGCATTTACGGCAGCGCGGCGATCAACTTCTCGACGTCCACCCGTGGGCCGGTAAAGAACGGCACCTCTTCGCGCACATGCAGGCGAGCCTCGGTGGCGCGCAGCTCGCGCATGAGGTCGACGATGCGGTGCAGCTCGGGCGCCTCGAACGCGAGAATCCACTCGTAGTCGCCGAGGGCGAAGCTGGCCACGGTGTTCGCGCGCACGTCCGGGTACTCGCGGGCGGCTTTGCCGTGGTCGGCCAACATCTTTCGGCGCTCGTCGTCGGGCAGCAGGTACCACTCGTAGGAACGCACGAACGGGTACACGCAGATGTAGTTGCCCGGTTCTTCGCCGGCCAGGAACGCCGGGATGTGGCTCTTGTTGAACTCGGCGGGGCGGTGCAGCGCGACGTTGCTCCACACGGGTGCACTCGCCCGGCCGAGGGCCGTCGACCGCCGGAAGTCCGCGTAGGCGGACTGCAGTTCCTCGATGTTCTCGGCGTGCGTCCACAGCATGAAATCGGCGTCGGCGCGCAGCCCTGCGACGTCGTAGATACCGCGCAGCACCACGCCGCGCTCCTCGAGGCTCTCGAAGAACACCCGCGCTTGCTTCACCGCGGCTTCCCGATCCTCGCCGAGTGCGCCCGGCTGGACCTGGAACACCGAGAACATCAGGTAGCGGATCGTCGCGTTGAGCTCTTTGTAATCGAGGCGTGCCATGCCTTTATCGTGCCATCGCCCGCGCCAGCCGCTGCGCGGCGGCATCGCCGGACGCGACGCACGCCGGCACCCCGACACCGCGCAGATAGGAACCGGCGACCTCGAGCCGGTCGACGCGGGCCGCGGCGGCCTCGATGGCGGCGACGACGTCGAGATGGCCGGGCCGGTACTGCGGTAGGCCCTCGGGCCAGCGCATCACCACGGCGTCGATCGGTTCGGCGGCCACCCCTGCCACCGTCTCCAGATCCGCGCGGGCGCCGGCGATCAAGGTCGTATCCGAGGAGTCCGGCGGCGCACCGTAGCGCCCGAAGGAGGCCCGCACGACACTGCGATGGCCCAGATGTGACCACTTGCGACTGGAGAAGGTAAAGGCCTTGGCCTGCAATGCTTCTCCGGTCGCGACCAGCACTCCCGAGTGTTCGGGTAGCCGCACGTCCGGGGAAAATGCAAGCGCCACAACGGCCGAAGAGGCCACGGGGATGACGGGCACGAAATCGAGCAGCCGCGCGGCCACCGGTGCCGGCACCGCGACGACGACACCGTCGTAATCGGCGAGCTCGTCCAGGCGAGTCACCTTCTCCCCCACCACATCTGCACCGGACGCAGCGAGCAGCGCGGCGGTGAGCGCGCGATACCCGTCGCGCAGCGCACCGAACACCGGCGCGGTCGACGGCGGCGGCAGCGCGGTAGCGACCGCATCCCGCAGCGTGGGCGCGCCGGCGTCCAAAGCGGCGGCCAGCGTCGGCAAAGCCGCACGCACGCCGATGGTTTCGGCGGTGCCGCTGTACACGCCGCCGAGCAGCGGGTCCACGCTGCGCGCGACCACGTCGGCACCGAAGCGCGGCGCCACCAGGTCGGCGACGGAGACGTCGCCCGAATCCCACTGTGGTGCATCGACTTCTGCGTCCACCCGGGAGGCGTCGGTGACCAGACCGGCCACGTCCGCGCCGGCCGACGGGATTCCCATCAGGGTCCGCCCGGGCAGCGGATGCGCCCGCCCACCCGCCCACAGCAAGGGACGCAGCCCCGCGGGACGAACGAGCTGATCGCTCAGGCCGAGTTCGGCGAGCAGTGCAGGCACCTCGGGCCGGCGCCCGACGAAGGCTTCGGCGCCGACGTCCAGTGGCTCGCCCGCCAGCTCGACGGTGTGCAGTTTGCCGCCGATCGCCGGATCGAAGATGGTCAGCGACAGGTCCGCACCGAGCAACCGGCGCAGCCGGTATGCGGCAACGAGCCCGCTGATGCCGCCACCGACGACCGCGACCCGCCGCATACTCGCCGTCACCACGCGCCGCGCAGCCGGGTCACAGGGAATGCACCAGCTCCACGACATCGGTGAGCACGGCCGGATCGGTGTCCGGCATGACGCCGTGTCCGAGGTTGAAGATGTGCCCGGCCGCGCCGAGTGCAACGGCCTGGTCGGCCTCGTCGGCGATGCGGCGCACCTGGCGCTCGACGGCGTCCCAGCCCGCGAACAACACGGCAGGATCGAGGTTGCCCTGCAACGCTTTTCCGGGGCCGACGCGGCGGGCGGCCACCGGCAGCGGGATGCGCCAGTCGACGCCGACGACGTCGGCACCGGCCTCGCCCATCGCGCCGAGCAGCTCGCCGGTGCCGACTCCGAAATGAATCCGCGGCACGCCGGTGATCTCCGCGAACACCCGCTCCGAGTGCGGCAGCACGAACTCGCGGTACTCGGCCAGCGACAGCGCGCCGGCCCACGAATCGAACAACTGGACCGCGTCGACCCCGGCCGACAGCTGGGTCTGCAAGAACGTGACGGTGATGTCGGTGAGCGCCCCGAGCAGTGCGTGCCAGGTGTGCGGGTCCGCATGCATCAGCGCCTTGGTGCGCTCGTGGTGACGGCTGGGCCCGCCCTCGACGAGGTAGGACGCGAGCGTGAACGGGGCACCCGCGAAACCGATCAGCGCCACGTCGCCGAGCTCGGCGGTGAGCAGGCGCACCGCGTGCGCGACGGCGCCCACCTCCTCGGCGCGCAAGCGCGGCAATGCGGCCACATCGGCTGCGCTGCGCACCGGATCGGCGACCACCGGCCCGACACCGGCCACGATGTCCAGATCGATGCCGGCGGCCTTGAGCGGAACCACGATGTCGGAGAACAGAATTGCCGCGTCCACGCGGTGGCGGCGGACGGGCTGCACGGTGATTTCGCACACCAGATCGGCGTCGAAGCACGATTCGAGCATCCCGATGCCGGCCCGGATCTCCCGGTATTCGGGCAGCGACCGCCCTGCCTGGCGCATGAACCACACCGGCCGGCGGCTGGGGCGCTTGCCCGTGGCGGCGGCGAGGAACGGGGAGTCGGCGAGCTGCCTGCGCGCGGGGGCGAAACTGTTGGCGGTCATCGACCTCATGATCCCACAACAAATGCTCCGCACCGTCGGCGCGCCTCGCGCCCGGGCCGCGCGCCGAGGGCTACCGTGCGGATTTGTGACCAGCCCAGGATCCGTCGAACCAGCTCAGTTCCGGGCGGCCATCGACGCGATGCACACGGCGTCGGTTCATCCCGCGATCGAGCTGGGCCCGATCCGCCCGCCACAGCGCCTGGCGCCGTATTCGTACGCGATCGGCGCCGAAGTGCGGCACGCGGACAATGAAGCGTCCGAACAAGCTGTGTACTCCGAAGGCGACGCGTTCGGCCGGCTCATCCTGCTCTACGACCCGCACGGCGACGAAGCCTGGAACGGCACGCTGCGCCTGGTCGCCTACGTGCAGGCCGACCTCGACGCTGCGCTCGCCGCCGACCCGCTGCTACCGGAGGTGGCGTGGAGCTGGCTGGTGGACGCGCTGGAGTCGCGCTCGGAGCCGTTGAACGCGCTCGGCGGAACGGTCACCGCGACGAGTTCGGTCCGCTACGGCGATATCGCGGGCCCGCCCCGCGCCCATCAACTCGAATTACGTGCCTCGTGGACGCCGACATCGGTAGCGTTGCGTCCACACGTGGAGGCGTTCTGTGAAGTGCTGGCGTATGCCGCAGGGCTGCCCCCGGCGGGAATCACACAGCTCGTCAGCCGCAACGGCTGAGCAAAACTAGAACACGTTCTATTATTGTCGGCATGGACCGGCTCAGCGGGCTCGACGCCAGCTTTCTGTACCTCGAAACACCGCAGCAGATGCTGCACGTCGTCGCGCTGCTCGAGCTCGACCCCTCGACCATTCCGGGCGGCTACGACTTCGAGCGCTTCAAATCCGAGCTCGCCCGCCGGGTCCGCACCATGCCCGGATTCCGGCGCAAGCTCTACGACACCGCCTGGAATCTCGACCACCCGGTGTGGGTGGACGACCCGGACTTCGACGTGGATCTGCACGTGCACCGCGTCGCGGTGCCGGCGCCGGGCGAGCGGGAGCAACTGGCCGAGCTGGCCGCGCACATCGCCAGCCAACCGATGGATCGCAGCCGTCCGCTGTGGGAATTCTGGACGGTCGAAAGCTTGGCCAACGGCAACATCGCGATCGTCGGCAAGATGCACCACGCCACCGTCGACGGGGTCACCGGCGCCAACATGATGTCCCAATTGTGCGGTCTCACACCGGAGCTGGACACACCTCCCGAGCCGGAGCCGGGGCCGGCGGCGCGGGTGAACGACCTCGACCTCGCCGTCGGCGGGCTGCGCGCGTTCGCCGCCCGGCCGGTCAAGCTGGTGCAGGTCCTCGCCGATACCGTGCCCCTGATTCCGGACTGGGTGTTCCGGGCGCGGCGCGGTGCGGCGATGCCTGCCCCGTTCACGGCGCCGCGCTGCTCGTTCAACGGCACCGTCACCGGGCACCGCTCGATCGCCTACACCCAACTCGACATGGCCATCGTCAAGCAGGTCAAGAACGCCTTCGGCGCCAAGGTCAACGACGTCGTGCTGACACTGGTCTCCGGCGCTCTGCGCAGCTACCTGACGGGCCGCGACGAACTGCCGGAGTCGTCGCTGGTCGCCTCGATCCCGGTGTCGGTGCACGGCAAGTCGGACCGGCCCGGGACCAACCGGGTGACCGGCATGTTCATGCAGTTGCGCACGGACATCTCCGATCCCGTGCAGCGCCTGCGCACCATCGCCGCCGACAATTCGGTCGCCAAGGAGCACCAGGACGCGATCAGCGCCAGCCTGCTGCAGGATTGGGCGCAGTTCGCCGCCCCGGCGACCTTCGGACTGGCGGTGCGCCTCTATGCGAATCTGCGCCTGGCCGACCGGCACCCGGTGATCCACAACCTGGTGGTTTCCAACGTGCCCGGACCGCCCGTTCCGCTGTATTTCCTGGGCGCGCAGGTCAAGGCGATGGCGCCGCTGGGCCCGGTGTTCCACGGCGCCGGGCTCACCATGACTGCGATGTCGCTGGAGAACAAACTCAACGTCGGCGTCATCGCGTGCAAGGAGCTGGCACCGGATCTGTGGTCGTTGGTCGATGCCTTTCCGGCCGCGCTCGACGAGCTCGCGCGTGCCGCCGCGGAGCAGTCCACCTGACCCGTAAAGTCATAGGTTATGTCGGAGACCAGCGCGAGCGAAGCAGTCAGCACCGCCGTGCCGCTGCTCGCCCCCGCGTCGGGAGTACCGCCGGTGGTCGACACCGCAGACGGCGTGCGTGCCGCCGCGGAGCTGCTGGCCGCCGGTCACGGCCGGCTCGCCGTCGACGCCGAGCGCGCGTCCGGCTTCCGGTATGCACAGCGCGCGTACCTGATCCAGCTGCGCCGCACCGGGGCCGGCACCGTGCTTATCGATCCGATCCCGGTGGCCGACGAGCTGGCACCGCTCGCGGAGGTGATCAATCCGCTCGAGTGGGTGCTGCACTCCGCCGATCAGGACCTGCCCGGCCTGGCCGACATCGGACTGCGGCCCGCCCGGCTGTTCGACACCGAACTGGCGGGGCGCCTGGCCGGATTCGAGCGGGTGGGCTTGGCCGCGATGATCGAAGATCTGCTCGGCTACGCGCTCACCAAGGGGCACGGCGCCGCGGACTGGTCGACGCGCCCGCTACCGGACTCCTGGCTCAACTACGCCGCGCTCGACGTGGAACTGCTGATCGAGCTTGCCGACGCAGTGGCGACGGTGCTCGAGGAACAGGGCAAAACCGATTGGGCCACAGAGGAATTCGAATACGAGCGCGGCAAGCCGGCACCGGCGCCGCGCCCGGACCGGTGGCGGCGCACCTCGCAGATACACACGTTGCGCAAGCCGCGCCAGCTCGCCGCGGTGCGCGCACTGTGGCAGGCCCGCGACGACATCGCGCAGCGGCGCGACGTGGCGCCCGGCCGGGTGCTGCCGGATTCGGCGATCGTCGCAGCGGCGGCCGCGGACCCGAAGAACGCCGAGGCGCTGCGCGCGCTCCCGGTATTCAGCGGACCCCGCCAGCGCCGCATGGCCGACACCTGGCTGAGCGCGCTGTCCACGGCGCGCGCGCTCCCCGACGAGGAGCTGCCCCCACTCACTCAGCCGCACACCGGACCGCCCCCGCCGAATCGCTGGGCGCGGCGCAATCCCGAAGCCGCGCAGCGCTTCACGGCAGCGCGGGCGGCGATGGTCGCGCTCGCCGAAGAGGTCGACGTGCCCGTCGAGAACCTGCTGTCCCCCGATCTGGTGCGCCGACTGTGCTGGGACGGCTACCAGCCGGACGGCAACGACCCCGCCGCCGCCGTAGATGCCTATCTCGCCGCCGGCGGCGCCCGGAACTGGCAGCGCGCCCTCGCGGTCCCGCGCCTCGCCGACGCCCTCGCCACAGCGGTCTCAACCGACCCCGACCCCAACCCCGACAGCTGACGCCCCCGCCCGCCGCCCGCCCGCGGCCCGCGGCGCCCGCGCCCGCCCGCGGCTCACGTCGAGCTGATGGATACGCATGGAGATCGCCCAGATTTCGTACGTAACCATCACCTCGCAAAGCCGAATCACGCGACCTCGTCGTGGGGACCTGCCGGGCGCGGGGCAACCGACTCACGCGGCCTCGTCGTGGGACCTGTCGGGAGCGAGGTGACCGGCTCACGCGGCCTCGTCGGGGGGCGGGGGCCCGAGTCAGGCGCCCTCGTGGGCCGTCCGCGCGGGTGCGGGCTCCGCGACATCCAGGCGCGCGACCCAGCCGGTGATCTGGCGGGACACGTCCTGTGCGGTGAGGCCGATCTCGGCGAGCACTTCGTCACGCGAGGCGTGGTCCAGGAACTGTTGGGGCACCCCGAGATCCCGGCACACGACGTCGATGCCCGCGGTGCGCAGCGCCGCCGACACCGCCGACCCGATGCCGCCGTGCAGGCCGCCGTCCTCGATGGTGACGACCATCCGGAAATCTTCGGCAAGCTTCGGCAGCGCCTCCGGCGTGGGCAACACCCAGCGCGGATCCACCACGGCGGCCGAAATGCCCTGCTGTTCGAGCCGATCCGCGGTGTCCAGCGCGAGCGCCGCGAACGGGCCGACCGCGACGAGCAGCACATCGCCGCGGCGGGGCTGCGGCATCCGCAGCACGTCCACGCCGTCGATCCGTTCGACCGCCGAGATCGATTCGGGTACGGCGCCCTTCGGGAAACGCAGCACGGTGGGGCCGTCGGTGACGGCGAGCGCTTCGCCGAGTTCCTCGCGCAGCGTGGCCGCATCACGCGGTGCGGCCACCCGGATGCCCGGCACGATGCCGAGCACCGACAGGTCCCACATGCCGTTGTGGCTGGCGCCGTCGTTGCCGGTGATGCCGGCGCGGTCCAGCACCACGGTGACCGGCAGCTTCAGCAACGCGACGTCCATGAGCAGTTGGTCGAAGGCACGGTTGAGGAACGTCGAATAGATGGCGACCACCGGGTGCAGCCCACCCAGCGCCAGACCCGCAGCGGAGGTGACGGCGTGCTGCTCGGCGATGCCGACATCGAACATCCGGTCCGGGAACCGGTTCCCGAATGCGGCCAGTCCGGTGGGGCCGGGCATCGCCGCGGTGATGGCGACGACGTCCGAGCGGCGCTCGGCCTGCGCGATCAATTCGGTGGAGAACACCGACGTCCAGTCCGGCGGGGACACCTTGATTGCGCGGCCCGTGAGCGGGTCGATCGGCCCGCAGGCGTGCATCTGATCGGCGACGTGGTTCTCGGCGTGCTCGTAGCCCATACCCTTGCGCGTGACGGCGTGCACGATCACCGGACCGCCGAAATCCTTGGCCCGCCGCAGCGCCGCCTCCATGGCCTGCTGGCTGTGTCCGTCGACCGGGCCGAGGTATTTGATTCCCAGATCGGTGAACATCGCCTGCGGACTGACGGCATCCTTCACTCCGGCCTTCACCCCGTGCAGGATCGAGTACGCGGTGCGGCCCACGAACGGCAGCCGCTGCACGAGCCGCTTGGTGGTGTCCAGTGCGCGCTCGTACTGCGGCTGCAGGCGCAGCGCCGCCAGGTTTTCGGCGAGCCCGCCGATGGTGGGTGCGTAGGAGCGGCCATTGTCGTTGACGACCATCACGATCGAGCGGTGCTTGGCCGCGGCGATGTTGTTCAGCGCCTCCCAGCACATGCCGCCGGTGAGCGCGCCATCGCCGACCACGGCGACGACCGTCCGCTTCTGACCGGTGAGTTCGAACGCCTTGGCCAGCCCGTCGGCGTAGGACAGGGCCGCCGACGCATGCGACGACTCCACCCAGTCGTGCTCGCTCTCGGCTCGGCTCGGGTACCCCGACAGCCCGCCCTGCTTGCGCAGTGAATCGAACTGCTCCCGGCGGCCGGTGACGATCTTGTGGACGTAGGACTGATGCCCGGTGTCCCACACGATGGCGTCCTCGGGCGATTCGAAGATCCGGTGCAGCGCGAGCGTGAGCTCCACGACGCCGAGGTTCGGGCCGAGGTGGCCGCCGGTCTTGGACACCTTCTCGATGAGGAAGTCGCGAATCTCGCCCGCCAGCTCGATCGTTTCGCCGAGTGACAGCGCACGCAGATCACGGGGATCGTTGATCCGGGAAAGCACACCCAACCGAAATCTCTCCCTCCAACGACTACTTTGCGCTGTGGCGAATGCGTATCGAACAGTCTACGGAGAAATCCGTAGCGTGCCGCCACGTGGTTGGATTCACAGGTGGCCGATGAGCGAGTGGGCAACGTCGTCGACGCGATCATCGCCGAGGTGGCGGCGCGCTGCCGCGCCGATCACGACGGTGCGCTGGCCGACTACATCCCCGAGTTGGCGCAGGTGGATCCGGAGGGCTTCGCGCTGTGCATCGCCACCAGCGACGGTTATGTCTACGAAACCGGTGACGCAGCAACCGAATTCACGATCCAATCGATCAGCAAGCCGTTCGTGTACGGGCTCGCGCTGGCCGACCGGGGCCGCGCGGCGGTGCTCGACAAGATCGATGTGGAACCCTCCGGCGAGCCGTTCAACGAGATCAGCCTGGACCCGGTCACCTCCCGCCCGCGCAATCCGATGATCAACGCCGGCGCGATCACCGCCACCAGCCTGGTCGCCGGCGATCGGTTCGCACGGATCCGCGACTGCTTCGCCCGCTATGCCGGGCGCGCGCTCAGTCTCGACGAATCCGTCTACGCCTCCGAAGCCCGCACCGGCGACCGCAACCGCGCGATCGCCTACCTGTTGCGCTCGTCGGGCATCATCGACGACGCCGCGCTCGATGTCGTCGACGCCTATTTTCGGCAATGCTCGCTGCGGGTGACCTGCCGCGACCTGGCCGTGATGGCCGCCACGCTGGCCAACAACGGCCGCAACCCGATCACCCGCGAACGGGCCCTGGCGCCCGCCCTCGTCGAGCAGGTGCTCGCGGTGATGACGACCTGCGGGATGTACGACGGTTCCGGTGACTGGGTGGCCCGAGTCGGGCTGCCCGCGAAAAGCGGGGTGGGCGGCGGGATTCTGGCGGTGCTGCCGGGCCAGCTCGGGATCGCGGTGTACTCGCCACGGCTGGACGCGCACGGCAACAGCGTGCGCGGCGTGCGCGCCTGCCGCGAACTGTCGCGGCTGCTGGAACTGCACTTTCTGCACGTCACGCGGGCCGGGCGCTCGGCGATCCGCGCCACCTACGATATCGCGCAGGCCCCCTCGCGGCTGCGCCGCAACGGGGCCGAACAGGTGGCGCTGGAGCAGTTCGGGCACCGCGCGCGCATCTACGAGCTGCACGGGGACCTGCTGTTCGCGGGCGCCGAATCGGTGGTCCGCGCGGTCGCGCGTGACCTCGACGCCCTGGTACTCGACTTGCGCGGAGTCGACGAGGTGGGGGCTGTGGCCACTCGGATGTTGGCCGACCTGTGCGCCGACTTCACTGCGCGCGGGTGCCGCACGGCGGTGATCGATCCGCACCGAGCCCTCGGCGACGGCAGCATCGGCGACGACGGCGCGCGGCGCGAACGCACCCGCGCCGAGCACGTGTTCGATTCCGTGGAAACCGCATCGCAATGGGCCGAGGAAGTCATTCTCGACAAATTCTGCCTTGTCGACCGGCAGCCGAAAGCCGTTGCGCTGAAAGATCATCCACTGCTCGCGAGGCTCACGCCGGCGCAGCTGCGGCGGCTGGAGCCCGATCTCGAACGGCGGACGTACAGCACCGGTGCGATGATCGCGCGCCAGGGCACACCCGCTGCGGGCATCTTCCTGATCCTGCGCGGGCAGGTTTCCACCAGCGTCGACGGCAACCGGATGGCGACGTTGTCGCCGGGCATGTCGTTCGGTGAGATGACGCTGCTCATCGCGCGCAACTATCTCGGCGACATCGTCGCCGACACCGAGGTGACCGTCGCACTGCTCGGGCCGGACCGCTTCGCCGAGTTGTCGGCGCAGGCACCGGAGCTGAAATCGGCTCTGCTGGAACGGGTTGCGGCCGGCGCCTACGCGCAGATGGAGGCGGCGATCCGGGCGTTGCGCCCGCGCGCGTTCAGCGCGTGATGTTCCACAGAATCACGTCGTGAATGTGGCGGGACTTCTCCGCGCCGCGGAAATCGGCGGTGTACATCTTGCCGCCGGAATCGATCGCGATGCTGCCGCCGGAGAAGAACGCACCGGCCCAGCTCTTGTTGCTGAGTACCGACACCGACCTGATCCCGGAGTACGGAATCGAGGTGATCGCCACCTTGTTCCCGACAAAACTCTTGTCCTGCAAGATGACTCGCATGCTGGTGACCGCTACGAAGCCGGTACCGATGCCGATGCAGTCGTATACGGCGATGATTTCCTCGCCCTGCAGCAGCCCGCTCTGAATCTGTTCCAGCTGCTCGTCTCGATCGAAAATCGGTTGCGTCACAACGTGAATCTACAGTCCGACCGCCCGGCGCAGCTCGTCCTCGGCCTCGCCGGCCGCCACGAACAGCAGTTCGTCGCCGCCTTCGAGCGGATCGTCGGGCTGCGGCACGATCACCCGGCCGCCGCGCAGGATCGTGACCAGCGCGGTGTCGCGCGGCAGCGCCATCTTGCGCACCGGTTTGCCGGCCAGCGCCGTGTTGGCGGGCAGCGTGATCTCCACCAGGTTCGCTTGGCCCTGGCGCAGCGTGATCAGCCGCACCAGGTCCCCCACCGACACCGCTTCCTCGACCAGCGAGGCGAGGATGCGCGGCGTGGACACGGCGACGTCGACACCCCAGCTGCCGTCGAAGAGCCATTCGTTGCGCGGATCGTTCACCCGCGCCACCACGCGGCGCACCGCGAACTCGGTTTTCGCCAGCAGGCTCAGGACCAGGTTCACCTTGTCGTCGCCGGTGGCGGCGATCACCACGTCGTAGGTCTGCAGTTGCGCCTGCTCGAGCAACGACAGCTCGCAGGCGTCGGCGTGCACCCATTTGGCCTGCGGGATGGCGTCCGGGTCGACGTGCGTGAGCTGACGTTCGACCAGCATCACCTCGTGGTCGCCGCGGATGAGTTCTCGCGCGATCGACCGTCCCACGGCGCCGGCGCCGGCAATTGCGACTCTCATCAGCTCAGCTCTCTGCGGGTGGTGGATTTCCGGCCAGCGCGACGGCCTCGCCGACCGTACCGGCGACCGCAGCGATGTAGACCAGGTCGTCGGCTTGCAGCACCGTGCGGCTCTCCGGCAGCACACCGTCACCGAATCGGATGATGAACGCGACCCGCGCCTTGGTGATTTCCTGCAGTTCCCGGACGGTGTGCCCGGCCCACTCGTCGTGCAGGTTCAGCGGTGCGACGGCGACCACGCCCGTCGGGTCGCGCCATTTGGCGATCTCGCCGTCGTGGGTGATCGCGGTGAGGAAGCGGTCGGTGGTCCAGGGCACCGTGGCGACCGTCGGGATGCCGAGCCGCTCGTAGACCGCCGCACGCTTGGCGTCGTAGATGCGCGCGACCACCTTCTCCACGCCGAACGTCTCGCGCGCGACTCGCGCGGAGATGATGTTCGAGTTGTCGCCCGAGGACACGGCCGCGAACGCGTCCGCCCGCTCGATGCCCGCCTTGACGAGTACGTCGCGGTCGAACCCCATGCCGACCACCTTGAGGCCGGCGAAATCGATGCCCAGCCGCAGGAACGCGCTCTCGTCGCGATCGATCACTGCAACGTCGTGCCCGATGCGTTGCAGCGCGCTCGCGAGCGCGGCGCCGACACGCCCGCACCCCATCACAACGACATACAACGCAGGCACCTCGATTTCGGGGACGATTCGTTGCCGCCCAGCAACGTACCCCACCCCGCACCAACACGCCCGAGCACAACCGCGCAATCCTTCGGCGCGTAGGTCAGCGCGTCGCCCGGTCTCGGCTCAGAAGCGACGCGAGCGCAGCATCCAGCCACCGAGTGGCGCAGCAATCCAGCCACCGCAATCCAGCCACCGGGTTCGCGCGCGTCGCGCGGTCTGGACTGAGGAGCAATGCGAGCGCAGCGAGCGAGCGACGAGGGAAGACCG
>CAKZIX010000175.1 GCA_936936565.1 uncultured Nocardiaceae bacterium | reverse complement strand
GAGGACGAGTCCTCGACCACCGCCCTCGTGGCCGTGCAGGGCCCGCAGGCCGAGACGATCCTTGCCCGGGCCATGCCCGAGGCCGCGGCGCAGCTGGACGGGCTGTCGCGCTGGCAGACCCTCACCAAGGTGAGCCTGCCGCTGGTGTGGCCGGGCATCGTCACCGCGACGATTTTCACGGTGGTGGCGTGCTGGAACGAGTTCGCCGCGTCGTTGGTCATTCTGACCACCCCGGAGAACCAGCCGCTGTCGGTGGCCCTGACGAAGTTCGTCGGGCAGTACGACACCGCGTGGCAGTATGTGTTCGGCGTCTCGGCGGTAAGTATCGTTCCTGTCGTCATCTTGTTCGCCATCATCGAGCGACGGCTCGTTGCCGGGTTGACAGCAGGAAGCGTGAAGTGACTACGACCAGTGCCGCAATTCCCAGCGACCGCTCGCGCCGCTGGCGCCGGCTGCTCGAGATTCTTGCCGAGAACGGCCGCCTCAGCGTCGAGGAGGCGGCCGAAGAGCTCGGCGTCTCGGCAGCCACGGTGCGGCGCGACTTCACCTCGCTGGCCGATCAGCAACTGGCCACCCGCACGCACGGCGGCATCGTCGCCACCTCGATCGCCTACGACCTGCCCGCGCGCTACCGCCACGCCGAGGGCAGCGACGCCAAACGCCGCATTTCCGAGGCCGCGCTGGAGCGCATCGCGCCGGCGCGCGTGGTCGGGCTCAACGGCGGCACCACTACCACGGCGGTGGCGCGACTGCTGGCCGGGCGCAAGCAGCTTGCCCCGGGCGACGACGAATTCACCATCGTCACAAACGCTTTGAACATCGCCAGCGAAATGGTGCTGCGCCCGCACGTGCGCACGATCTGCCTGGGCGGCGTGGCCCGGCGCGAATCCTACGAATTGCACGGGCCGTTCGCGGCACGGGTCCTGGAAGACCTGCGGATGGAGCTGATGATCCTGGGCGTCAATGCACTCACCGTCGAGGGCGGGGCGCAGTGCAAGCACCTCGGCGAGGCGGGCATCAACGCCGAGATGGTGCACCGCGCCGACCGCGTGCTCGTCGTGGCCACCAGCGAGAAGCTGTCCCAGAGCGCGCTGGCGCGGATCTGCCCGATCACCGACGTCGACGAGCTGATCACCGACGGCGACGCCGACCCGGCCGCGGTCGCGGCGTTGCGCGACGCGGGGGTCGACGTCCTCGTCGTCTGAATCGAGCGGCGAAAGCGAGCGGGTCAGGCGGGCGGATCAGCTTTCGTCGAACACGGTACCGACGAGCTTGCGCTGGGTGCGCTGGAAGGCCGTCGCCAGCGACATGCCGGCGTCGTCCACCAGGTTCAGCCCTGCGGTCAGTGTGCGGCTTCCGTCCGGCGTGCCGTACATCAGCGCCGCATAACCGACGGTGCCACCATTGTGGGAGACGACGGTGGCGCCACCGTCGGTGGTGGACACGAACAGCCCCAGGCCGTAGCCCATGTCCGGAATTCCCGTCGAGTGCGGCGTGCACATCTCGGTGCGCAGATCGGCCGGCAGCAGCTTGCCGCCCAGCAACCCGGAAACGAATGTGCCCAGGTCGCCCGTAGTGGCGATCATGTCCCCGCCGCTCGAGTTCCAGGACGGGTTGTGCCGCGTGACGTCGATCGTCTGCGGCGAATCGGGATCGCCGAACCGGTAGTAGCCGTGGGCATGGGGATCGGGAATCTCCGGCGCCGCTCCGGGCGCTACCGTGCCCGACATGCCGAGCGGTTCAAGGATCAGCTTCTGCAGCACCTCGGCAAAAGGACGACCGGCGACCCGCTCGATCAGCAGCCGGGCCAGCACATAGTTGGTGTTGGAGTAACTCCAGCTGGTCCCGGGCGCGAACCGGGCCGGCTTGGACAGCGCCAGCCGGGCCAACTCTTCGAGCGGATAGGTCTTGAATCTTAGGTCCACCCACTCCGCGCCCGCGCTGCCGTACGGGATGGGAATCCCTGGGTCGACGGTGCCGTCCGCGGCGTACTCGCCGCTGAAGTTGAACACCCCGCTGGTGTGCTGCAACAGCATTCGCACCGTGATACCGGGGTCGAGCCAGAACTCGGGCAGGTGGTCGCGCACCGGATCGTCCAGGCCGAGCTTGCCCGCCGCGACCAGCTGCAACACCAGCGTCGCGGTAAAAGGCTTTGTGTTACTGCCGATTCGGAAGTGTCCATCGATCGGCGGCGGTGCTGTGCCGCCCAATTCGGCCAGCCCGGCGCTGCCGACCCACTCGCTGTGCCGATCGCGGACCCGCAGCGTGATGCCGAGAAACCCGGAATCGACGATCTCCTCGATCAGTTGCTGTAGGTGCGACCGATCCGGCGCGAGCGCGACCCCGCCTGGCTCGCTGACGTTGACTGACATTGTTCGACTCCTTGACAGTTGTGGTGGGCGTTAGCGCTGTGACGACCGGTTGGGCTCGCTTGCCGCGACCGTTTCCCGGATGGTCGTGGCGATCGCGACGAAGTCCTTGCTCAGGAGCTTGGAGTGGTTGCTGGCGACCTTCGCGCCCACGACGACGTTCGGGTTCGCGGCGAGCACCGGATCCAGCGCCGCACGTGCCATTTCCATCTCACCGTCCTCGCTGCCCAGGCTATTTCCGGTGGCGAGCACGAATCGTGTCGGGCAGCTCAGCCGGCTGAGGACCGGCACAGCCGCGGCTGCGTACTCGTTGGCATCGATGCCGATCTGGGCGTGTTGGGCGGAGGTCATGCGCGCCGCCAGGCCGAACGGACGGACCAGCGGCAGCACGAACCGCATCCGGTGGAACAGCTTGTGGATCCGCTCCCGGCTTTCCGCGCCGGTGATTCCGTACGGCGCGGCGTCCACGACGACGACGCCTGCGACGCGGTCGGGATGTCGATCCGCCCAGTACCACGACTGGATTCCGCCGTAGGACCATCCGACGAGGAGCGGCCGGTCCACCTGGCGGGCGGCGAGGACCGCGTCGATGCCGCGCAAGGCACCCTCGAAGGAGTAGTCCGACGATCGCTGTGACTTTCCGCGGGCGCGCTCGTCGTAGGTGATGTGCCGAAAGCCTGGGCCGAGTTCGGCGATGACCTTGCGCCAGTGCGACTGGTCTGCGTAGGCACCGTTGAGGTAGACGATGGGACGGCCGGACCCGCCGGTGTCCGTCACGGCGAGTGCGGTGTCGTCGACCGGGACCATGCCGGTCCACTTGGTTTCGGGGCTCATTGTTGTTCGTCTTTCCGTGAGTTGCGCGAGAACGGCCGGTCGCGCATCCGGCGAACTTGTGATCAGGCTCCGGACGGCGGGCACCACTCGATCAGGTGCACGACGATCCCGTTCGGGTCGGCGAGAACCACACGTCGTGTGCCTTGGCTGCGACCGATGTTGGCGTGGGTGATAGGTGCGCCCGCGCCACGCAGCCGGTGGTAGGCGGCGGCGATGTCGGTGACGGTGAAGCAGACCGAGGCACCCACCGGATGTCCGGCTGCGACCGGCGCGGCCTCTGCGACCAGCCGCTCGAGCACTATCTCGGCGGCGTCGTCGTCGCGGTCCAGATAGATGACGTCGTCGGTAGCCGCGCTTTCTCGGTACCCCAGATAGGTTCCGAAGAAGTCACTCGACGCGGCCGGGTCGAGCACTGTGAATCGCACCGCCGAACTGATGACGTTCACGTCGGGCGCAGCCTTGGTACCGGGATCATGTCGAACTCCAGGTTTTGTTGCTCGGGTCCGTTCCGAGCGGGTAGCGCCAATATTCAGACATCGCATGGCACCGAACAATGGCAAAATCGGCAACGCTGGTTAAGCCCACGCTTAACGATGCGGCTTAGCGGTTATCGGACGCCTGGGCGCAGACCTGCCCGCGCTGGTCTAGGCTGCAGGTACAGGTGCTCACTCGGGGGTGACGGCTCGCGGTGGAATTGCGTGATATCGAGATATTTTTGATTCTCGCCGAAGAACTCCATTTCGGCCGAACGGCGGAGCGTCTGCGGGTTTCGGTGGCGCGCGTGAGTCAGGCCATCAAGAAGCAGGAGCGCAGTATCGGGGCCGATCTTTTCGAGCGCACCAGCCGCGCGGTCAGATTGACTCCAGTCGGTGCGCAGTTGCGCGACGATCTGCGACCCGTCTATGCCGGCCTGCACGCGAGCATGGCGAAGGCCAGGCTGATGGCGATGGGCAAAACCGACGTGCTTCGCATCGGCATGCTGCCCTCGAATGCTTCTGAACTGCGACCGGTCTGGGAGGAGTTTCGGGCGCGTCATCCGAGCTGCCAGTTGAGTATTCGGTACAGCTCGTTCATCGATCCGTTCGGCCCGCTGCGACGCGGTGATATCGACGTTCTCGTCGCGTGGCTACCGGTCGAGGAACATGATCTGACCGTTGGTCCGACGATTTTCACAGAGCCCAAGTTGCTATTGGTCGGCGCTGATCATGAGCTCGCCGACCGCAAATCGGTATCGGCGGAGGTGCGCGGCAATTACCGAGGAGTTACCGCCGGCGCGCAGGTTCCCGATTATTGGGAAGATTCATTCAATTCGTTCTACACTCCGCGCGGACGCCCGGTAGAGAAGAGCTTCCACGTCACCTGCCTAGAGGACATTTTGCTTGTGGTTGGCACCACTTCCGATGTCGTGCACAGCATCACCGCACATACGGCTAGGTATTTCTTTCGCCCGGACGTTGTTTTCCTCGGTCTCGAAGAAGCACAGATGATGGCGTGGGCGCTGGTGTGGCGCACCGAGAACGACAACGAATTCATCCGTGGTCTCGCACGAGTTGTGCGCGATCTCGGTCCCGCCGAAATGTGATCCATGCGCGGCGGCGTACAGCCCGGGCGGAGTTGTCGGGCCGTTCGTCATACAGGCGCAACACCCAGCTTTTAGGGTGACGCTATGAGCGGATCGGGGATCGACATCACGGGCCTGACGAAGACCTTCCGGATGGGCGCCCGCAAGTCCGTGCAGGCGCTCGACGAGGTGAATCTGCACACCGACGAAGGGGCGTTCCTGTCGCTGCTCGGGCCGTCGGGGTGCGGCAAGTCGACGGTGCTGCGGATCCTCGCAGGCCTCGAAACCCCAACCAGCGGTACGGCTTCCATCAACGGGGAGACACCCGCGCAGCTGCGCCGCCGGCACGAGTTCGGCATCGCGTTCCAAGATTCGGCGCTGTTGCCATGGCGCACTGTGGTTTCCAACATCAAGCTGCCGCTGCAGGTCGCCGGGATGAAGGTCGACGACGAGCTGATCGCGGAGCTGGTCGCACTCGTCGGGCTGGAGGGCTTCGAGAAGGCCAAGCCGGCGCAGCTGTCCGGCGGTATGCGGCAACGGGTTTCGATTGCGCGCGCACTGGTGGTCAAACCCAAGGTGCTGCTGCTCGACGAACCCTTCGGCGCGCTCGACGACATGACGCGCCAGCGCCTGAACCTCGAGTTGTTGCGGATCTGGACCGAGAAACCCGCGACGACGCTGATGGTGACACACGGCATCGCCGAGGCGGTGTTCCTCTCCGACGTCGTCGGGGTGATGAGCCCGCGCCCGGGCCGCATCCTCGAACTCGTCGAGATCGACCTGCCGCGCCCGCGTACCCCCGACATGATGCGCACGCCGGAGTTCCACAAACTGCACGACTACCTGTCGGAATTGCTGTTCGGCCGCGGCGGGGTGGTGGCATGAGAAACCACATCGGAGCGCTCGTCGGCGTGGTAGCGCTGGTGGCCGCCTGGTGGCTGCTCGGGGTGCTGTCCACCGCGGTGCCAACCCCGGTGGAGGTGGTCCGGCAAACGGCCGAGGACGGCTGGGATCTGTACTGGCCCAACGTTTCCGTCACCGCAGCCGGAGCCCTGCAGGGTTTCCTGTGGGGTAACGCGCTGGCCATCGGGCTCGCCTTGTTGGTGCTGCTGGTCCCGCCGATCGAGCAGCTGGCAACGCAGCTGGCGATCCTGAGCTATTGCACACCGCTGCTGGCGCTGGGCCCGATCATTCTGGTGGTGTTCGGCGGGCGTACCCCGACGGTGTTCCTGGCCGCGATGTTCTGCTTTTTCACCACGATGGTCGGCACGCTGCAGGGGCTGCGCTCGGCGGATCGCACCAGCCTGGATCTGGTGGCCGCCTATGGCGGCGGGCGCTGGCAGAAGCTGATCAAGGTGCAGGTAATCGCGGCGCTGCCGCATACCTTCGCGGCGCTGAAGATCGCGGCGCCGTCGGCGGTGCTGGGCGCCATTCTGGGGGAGTACCTGGGCGGCATCGACAACGGCATGGGCGTGGCGCTGACCGCCGCGCAAACCGCCTACGAGGTGCCGCGCACGTGGGGGCTGGCGCTGGCCGCCGCCGCGATGGCCGGGGTGGGTTACCTCGCGGTGGGCCTGGCCGCGCGCCTGGCCACACCGTGGACGTCCGAGGGAGGTGTGCGGTGAGTACGCAGCGTGCCGCGGCCGGTCGGCGGCGGCCGGGCGTCCCGGCCGGCGGGGCGGTGAACATCTTGGTGCGGCTCGGGAAGTTCCTGTTCCCGCTGCTGATCTCGATGGTGTTGATCCTCGTCATCTGGACCCTGTTCCTGAAGGCGTATCCGGAGGTCGGTCCGCGAATCGGTAAGCAGCCCATAGACATCTGGCGGTACCTGTTCACCGCGCCCGCGTCGGGCACCGCGCGCGAGGTGATCTTCGGCAACCTGCAGACCACCCTGCGCGACGCGGCGCTGGGATTCGGCGCGGGCATGATCGCGGCGCTCGTGGTCGCCGCGGTGTTCGTGCTGTACGCCAGCGTCGAGCGGACGTTCCTCCCGGTGGCGGTGCTGCTGCGGTCGGTGCCGCTGGTGGTGATGGCGCCACTGTTCGCGCTGGTCTTCGGGCGCGGCCTGGTCGGTGTCACCGTGCTCACCGGAATCGTGGTGTTCTTCCCGGCGCTGGTGTTGATCATGTCCGGCCTACGGGGTGCACCCCGCCAGGCACAGGAGCTGGTCGCCGCTTACGGCGGCAATCGCTGGACGGCGTTGCGCATGGTGGCGATTCCCGCGGCGTTGCCCTCGGTGTTCGCCGCGGCGCGGCTGTCGGTGCCGGGGGCACTGGCTGGGGCGCTCGTCGGCGAATGGCTGATCAGCGGTGACGGCCTGGGTGCGAGCCTGATTCGTGCCATCCCCACCTTCAAGTACAGCGAGCTGTGGGCCTCGATCATGGTGGTGACGGTGGTGTCGATCGTGCTCTACGCCGTCGTCGGGGTCTTCGAGCAACTGGTACTGGCGCGGTTCGGCCCTGCCGCACGCTGATTAACGGATTCGTACGCAGAAGCAAAGCGCTGGAAACGCTTTGACCCATAGGGTGAATCCATGACTCGTAACTTGGATCGGCGTGCCTTCCTGCGCTATTCCGCGCTCACCGGACTTGCGATCGGCGGCTCGTCGCTGCTGGCCGCCTGCGGCGAATCCGGCCCCGAAAAGGTCGACGACGGAACGAAGTTCGGGCCCGTCGCCGTGCAGCTGTCGTGGATCAAGAACATCGAATTCGCCGGCGAGTACTTCGCGATCGAGAAGGGGTACTACACGGAGGCCGGCTTCGGCAACGTCGAGCTGATCGCCGGCGGCGCGGCGAGCACGTCGGTGGAATCGGGGCTGGAGTCCAAGCGGGTGTGGATCGGGCTGTCGGCGCCGCAGACCACCGCGCCCGCGATTCTCGAAGGGGTGCCGGTGAAAATCGTCGGCACCACCTACCAGAAGAGCCCGTTCTGCATCGTCAGCTCCGCCGCGAAGCCGATCAAGACACCGCAGGACATGAAGGGCCGCAAGATCGGCGTGCAGGACACCAACCAGCTGATCTTCAACGCGCTGTTGGAAGCCAACGGCATGCGGCGCGACGACGTGCAGATCGTCCCAGCGCAGTTCGACCCGACCCCGCTGGCCAACGGCGAGGTGGACGGTTGGGTGAGCTACGTGACCAACGAGCCGATCACGTTGGCGGCCAAGGGTTTCAAGAACGAACACTTCCTGTTCGCCGATCACAATCTGCCGCTGGTCGCCGAGACCTTCACCGTCCGCCAAGACACCATCGACAACGAGCGCGACAAGCTCAAGGCCTATCTGACCGCCGCGATCAAGGGCTGGAAGGACGCGGTGGCCAACCCGGCGGAGTCGGCGCGGCTCGCCGTCGAGGTGTACGGGAAGGACCAGAAGCTGGATCTGAAGGAACAGACCGACGAGGCCGCGGCCCAGAACACGCTCATCGAGTCCGCGGACACGAAATCGAACGGGCTGTTCACGATGACCGACCAGCTGATCGAGCAGAACATCGCAGCCCTGCAGAAGGCCAAGATCGACATCAAGGCCGATCAGATCTTCGATCTGTCGATTCTGGACGAGGTGTACGCCGAGAACCCCGCGCTCAAGGGCTAATCCGATTCGGCGAGCAGGCGTACGGAGACCTCGCGCATCTCGACCTTGCGCACCTTCCCGGTGACGGTCATCGGGAATTCCTCGACGACGTGCACGTAGCGCGGAATCTTGAAGTGCGCCAGCTTGCCGGTGCAGAACTCGCGCACCGCCGCGGCGGTGAGCGGGCCGCGGCCTTCGCGCATCCGGATCCACGCCATCAGTTCCTCGCCGTACTTCGGGTCGGGAACGCCGACGACCTGGGCGTCGAGGATGTCGGGGTGGGTGTAGAGGAATTCCTCGATCTCGCGCGGGTAGATGTTCTCCCCGCCGCGGATCACCATGTCCTTGATCCGGCCGGTGATCGCGACGTAGCCCTCGTCGTCCATGGTGCCGATGTCGCCGGTGTGCATCCACCGAGCGGAATCAATTGCTTCCGTGGTCTTTTCGGGATTGTTCCAGTAGCCGAGCATCACCGAGTAACCGCGCGTGCACAATTCGCCGGGTTCGCCACGCGGCACCGTGAGACCCGTTGCGGGATCTACGATCTTGACTTCCAGATGCGGTCCGACACGTCCGACCGTGGCGGTGCGCTGATCGATGGTGTCGTCGCGGCGGGTCTGCGTGGACACCGGCGAAGTCTCGGTCATGCCGTAGCAGATGCATACCTCGCGCATGCCCATCCGCTCGATCACCTGCTTCATCACCTCGACCGGACACGGCGAGCCGGCCATGATGCCGGTGCGCAGGCTGGACAGGTCGAAGCTGTCGAAATTCGGGTCCGCGAGCTCGGCGATGAACATCGTCGGCACCCCGTACAACGAGGTAGCGCGTTCGGCGGCAACGGCTTCCAGCGTCGCGGATGGATCGAACGCGGGCGCCGGGATGATCATCGCAGCGCCGTGACTCGTCGCGGCAAGGTTGCCCATGACCATGCCGAAGCAGTGGTAGAAGGGGACCGGGATGCAGATCCGGTCCGCTTCGGTGTATCCGCACAGTTCGCCGACGAACCAGCCGTTGTTGAGGATGTTGTGGTGCGAGAGCGTCGCGCCCTTCGGGAAACCCGTTGTGCCCGAGGTGTACTGGATGTTGATCGGGTCGTCGGCGGACAATTCGGCCTGCGCCCGGCGCACGGGGGCGACATCGGAGTCGCGCTGGAAAAGCTGGTGCCAGTCGTCGCTGCCGATCACGACGGTCTGCTCGAGGTCGGGGCAATTCGGCCGCACCTCGGCGGTCATCGCGACGTAGTCCGACGCTTTGAACGCGGCCGCCGACACCAGCATGCGGATACCGGCTTGCTGCAGCACGTACTGCAGTTCGTGGGATCGGTAGGCGGGATTGATGTTCACCAGGATCGCGCCGACCTTGGCGGTCGCGTACTGGGTGAGCGTCCATTCGGCGCAGTTCGGCGCCCAGATGCCGACCCGGTCGCCCTTGCCGATCCCGGCGGCCAGCAAGCCGAGTGCCAGCGCGTCGACCTCCGCGACGAACTCGGCGTAGGTCCAGCGCAGGCTGGCGGCGCGGTCGACGACGGCGTCCCGGTCCGGGAACCGGGCGGCGGTTCGGTCGAGGTTGGCGCCGATGGTGTCACCCAGCAGAGGGGTGTCCCAGGCGCCGGATGCGTAGCTTGCCGAGACCGTTGCGTTCACGCCGTCAGCGTAGTGACGCAGGCCACTCGGCGGAATGCTCTGGATTGCTCCGGACCGCGCGGATGCGCTTTCCGATCTGTCTCCGAGCACAAACGTGTTCGGTCAGGTTCCGAAGTGGGGGCGGGCGCCCGGATCTGCGATCTGCCAGTGCTGTGGCTTGCCGCTCGGATAGACGACCTCGACGGTGCTGCCTACCGACGGCCACTGCTTGGTGTCCCAGGCGAACCGTCCGTAGACGACCTCGCCGGGCACGGTGGGTCCGGACAGGGTGCCGCTGATCGTCACGTACTGCGCGCCGTCCGCGTCCGGCCGTGGGCTGACCCCGGTCAGCAGCAGGCTGCCGCGCTCGGGCACAGCCGGCTCCCGCCCGGGCCCGCGGCCGCGGAACCACATCACGATCAGCGCCGCGAGCACCGCGACGAGCATCAGCAAGGACGCGAACTCGTACATGCGCCCATAGTAGGTCGGAGCGAGTCTGTGAAGGTCCTCACACCGGGTTGCGGAACGCGGTAATCTGACTCCGGCTGCCAAACAGTACGCGCGTGATGTAAAGCTGCACGTCAGGTGCCCAATCTGCCCGACCTGCCGGCGATGTGCTCAGCACGGATTGTCAGGAAACTTGGCAATCTTCGCAGACATCGCTGAAAAGCTCGCTAATTTCGCATTTGCAAGAGGTAGACGTGCGTTTTTGGCTATGCCATCGTCGATAAGTACAGACAACGGGCCTCGCAAAGCTGCGAAGATTTTTCAAGCCCCCGATCAAAGAAGTGGAGCGAGATGTCGACCACTGGCACCCCGAAGACCGCAGAAGAGATCCAGAAGGACTGGGACACCAACCCCCGCTGGAAGGGCATCACCCGCGACTACTCGGCCGAGCAGGTCGTCAAGCTGCAGGGCACCGTCGTCGAGGAGCACACCCTCGCGCGCCGTGGCGCCGAGATCCTTTGGGAAGGCGTCAACCGGCCGGACGACTACATCCACTCGCTCGGTGCGCTGACCGGTAACCAGGCCGTGCAGTATGTGCGCGCCGGCCTGCGTGCCATCTACCTCTCCGGCTGGCAGGTCGCCGGCGACGCGAACCTGTCGGGCCACACCTACCCGGACCAGAGCCTCTACCCGGCCAACTCGGTCCCGAGCGTCGTGCGCCGCATCAACAACGCGCTGCTGCGCGCCGACGAAATCGCCAAGGTCGAGGGCGACACCTCGGTCGAGAACTGGGTCGTGCCGATCGTCGCCGACGGTGAAGCGGGCTTCGGTGGCGCGCTCAACGTCTACGAGCTGCAGAAGGCCATGATCGCCGCCGGTGCCGCCGGTACCCACTGGGAAGATCAGCTCGCCTCGGAGAAGAAGTGCGGCCACCTCGGTGGCAAGGTGCTCATCCCCACCCGGCAGCACATCCGCACCCTCACCTCGGCCCGCCTCGCGGCCGACGTCGCCGGCACCCCGACGGTCGTCATCGCGCGCACCGACGCCGAAGCCGCCACTCTCATCACCTCGGACGTGGACGAGCGCGACAAGCCGTTCATCACCGGTGAGCGCACCTCGGAGGGCTTCTACCAGCTCAAGAACGGTCTTGAGCCGTGCATCGCGCGCGCCAAGGCCTACGCGCCGTACTCCGACCTGATCTGGATGGAGACCGGCAAGCCCGACCTGGAGCTCGCCAAGGCGTTCGCCGAAGGCGTGCACGCCGAGTTCCCGGACCAGCTGCTGGCCTACAACTGCTCGCCGTCGTTCAACTGGAAGCAGCACCTGGACGACTCGACGATCGCGAAGTTCCAGCGCGAACTGTCGGCCATGGGCTTCAAGTTCCAGTTCATCACCCTCGCGGGCTTCCACTCGCTCAACTACTCGGCCTTCGACCTGGCCTACGGCTACGCCCGCGAGGGCATGACCGCCTACGTCGACCTGCAGGAGCGCGAGTTCAAGGCTGTCGACGAGCGCGGCTTCACCGCCGTCAAGCACCAGCGTGAGGTCGGTGCCGGCTACTTCGACACCATCGCCACCACCGTGGACCCGAACACCTCGACGGCGGCGCTGAAGGGCTCCACCGAAGAGGGTCAGTTCCACTGAGCTGAGCCGCCACGCTGAGCCGCCTCCCCGCGTCTCGGCGCACTAGTCGGCGGCCCGCAGCTTTCGTTGCGGGCCGCCGGTTGGTAGGGGATCGTCTTTTGGGCGTACCCGACGAGTTACCCATGTACTCGCGAGATCAGTTGTCGCCAGTTCTTTCGTGAAAGCTGTTGTCGCGCAATTGTTTCTGATAAGAATCAAATAGTCTTTCCCAAGCTGTCAGGAGTGACGCCGTGACCGAGAAGATTCAGCGTGTTGGAGTGATCGGCGCCGGGCAGATGGGTGCCGGGATCGCCGAAGTGTGCGCGCGTGCGCATGTCGACGTGCTCGTGTTCGAGCAGAGCCGCGAGCTGGCCGCCGCTGGGCGCGCCCGCATCCTGCGCTCGCTGGACCGCGGTGTGTCGAGCGGGAAAATCACCGAGCGCGAGCGGGAACAGGCTGCCTGGCGCCTGCGCTTCACCTCCGACCTCGGCGATTTCGCCGACCGCCAGCTCGTCACCGAGGCGGTCCTCGAGGACGAGAAGGTGAAGACCGAAATCTTCACCGAGCTGGACAAGATCGTCACCGACCCCAACGCGGTGCTCGCATCCAACACCTCCTCCATCCCGATCATGAAGCTGGGCATCGCGACCAACAACCCGGAACGCGTTGTCGGCCTGCACTTCTTCAACCCGGTGCCGGTGCTGCCGCTCGTCGAGTTGATCACCACCCTCAAGACCAGCCCCGATGTGTCGGCTCGCGCCGAGACCTTCGCCAGCGAGGTGCTCGGCAAGCAGGTCGTGCGTTCGGCCGACCGCTCCGGCTTCGTGGTCAACGCGCTGCTCGTGCCGTACCTGCTGTCGGCCATCCGCATGGTGGAATCCGGATTCGCCACCAAGGAAGACATCGACAAGGCGATGGTGCTCGGCTGTGCCCACCCGATGGGCCCGCTCGCGCTGACCGACCTCGTCGGGCTCGACACCGTGAAGTCCATCGCGGACTCGATGTACGCGGAATTCAAGGAGCCGCTGTACTCCGCGCCGCCGCTGCTGCTGCGCATGGTGGAAGCCGGACTCGTCGGCAAGAAGGCGGGCTCGGGCTTCTACCAGTACAGCACCGGCGGATCGCGCGGCTAGAACAGCTAAGTTCGTAGCCATGGCCAACGTTGCGGATGGGTTCGGTTCGTCGATCCTCGGATACCCCCGGATCGGACCTCATCGTGAGCTCAAGCGGGCCCTGGAGGCCTACTGGAAGGAAACCGGCAACAGCGCCGATGTCGCTCGGCGAGCCTCGCTCCGCGAGGAACTCCTCGCGGTGGGCCGAGAGCTGCAGGATCAGGCAATCGACGAGCTGGCTGCCGCGGGCCTCACCCAGGTCCCCGGCAACACCTTCTCGTTCTACGACCACATCCTGGACAACGCGCTGCTGTTCGGCGCGGTCCCGACGCGGTTCAAGCCGCTGCAAGCGGAGCTGGATCCGCTGGACTTCTACTTCACGCTGGCGCGCGGCCGGGAAGATTTCCCGCCGCTGGAGTTGGTGCGGCTGTTCCCCACCAACTACTTCTACCGCCAGCCCGAGGTCGACGAGACCACCGAATTCTCTTTGCACGCTGAGCATCTGCTCGAGGAGTTCGACCGCGCCATGGCACGCGGCATCGAACTGCGGCCGGTCATCGTCGGGCCGGTGTCGCTGCTGCTGCTGTCCAAGGTCGGCCCCACCGGCGAGCCCGTGGCCGCCGACGACATCGAGTTCAAGCTGTCGCTGCTGGACAGGTTGCTGCCCGTCTACGAGCAGCTGTTCGAAATCCTCGCCAAGCGCGGCGCCACCTGCGTGCAGTTGGACGAGCCGTGCTTCACCGCGGACCGTACCCCCGCCGAGCTGGCCGCCTTCGAAAAGACCTACCAGCGACTGTCGACGGCCCCGCTGCGTCCGCGGCTGCTGGTCACCGGGCAATACGGCGATTTCGGTGAGGCCATCGCCATCCTCGCCGCCACCAAGGTGGAGGCCATCGGACTGGACCTGGCCGCGCACCGGATGCGGCCCGAAGAGCTGGCCGCGATCCCCGGCCTGCGTCGCAAGCGGCTCTACGCCGGTGTCATCAACGGCCGAAACGTATGGCGCGCAGACCGTTACGTCACGCTGAACTACCTCAACGAGCTGTCCAAGGTCGTGCCGGACATGGTGGTGTCCACCGGGTGCACCCTGCTGCACGTGCCGTACGACCTGCTCGTCGAGTACGACCTCGAGGGCAACGTAGCCGACCGTCTCGCCTTCGCGAAACAGAAGGTGCTGGAAGTCGTTTCGCTGGCGAAGGCGCTCACCGAGGGTCCGTCGGAGAAGTGGCGCAAGCGCCCCACCGAGGTGCACTTCAAGCAGAAACACGCAGTGCGCCAACGGGTTTACGCGATCACGCCGCAAATGCGCGAGCGCGAACCGTACGAGGTGCGCCGCGCCGCCCAGCAGGAACGGCTGAACCTGCCGCTGGTGCCCGCCACCACGCTCGGCTCGTTCCCGCAGACGGCGCGAATCCGCAAGGCGCGCTACGACCTCGGGCAGGGCCGCTACGACTACGACCAGTACTGCAAGGTCATCCGCGCGGAGATCGAGGCAACGATCCGCTTGCAGGAAGACATCGGCCTGGACGTGTTCGTGCACGGCGAGCACGAACGCAACGACATGATCCAGTACTTCGGCGAGCTGCTCGACGGCATCGCCACCACCCACTTCGGCTGGGTCCAGGTGTACGGATCGCGCTGCACCCGCCCGCCGGTCATCTACGCCGACGTGTCGCGTCCCGCTCCGATGACGGTCGAATGGATCAGCTACGCACAGTCCTTGACCGACAAGCCGGTCAAGGGCATGGTCACCGGACCGGTCACCATGCTGGCGCGCTCGTTCGTGCGCCAAGACCAGCCGCTGTACGAGACGGCCGACCAAGTGGCCCTCGCCATTCGCGACGAAGTCGTGGATCTCGAGAAGGCCGGCATCGCGATCATCCAGGTCGACGAACCGGCGATTCGCGAGATGCTGCCGCTGCGCAAGAAGGGCCGTGAGGAGTACCTGCGCTGGGCGGTGGGCGCGTTCAAGCTGGCGACCTCCGGCGTCGGACCCGCCACCCAGATCCACACGCACATCGGCTATTCCGGTCGCAAGGAAGTCGTCGACGCCATCGAGCACCTGGACGCCGACGTCACCGCCATCGTCGCCACCCGGTCCATCGACTGGGTCCTCGACGCATTGCGCGGCGACGCCGAGTCTCCGGCCCACCTCACCCGCGGCGTGGGACCCGGTGTCTACGAGAGCCGTTCGGCGCGCATCCCGGACATCGACGAACTCGACGAACTGCTCAGCAAGGCCGCCGAGGGGATCGAACTGGATCGTCTCTGGGCAAACCCGGACGGCGGCCTGAAGACCCGGCACTACTGGCAACTGGACCCGTCGCTGCGCAATCTGGTGGCCGCCGCCAGGCGGCTGCGCCGGCGGGCAGGGTCGGACTGACCGCTTGTCCGGTCGGTGCGCGCGAACCTGCTGCCGATGGAGGTTTGCGGTTACCTGCTGGCACGCCCAGCAACGAGATATTGTGTTCCTTCGCAGCATGCTGAGAGGGGGAATGGCGATGCTTCAATTCGACATAGATCAAGTGAAACGGCTGGCATCCACGCTTCGAGGTGTCGGAACGGAGATCGACTCTATCGACGTTCGAACAGCAGCTGCCGGAATCGACGCAGCCCTCGTTGGCTGTGGCGCGATCCCGACTGTAAGTGCGCAGGTGGGAGAGTACACGGAAGGCGCCTACTTGCGCGTTGCCAGGCGTGTCACGCACGTCGCGGGAGTGGCGGAACGGGCCGCGAACGACATGGCCACGACGGATCAACAGTTCAAGCGGAAGTTGGACGAACTCGACTTCAAGCAGCCGGGCCAGCGCTGAGATGCCAACCCGTGGCGAAGTCGATCGCTGGAATCTCAATGTGCTGCGTGAGTACGCGGCCGTGTTGCGGGCTGGCAATCAGAAGTTCAACGACGAAATCGCGAAAATGACGCGTCACGTCGCGGACGCTGCGCCGGGCTGGTCCGGAGCCGCGTACAACGCCTGCAGCGATCGCGTGCAGGAAGATCACCACCAAGCCGGCAAGGTCGCCTACGAAATAGGCGAGTCCGCGGCGGCATTCGACGCTGCCGCTCGTTCCTTGGAGTCGGAACGGAATGTTCTGCGCGCAAAGGTTGCAGATGCAGAACACGACACCGGAAATTTGTCCGTCGCGGACAACTGGGTGGTTTCGGGTGACGACGCCGAGAAGGTGAAGGCTCATCAAGGCCTGATCACCGCGGCGTACCGGTCACTAGTGGCGGCGATCGACAAGGCGGCGCTCGATCTTCAGAAGAACGCGCTCGAAGTTCGGGAGCGTGGCAGCCAGTTCGGTGACGGAACAGTGAACGACACTGCCGTCTGGCAAGCTGGCCAGTCGGCAAGTCTGACCGGTGTCGACGGTTACAAAATCGGTCCGCCCAGTAGACCAAACATCAAGTGGGACGAGGACTTCGGATACGACACCCGGACCGCCAATCCTGTCGACTATGCGCTGCGCGAGAAGTGGAAGGCGATGCTGCTGGCCGGCGAAGTAGGGCGGACCGACCTAGATGACGCGCTCGCCCTGTACAGCCACTATTGGGATAACGACGGAAAGCCTGTCACATTCGACTATGGGGAAGCGTATCGGGAGGATACGGGCATCAAGAAAAACGTCGACGCCGAAATCGTGCGGGCCGCCGCGGCCGCGGATCAGATGGCACGCGACGGCCGCACGAACTTCTCCATTTCCGGTGATGCGCATCCAACGAAGACCTATCCGCAGACCGAGAATTGGCAGAAGGCCGTCGGCGGGTATCAGCAGTGGAGTCATTCGAACGTCCGGGTCGAGGGCAATCGGGTAGTCATGGATGTGACGGTTGTCGCTGAGGATCACTACAACTTCAATCGTGGCCAGAACGATATTGCAACCGGCGCTGCGGACGATCAAAACGGACGCTTCACCGAGGTTGGCTGGGCGAAGCCGTTCGATTCCACCGGATCGATTACTACTACCGTTTCCTGGGAACTCGGCCAGCCCCCTCCCTCGGTACAGGTCGATCCATCCGGCGGTCCGAGCCGGACTGGCGGCGACGATCGCGCCGATCATCGTGGGGGTGGGTGATGAAACCTCTGAAACGCCGCCGGATCTGGCTGCGTCGGGTGCTCGTCGCGGTCGTTGTCGTGGCGCTGCCGGTGTCGCTGGCGGGCTGCCAATCGTCCGCTCCTGGCGGCGAAGAGTCCCATAATCGAGGAGGAGGCGACGTGCGAACCGACTTGGAGCCGTTGACCAAGCGATTTCCGGCGCTTGGCACGCCGCGCGCCGCATGGTGGCTCGGCGACATACTGGGCGACGATCGGGTACCGGGGCCGTCGACCTACCGAATACGTGCGGTCGTGGAACTGGACTCGACGGTTGCGGAGAATCTGCGCGGTCGTTACAGCCCGGCTGCGGTGGCTCTCCCGGAACTCGATCCGCGCATTTCGGTGCATGTACCTGACGGCGGAGTAGCCACTTCGGACAGCCTGAGTGCCGCGTTCGGTGACGAACGTTGGCGTTCGGATGCCTATCTACACGCGAATCGGCCGGTCCTGGTCCTCGTTTCGACAGGAAGTTAGCGGGTCCAACGCTGGCGGCCCCGTTTGCGCGCCTGCGGCATAGGGGAGTACGCATGAGTGCATGGCAACTGTCTCTGCATGGGGCGTGAGCGCTCCCGACGCACGGTTCGAGAAGCTGACGATCGAACGGCGGGAGCTCGGGCCGCACGACGTGCAGATCGACATCAAGTTCGCGGGGATCTGCCACTCCGACATTCACACCGCGCGCAACGAGTGGCGCGGGACCGTCTACCCGTGCGTGCCGGGGCACGAGATCGCCGGGATCGTCAGCGCGGTGGGATCCGAGGTCAGCAAGCATCGGGTGGGCGACCGGGTCGGCGTCGGCTGCATGGTGGATTCGTGCGGCGTCTGCAAGCACTGTCTGGCGGGCAGTGAGCAGTACTGCGCCAACGGTGCCACGTTCACCTACAACACGACGGTCGACGGCACGCCGACCTACGGTGGGTACTCGCAGCAGATCGTGGTCACGGAAAACTTTGTGCTGTCCATTCCGGACGGCCTGGAGCTCGACGTGGCCGCGCCGCTGCTGTGTGCGGGGATCACGCTGTATTCGCCACTGCGGCACTGGAATACCGGTCCGGGCACGCGCGTCGCGATCGTCGGGCTTGGCGGGCTCGGGCACGTCGGGGTGAAGCTGGCCGCCGCGATGGGCGCCGAGGTGTCGGTGCTGTCGCAGTCGCTGAAGAAGCAGGAGGACGGGCTACGGCTCGGCGCCGGCCACTACTACGCGACCAGCGACCCGGACACGTTCACGCAGCTGGCCAACGGCTTCGATCTGATCCTGAACACGGTGTCGGCGGATTTGAAGCTGGGCAGCTTCATGCGGCTGCTCGACGTGGACGGCACGCTGGTCGAGCTCGGGCTGCCCACCGAGCCCCTGAAGTTGTACGGGATTGCCCTGGTGGCCGCCCGCCGTTCGCTCGCGGGCTCCACGATCGGCGGTATCGCCGAGACCCAGGAGATGCTGAACTTCTGTGCCGAACACGGCATCGGCGCCGAGATCGAGGTGATCTCGGCGCCGATGCTGGACGAGGCGTACGAACGAGTGCTGGCCAGCGACGTCCGCTACCGGTTCGTCGTGGACGCGTCCACCTTCTGAGCCCGCAGTTTCGGGGTGAACCGGCCCACGGTGTCCTTGTAGGCGATGTACTCGGCACCGAACTCCGAGGCCGACAGGCGCCGTTCCTCGCGGGCCGCGGTCAGGTTGAGGGCGACGAGCACGTACACGAGCCACACCAGTGTGATCACGTGCGGGAACAGCAGCACGCCGGCGAAGCTGTACACGATGAACGCGGTGTAGAACGGGTGCCGCACCCGCGCGTACGGGCCGTAGGTGACGATGCTGCGCGGGGCGTCGTCTTCCTGGTGCCACAGCGCGAGCGGAATGCGGTGCGTCCCGACGGTCATCGCGATGATCGCGATCGAGGCCGCGTTGAGCAGCACGGAGACGATCGTGGTCGTGTCCCACCAGGACACCGGCAGCTGCGGCTGCCAGTCGGCGATTGCGGCGAAGACGTGGCTGGCCGCCATCCCGATGAAGGGGGCGCCGGTGAGCAGCCACTTGATGTTGTATACCCCGCTCTTGAAGAAGGTCAGCGGGAGCGTGACGATATAGACGCAGGTGAGCAGCGACAGAGCCAGCGCGGCGTAATTCATGTGACGGGATCCTTTTCGGGTTCGACGGCGGCTGTCGGCGCCGCGGACAAGGTTGTCCCGGCTCCTGGTAGCCACCAGTTGTATCGGCCCATCAGCCGCATGGCGGCGGGCACAATGACGAGGCGCACGATCGTAGCGTCGAGAATGACGCCGAGCGCCAGACCGAGGCCGAGTTGTTGCAGCGGCAAAATGCTGGCGAGGGCAAATCCGCCGAACACCGCCACCATCAGCAGGGCCGCCCCGGACACCAGCGGCGCGGTCACCGCAACGCCACGCACGACGGCGGTTTCGTTGTCGCCGGTGGCCAGGTACTCCTCGCGAATTCGGTTGAGCACGAAGAGTTCGTAGTCGGTGCTGAGGCCGAACAGGATGACCAGCAGCAGTGCGGGTACGAAGTTCTGCAGGTAGCCGACTTGGTCCCAGCCGAGTAGGTCGGTGCCGAAGCCGTAGCGGAAGATCGCGATGAGGATGCCGTAGGTGGCGGCCAGCGACGCGATGTTGACCAGGATCGCCTTGATGGGTAGCAGCAGCGAGCGGAACGCGACCAGCAGCACCAGGAAGATCACCGCGAGCATGGCGGCCACAATCCACGGCAAGGCGCTGGCGATCGCCTCGTTGGTGTCGACACCTTCGGCGGTTTCACCGCCGACATAACCGTGCATCGAGGGCGGCAGCTGGGCCACGGTGTCGCGCACGGTGTCGGCGACGGCGCGGGCCTCGTCGGAGGACGGGGCGAACTTCGTGGCCACGTCGATCACGAACTTGCGCCGATCATCGGACACGTAGTGCTGCACTGCGGCCTGAACGTCTTGGGGCAGTGCCGCTTTGGCGCTGGGCTCGAGCCGGCGCAGCGGGTCTTCGGGGCCGACGGCGGACAGCGGGGTCAGCGCCGAGGTGACGGTGACGTCGGGCAGTGCCTTCAGCTTGTCGACGACGGCGACCAACCGGGCGCGGTCCGCGGACTCGTCGATGGGGTTGTCGGACTCGACGACGACGGTGATCGGCGATGCCACCCCGGGCCCGAACTGGTCGGTGACGGTCTCGTAGCCGGCGCGCACGCGCGAATCGTCGGGCAGGATCCGCAGATCGGGTGTCTCGGTGCGCAGGCCGAGTGCGGGCAGCGCGAGAGCCACCATGATGCCGACGGCGACCACCAGGAACACCACGGGCTTGCGCATGATGGCGGCCGCGACCCGGCCCCAGCGGGCGCCGGCCTCGCGGGGATCGTGGTAGCGCATGCCCAGGTTCCAGGCCAGCGCGCGTCGGCCGAGCAGCGCCAGGATGACCGGCAGCATCACCAGCGACGAGAGCGCGGCGAACACCACCGACAGCGCAACGCCCAACGCGATGGATCGGATGGCGTTGAGGTCGATGAGGAACAGCGTGGCGGCGGCGAAGACGACGATGATGGTCGAGACGACGATCGTGCGGCCACTGGTGCGCAGCGCAGTGCGGGCGGCCGCGAGCGGTTCGTCGCCGGCGACGATGCCTTCGCGGTAGCGCGAAATGATGAACAGGGCGAAGTCCACGCCCATGCCGAGGCCGATCATCGTCGCGGAGTTCTGCACGAACACCGACATCTCGACGAAGTGGGACAACACGCCGAGCGCGCCGAAGGTCCAGGCCAGACCCACCACGAGCGCGGCCGACGAGACGAGCGCCGCGGCGACGCTGCGGTAGAGCAGCAGCATGATCAGCAAAATCAGCGGCATGACGATCAACTCGCCGCGGGTGAGGCCCTCGGTGCTGACGGTGCCCACCTCACCCCAGAACGACGAGGTGCCGACGACGGTGACGTCCATACCTTCTGGTTTCCAGCGGTCGTCGATGTCGGTCTGTAGTTTGGGGCCGAGGTTGACAAAGGCGTCGTCGTCGAGGTTGGAGCCGACCGCGGTAACCACCACGCGGCCGTCTTTGCCGACGAATTGTTGCTGGGCGGAACCGGTCGTTGTGTACCAGCCGAACTGTCCGGAAACGTCGAGGCGTTCGTCGTCGAGCACGGATTTCGTGGCGGCCCGGGCGCGCTCGGCAAACTGCGGATCGGCGACGGAATGGCGCTCGTCGCGCACTACAACAAAGAAATCCTCTTCACCGCGAGTCGGGAATCCGGATTTCAGCAAATCAACAGCATTGCTGGATTGGGAATCGGGGTCGAACCAGCCGCCGCCACCCAGCCGTTCCGCGAGAGTGCTGGCGAAGACACCCGACAAAGCAAACACAAAGAGGCATGCGACGAGTACCGCCCATTGGGCGCGTCGCGTGCCGGGTAGGAGCTTTTCGAGCACGACGTTGTCTCCTTGACCGCCGGACCGGTTGACGAACGACACTGTGGCACTGCGGTTGCGCTGTGTCCAGTCGGGCGTACCTGGGCCGTTGCGCAATTGGAACCGAAGTCTCGAGACGTGGATGGCGGATAGTTAGGTGGTCGCCTATTCTGAGTGTTCAAGTGGTATGCGGGGCCGAAGAACGCCCCGTTGGTGCGGGATTGACGCACTTGTCCAGTTTGCGGCAGACTGCTGCGCGACGATGCGCACGTGGCCTGCTGTAGCACCGATCCTGGGGGCATTTTGTCAGATCTGTATGTCGACTCGTTTTGTTTTCGACTGGGCGACCGCAAGGTGCATGTCAGCGAATCCGAAGCTGCCGGCCGCTTGATTTCCTCCGCCGAAGACCTCGAATCTGCGGGTTTCGGCTGGCACTACATGTCCGAGCCGGAGGCAACCGCCTACGACATCGCCAAAGGCACGGTCGATCAACTTGCCGCGGCCAGCAAACTAGAGGAAATCGACGCGATCGTATATGCGACCTGCCTGCCGATCAACGGCAGTGTGGGTGCGGATTCGGACTATCAGGCCAGCCGCGACGTCAAGTACCTGATGGACTATCCGGCGAGCCGGCTGCAGGCCGACTACGAGCTGGGCGACGCCGTGGTTATCGGGCTGAACCAGCAGGCGTGCACGTCGATGCTCGGTTCGATCCGCCTGGCGAAGGCGATGCTGGCGGCGGAGCCGGACTGGCGCAAGGTCCTGTGCGTCACCGCAGACCGCTTCCCCGACGGCGCGATCTACGAGCAGGCCTACAACTTGATCTCCGACGGCGGCGCGGCCTGCATCGTCGGGCGGGAACGGTCCGGGTTCCGGGTCCTCGACGTCCACCAGATCACCAACGGCGGGCTCGGTCTGGCCTCCGACGACGAGGCGGTCGGCAGTTTCTTCGGCTACACGATCCGGTTGGTGAAGGAGGCGTTCACGCGCACCGGGCTGACCGCCGCGGACATCGACTGGGTGATCACGCAGAACACCAACGACAAGGCGTGGACGATCCTCGGCCGGATGCTCGGCATCGAGCAGGCGAAGGTGTGGGGCCCGACCATCGGCGACGTCGGTCATGTGATCTCCGGCGACAATGTCGTCAACCTGTCCGCGCTGCTGGAGTCCGGCAAGCTCGAGCCCGGTCACAAGCTGCTGCTCGTTATGGCCGGCTTCGGACTCAACTGGCAGTGCGCCATCCTGGAGGCGGTCTGAATGGCAGCGCTACGGCAGGCTCTGGCCGATGCCCACGAAACCTCCGAGCGGCTCTCGCGGGTGTCGCGGGATCGCTACCAGAATCCGTACACCAACATCGAGTGGCCGGAATCGGTCGACCCCGAACAGGATTGGTTCTCCACCCCGGAGCACCTGACGCTGTACGGCACCGATCTGTGGGAACAGATGGACACCCCGGCGCGGCGCAAGCTCGCCTTCTACGAGGCCGTCAACTTCTACTCGCTCAACATCCACGGCGAGAAGGGCCTGATGCAGGGCCTCGCGGAACGGCTGTACCGCAAGGATCTGCTCGATGTCGTGGACTACCTGCACCACTTTCTCGACGAGGAGAACAAGCACAGCATCTACTTCGGCGGGTTCTGCACGCGCTACGCGCGTGTGTACCGCAGCCGGCAGATGGTTTTGGCCAACGAGCTCCCGCGCGACATCACCGACTTCCTGTTCTTCGCCAAGACGATGATCTTCGAGGAGATCGTCGACGGGCTGAACATCATTCAGGGCCGCGACGAGCGGCTGCATCAGGTGGCGCGCTTCATCAACGACAACCACCACAAGGAAGAGACCCGGCACCTGGTCTTCGGCCGGCTGGTCGTCTCGGCGATGTGGCGCAAGTGCGCCCCGGACTGGAGCCCAGAGGCGATCGCCGGGATCCGCGACGAGCTCGCGACGTTCTTCGTGATGAGTTGGCGGGAGTACTACAACCCCGACATGTACGCCGACGCCGGCTTCGACGACCCGTTCGACGTCGCCGATCGCGCCTGGGCGGCGCCCGCGCAGATCGAGCGGCGCCGGGTGCTGTCGGACAAAGTTATGAAGTTCCTTCGTACGCACGAGATTCTGACCGAGGAGCCCGTCGATGCCTTCCAATGATCCCGCTCAGATGCGTGCGCAGCTGCGAACCTGGGTGCTGGGCAAGGCGAAAGACCTGCCTGCCGACGAACTCACCGATCAGACACCGCTTTTCGAGCAGCGGTACCTGCGCTCCATTCACATTCCCGAGTTGCTGCTGTTCCTGGAACGGATCAGCGGGGTCGAGGTGGACGTGGAAGATCTGCGGCCCAACGACTTCCGTGACATCGACACGTTGATCGAGCGGTTCTGCATCGCCGAGGCCGCGCGGTGACGACCGCGACCACCGACACGGCCGCGCTCGGCGCGCTCGGGCTGCGCTGGCGCCCGAGTGGGCAGGCGAGTCTGAGCGGGTCGCTGCTCGGCCTGCAACACAGCCTCGATCACGCGTTCGGCACGCTGCTGGCGTCGATCTGGGGCGCGCTGGAGGAACGTCATCCGGCAACGCTGGCGGCCACCGATCTCGAGCAGCTGGGCTACCTGCGCTCGTTCCCGCACCAGGCCACCTTCGCCATCCCGCTGGCCGCCGACGAGGCCAACATCGACGAATTTCTGGCCGGCCCGGTGCTCGACGGGGACGCCGCGGTGCTCACTCGCACCGCCCCGGCGACCGAAATCCTTACGCCCGCTGCGTGTTACCACATCTATCTGGCGCACGCCGGCGAAGCGCTGACGGGGCCGGCCTACGTGACCACGCGCAACACCTGCTTCCGGCGCGAAACCGAGTACCACCCGTTGCGCAGGCAGTGGAGCTTCTCGATGCGCGAGATCGTGTGCATCGGGACGGCCGACGACACGAGCGAGTTCCTGACGGACGCTCGTGCGGTGGTCGACCGGTTCCTGGCGCTGATCGAGCTGCCGTTGCAGTGGGAGAAGGCAACCGATCCGTTCTTCCGGCCGGACACCAACCCGCGCCACCTGTTCCAGAAGGTGATGCCCACCAAGTTCGAAGCCACCTACGGCGACGGCTTGGCGATCGCATCGCTGAACCGCCACTACGAGCACTTCGGCGAGACCACGAACCTCGAGATCGCCGGCGGTCCGGCCCACAGTGCTTGCGCCGCTTTCGGTCTCGATCGCTGGATGTTCGCGATCGTGGACCGGTTCGGCACCGATCCGGCCGCGTGGCCGGACGTGGTCGCCGCCGCGCAGACGGTGCGAGACGAGAAGGGATTGTCCGCGTGACGACGTTGATCACCGGGTCCGACGGGTATGTCGGTTCGCGCCTGGCGGCGCGGCTGCTGGCCACCACCGACGACGAGCTGCTGCTGACGGTGCGTGCCGCCGACGCGGCCGAGCTGGATGCCAAGCGGCAGCGCCTGGGCGCCTACCTCGGTACCGCCGACGATGACACCCGGGTGTCGATCCTGCCTGTCGATCTCGGTCGGGAGGGCGCCTTCGACGCCGTGGATCCGGCGCGGGTACGCACCATCGTGCACACCGCGGCGATCACGCGGTTCAACGTCGAAGAAGATCTCGCGCAGCGGGTCAACATCGACGGCGCCGAGCGCGTCCGCGACTTCGCCCTGCGGGCCGGGCAGCTGGACCGAATCGTCACCACCTCGACGCTGTACGCCGCCGGGCGCCACGAGGGCGCCGTCGGGGAGGCCCAGCTCGTCGACCGCACCTTCGTCAACTTCTACGAGTGGTCCAAATGGCATGCCGAGCAGGTGCTCGAGCAGGCCGGCCTGCCGTTGACGGTCGCCCGGCTGCCAACCGTGATCGCCGAGGACGACACCGGAGTTGTGGTGCAGCAGAATGCATTCCACAACACCATGCGGCTGTATTACTACGGCCTGCTGACGCTGCTGCCGGGCAACCCGCAGACGCCGCTGTTCCTGTCCACCGTGGAGTTCACGGTGGCCGCGCTGCAGCAGCTGCTGGATCCGGAAGTGCCGCTGGGGATTTATCACATCGCCGCGGATCGGGACCAGACGGCGACCTTCGGCGAGATCGTGGACACCGCGTTCGAGGTGTTCGAGCGCGATCCGGGGTTCCGCCGCCGCCGGTTGCCGCGTCCGTACGTCTGCGACCTGGAGAGCTTCCGGGACATGGTCGCCGTCGCCGAGCAGCTCAAGGGCGGACCGATCAATCAGGCCGTCGGCTCGGTCGCACCGTTCGCCGAACAGCTGTATCTGCCGAAGTACTTCCGCAACGACGCGTTGCGTGCCGTGTGGCCGGAGTACCGCGCGCCGGAGCCGGCCAAGTTGATCGAAGCGATCTGTTCGTACCTGGTGGAGACGCGTTGGGGTCGCAAGGCGGACACCAGGGAGCAAGGCGCCGGCCTGGTCGGTGCAACTCGAGAACACCGTGGGAGTACGCATGACGACGTTTCTTGACGCCCCCAAGATCACCGAGAACGACCTGTGGGTGCTGAGTTTCTACCGCTCGGGAGAAATCAACGGCGCCTTGTTCTTCGGGCGCGTGGCGCGCACGATCAAGGGCCCGCTGGTGGTGGACGTGACGCACCACTTCTCCGACGAGGCCAACCACGCCAATTGGTGGACCGAGTGCATCGACAGCCTCGATCACCTGCCCCTGAAGTTGGGCAAGACCTACCAGGACCAGTACCTCGACGCGATCGGTGTGCCGGCCAACTTGATGGAGGTCATGGCCATCACGCACGTCTTCGAAAAGCGCATCATCGGCCAGTACCACCGCCACATGCGGTACGAGGGCACGCATCCGGCGATCAAGGCCACGATCAACAAGATCATGGTCGACGAGCGCTGGCACGTGAAGTACGTCGGTGACGCGCTCAAGGAGATGGCCAATCGCTACGGCGAAGACATGGTCGAGGGCACCATCGAACGGTTCACCCAGGCGGACCGGGAAATCTACGCCAAAACCATGTCCGAGTACGGCGAGCGCATGGAATTCATGCGCGAGCAGTTGGCGGAGTGGAACCCCGAATGAGCCGAGTGCGGGTCCTCGTCGCGACCAGTCGGGAACCGGTTGCGGCAGACTCGCTTTCGACGGCCGACCGCGATCGTTTGGACGGCTTGCGCCCCGCGCAGCGCCACGAGTGGCTGCTGGCGCGCAACGCCGCCCGGATCCTGCGCGGGCTCACCGGTGCCCACGACGTGGTGCGCCCGCATTTCTCGCTGTCGCACTCGCCCCGGATCGGGGCGGCGGCGACGATCACCGCGGCCGGACCTGCGGCGGCGCCCCTGCCCGCCGCTGCGCTCGCCCCGGTCGGGGTGGGGATCGACATCGAGGAACCGCGGGTCGTCGATCACCGCACCGCGCGCTTCTTTCTCGACGGTGCCGAGCGGCGCGCGGCGGCCGATCCCCGCGACCACATCCGGCTCTGGACCGTCAAAGAAGCGCTGTTCAAAGCGCATCCCGACAACGCCGACGGGATGTTGCACGACTACACGGTTAGCAGTCCCCGCGCCGTCCGGGGCACCGCGCGGTGCCACCGCGACCCGAGCGTGCGGTTCGGATACCACAGCGCCACCGTTGCGGGCGCGCAGCTGTCCGTCGCCGCCGCGTTCACCGACGGCGCGTCACCGATGAGGAGATGGAAAACAATGCCCGAGGTTACTTTCGAGGTCGTTGCCGAGCGCGTCAAAGCGTTGCTCAACGTGACCAACACCGAGCTGACGCCGGAGACTCCGCTGCGCGGACTGGCCGCCGACAGTTTCCAGCTCGTCGAGGTCGTGATCGACCTGCAGGAGGAGCTCGACACGATCGTGACTCAGGACCAGCTGCGTGAGGTGCAGACCCTGGGTGACCTGGTTTCGGTGCTGCAGGCCGCCGGCGCCGGCCCGGAGGGCAACCATGTCGCCGCAAGCTGACTCGCTCACCGCCTGGATCGAGGCGCCACGCGCCGACCGTGGGATCAGCTTCGCCGACGACGCCGGCGGCTGGCAGTTCGTGTCCTATGCCGAGGTGGCCGAGCGGGTGCGCCGGGCCTCGACGCAGTTGCGTGAGCGCGGTGTGAAATCCGGCGACGTCGTGGTCGTGGTGATGCACACGGGCCTGGATCTGGTGACCACGATCTTCGCGGCGTGGCATGCCGGTGCGGCGATCTCGGTGGTGGCGCCGCCGCAGCTGACCGGGCCCGAGGAGTACATCGCCTACGTCGAGTCGATTGTGCGCACGGCCGAGCCCACCGTGGTGGTCACCTTCGCCGACATCGAGCCGCTCGTGGCGAAAGGTGTTGCCGCGGCGGGGATCACGAGTGGCCCCGAGCTGCTGTGGGTGTACGCCGACGACCCGCAGGCCGCCCCGGGGGCCCGCGCCGCGGGCAGCGACGTCGCGGTGCTGCAGTTCACCTCCGGCTCGACCGGCCGGCCCAAGGGGGTGATGGTCGAACACCGCAATGTCGCGAACTTCTTCGCCGGCATGGACGCGGTCATTCCCCATGCCGAGGGGGACGGCTGGCTGGCCGTCACCAGCCTGTCCTTCGACATCTCGGTGCTGGAAATCTTCTGGACCCTTTCGCGCGGGCTGACGGTGGTGCGCGAGGTCATCCTGCGCGTGGACGGCGTGCCGCTGGACGCCGTGGTGGCCGATTTCATCTCCGGCGCGATCGAGCAGCTCGCCCCGGCGCGGCACGACGGCGGCTGGGACGTGATCGAGGGCCAGGGCTCGCTCTTCCACCCCAGCTTCGCGGGCGTATCGACGGGACTGCTGCACGGCGCCCAGCCCGAAGCCATCGTTCTCTGCCACGATCCGGCGCAGCAACTGATAGCCGTCCATGCCGGGCATGCGGATGTCGCTGAGCACCACGTCCACCGGTTGGGCGGCCAGGCGCTCGATCAGCTCGGCGCCATCGCTGACCTCGAACGCCACCGCGATGCCCTGCTGCTGCAGCAGCGCGCGCAGGCCGGCGCGCTCCTCCTCCAGCTTGGTGCGCTCGCCCTTGATCTCCATCTCCTCGAGACGGCGGAGCGAGCGCAGGCGCATGTTGAGGATCGCTTCGGCCTGACGGTCGGTCAGTTCGAACTCGGCCATCATCACCGCCTTGGGGTCGTCCTCATAACGGATGATCTCGATCACCCGGTCGAGGTTGAGATAGGCGATGATGTAACCGGCAACCAGTTCCAGCCGCGCGGCGATCTTGTCCAGCCGGTGCCGGGTGC
>CAKZIX010000174.1 GCA_936936565.1 uncultured Nocardiaceae bacterium | reverse complement strand
GACAGGATGAACGTCGGCTTGAACGCGCCGAACTGGTCGACCAGGGTGGTCCAGTCCGAGGTGTGCGCCACCGCGACGCCGGCCTCCACGGCACCCACCGAGATCGCGCGCGCGAAGACGTGCGCGAGCGGCAGGAACATCAGCGTCTTGTGGCCGGGCTTGAAGTAGGTTGCGAGCGCGATCTTGACCGCTTCGACCTCGCCGCGGAAGTTCGCGTGGGTGAGCGCAACACCCTTGGGTCGCCCGGTGGTTCCCGAGGTGTAGATCAGCGTGGCCGGCGACTGCGCGCCCAGCGCCTCGCGGCGGGCCTGCACGTCGTCGTCGGAAACCGCGGCGCCGCGGGCGATCAGCTCGTCGACCGCGCCGCCGTTGATCACCAGCGTCTCGCGGAGCTCGGGCGCGGCGGCCGCGACGTCTTTCACGGTGTCGGCGTGCTTGTCGGTTTCGACGATGAGCAGCGTGGCCGCGGAATCTTCGAGGATCCACTTCACCTGTTCGGCGGCCGAGGAATCGTAGATCGAGACGGTGACGGCGCCGGCGGTCCAGATCGCGTAGTCGATGAGCACCCACTCGTAGCGGGTGGCCGACATCAGCGCGACCCGATCCCCCGGGGCGATACCGGAGGCGATCAGGCCCTTCGCGACCGCGGTGACGTGGGAGGCGAACTCGCCGGCCGTGATCTCGCTCCAGCCGCCGTCCGGCTTGGGCTTGTGGAACAGCACCAGCTCCGGAGACTCGGCGGCGTAGCGGAAGATGGTGTCGGCCATGGATTCGTCGGCCGGGATGGTGTAGCCGGCAGGCACCTCGAATTCGCGCATGACTCGATCATTCCACGATCACGATCAGTTCAGCAGCGCGGTCACTTCTTCGTCGCGCAATTGGTGGAAGTCGTGGTAGGCGGCGCCCACGCCGCCGAGATCGGCGGGGGTGGACGGGCACACCACTTCGTCGGCGATGGCCGCGATGCGGCGCATCGCCTCTGGTGAGGAAACCGGCACCGCCACCACGATCCAGCCGCTGGCCCGGGCGCGCGCCACCGCACACGCGGCGGCGACCGTGGCCCCGGTGGCCATGCCGTCGTCGGCGATCACGATGGTGCGGTTGCGCATCGGCACCGGTGGTCGCCCGCCGCGCAGTACTCGCGCCCGGCGCTCGAGTTCGCTGCGCTCGGCGGCCTCGGTGCGGGCGAGTTCGGTTGCCGAGACCCGGGTTTGGCGCACCACGTCGGCGTTGAGCACGCGCACCCCGTCTTCGCCGATGGCGCCCATCGCCAGTTCGGGCTGCCAGGGCACGCCCAGTTTGCGCACCAGGATGATGTCGAGGTCGCCGTGCAAGTCTTCGGAAATGGCATGCGCGACAGGCACTCCGCCGCGCGGCAGCCCCAACACCAGCGGATGGCTGGCGCGCAGGTGACGCAGCGGCCCGGCAAGCTGGTGACCGGCCTGGCTGCGGTCGGAGTACACACCTACAGGTTAGCCCCCGACGGGCAGCTCAGGCCCGCGCCCGAACCTCGAAGCGGCGCAGTTCGAGGGCCGGATTGATCGCGCGGACCTCGGCGAGGCGCTGGGCGGACACCGCGGCCAGCGCACTGCCGACCCGCTCGCCCAGCGCGGCGACGGTAACGCCCATCGGGTCGACGATCATGCTGTTGCCCGCCCCGCGCGGCGGTGCCTGATCGGCCGTGGCGACATAGATCGTGTTCTCGATCGCACGCGCCCGGACCAGGGTGTCCCAGTGAAACTCCTTGAGCGGGCCGGGAATCCACTGTGCGGGCAGCAGCAGCACCTGTGCGCCGGCATCCACGATGCGCCGGGTGACTTCGGGAAAGCGCAGGTCGTAGCAGGTTTGCATGCCGAACACCAGGCCGTCGACGGTGAATGTCTCGGGGGTGCCCAGCGGCCCGGGACGGACCACCTTCGATTCGACGAAACCGAACGCGTCGTAGAGGTGCGTCTTGCGGTAGGTGGCTGCGAGGCTGCCGTCGGGCCCCGCCGCTATCAGGGTGTTCGAGATGCGCGGATCGTCCGGCAATCGCTCGGCGATTCCGGAGACCAGGTGAATTCCGAGGCGGGCGGCCAGCGCCGACAGTTCTGTGACATGCGCCCCATCGAGCGGTTCGGCCGCTGCGATGTACTGTTCGTCGAGTTTGCCCGCCGTGAACATCGCGAATTCCGGGGCCACGACGACCTGAGCGCCCTGGCCAGCGGCTTTCTCCGTCAGATCGCGAATCGTCGCCAGGTTCTCGGACTTGTCGGCACCGGCGGCGAACTGCAGCACCGCGACAACTACATCGGCCACGCGCCCCACCGTAGCGGAGATGGTCATTTTCCCCGCTCACAGGCGGTAAACTCCAGGTCAATGAGCGAAAAAAACGCCGAGTCCGACTTGGCAGCCGCAACCACTGCGCTCGCCCCGGAACCGGAAGAGCTCTCGTTCGTCGATCTCGGGGTCGACGAGCGCATCTTGCGTGCCATTCGTGACGTCGGCTACGAAACCCCTTCTCCCATCCAGGCGGCGACCATTCCGCCGTTGCTGGCCGCCGAAGACGTGGTCGGTCTCGCGCAGACCGGTACCGGCAAAACGGCCGCGTTCGCGATCCCGATCCTGATGCGCCTGGATATCTCCGCGCGCAAGCCGCAGGCGCTGGTGCTAGCGCCCACCCGCGAGCTCGCGATCCAGGTCGCCGAGGCATTCGGCCGGTACTCGGCGCACATGCCCGGCCTGCACGTGCTGCCGGTGTACGGCGGTGCCAGCTACGGACCGCAGCTGGCCGGATTGCGCCGCGGCGCGCACGTCGTCGTCGGCACGCCCGGACGCGTCATCGACCACATCGACAAGGGCTCGCTGGATCTCACCGAGCTGGCGTTCCTGGTGCTCGACGAAGCCGACGAGATGCTCAAGATGGGCTTCCAGGAGGACGTCGAAAAGATCCTTGCCGACACTCCGGACGACAAGCAGGTGGCGCTGTTCTCGGCCACCATGCCGCCGCAGATCCGCAAGATCTCCAAGCAGTACTTGAAGAACCCGGTCGAGGTCACCGTCGCGGCCAAGACCACCACATCGGAGAACATCACCCAGCGCTGGGTGCAGGTCTCCCACCAGCGCAAACTCGATGCGCTCACCCGGATCCTCGAGGTCGAGGAATTCGAGGCGATGATCATCTTCGTGCGCACCAAGCAGGCCACCGAGGAGTTGGCCGAGAAGCTGCGCGCGCGCGGGTTCTCCGCGGCGGCCATCAACGGCGACATCGTGCAGGCGCAGCGTGAGCGGACCATCGGCCAGTTGAAGTCGGGCGCACTCGACATCCTCGTCGCTACCGATGTGGCCGCGCGCGGGCTGGACGTGGAACGCATCTCGATCGTCGTCAACTACGACATCCCGCACGACACCGAGTCTTACGTGCACCGGATCGGGCGTACCGGCCGTGCCGGGCGCACCGGCGAGGCGCTGCTGTTCGTGGCCCCGCGCGAACGGCACCTGCTCAAGGCGATCGAGCGGGCCACACGCCAGCCGCTCACCGAGATGCAGCTGCCGTCGGTGGACGACGTCAACGCCCAGCGCGTGCAGAAGTTCTCCGACTCGATCACCGAAAGTCTTGCCTCGGACAGCCTTTCGATGTTCCGCAAGCTCATCGAGGACTACGAGCGCGAGCACGACGTGCCGCTGGCCGATATCGCCGCCGCACTGGCCGTGTTGTCGCGCGACGGTGAAGACTTCCTCATGGCGGCCGAGCCGGAGCCGGAGCGCCGCGAACGCCGAGACCGGCGCGACGACTGGGACAAGGGCGACCGGGGCGATCGCCGCCGCGGCGACCGTGACCGTGACCGCGATCGCGATCGCGACGACCGGCACCGCCGGACCGATCAGGACATGGCGACCTACCGGATCGCCGTCGGCAAGCGGCACAAGGTGGTGCCCGGCGCGATCGTCGGCGCCATCGCCAACGAGGGCGGGCTGCGCCGCAGCGACTTCGGGCACATCAGCATCCGCCCCGACTTCAGCCTGGTGGAGCTGCCCGCGCAGCTGTCGCGGGAAACTCTCGAGGCGTTGCGGAAGACCCGCATCAGCGGAGTGCTGATTCAGCTGACGCTGGATTCGGGTGCGCCCGGCGGGCGCCCGCGCGGGAAGAAGAAGTTCCGCGACTGAGACGCTGGTGCGAGCGGGGCGCGCAGGGCGCCTCGCCGCACTCGACGTGCAACCGCTGTCGGCTCAGCTAGCGTCATCGCACCAGCGCCTCGCCAGCGCCGGCAGATGTCGGGACGCGCTAGCCATGTCCGTTGCGTAGGAGACGAACTCCGCGCAGCCCTCGGCAACCGACTTTCCGAGGGCCGATTCAACGAAGCGGATCTCGCCGCCCACCAGAACGAACTCGTCGACCGAGAGCAGTACCGCCGCGGCGAGGTCGGTGGCGGCCAGGACAACATCGAACGGTGCATGGCGAGATCGCCAATTGTCTACATCACTCAACGCAACCAGGGCGGCCTGATCCGTCTGGGCCGCACCCAGGTCCGACGTTGTGAGGCAATAGAGTTGCTCGTCGCCACGAGTGGCGAAGGCCGCGAGGATCCGTGCGCCGTCCGGGTCGGAGTCCAGGTCGAGCACTTCTTCTGCGGGCACCACAACACGTCCAGGCATGGCTGCCCATTGGGCGCCGAGTTCTCGTTCCGAGTCCAGAAGTTCGGTCCGTAGTCGTCGAGTCTCGTCGCTGCTCAGGAACTGCACTGTTGGATGTCTCCGATCACGGGTCGTATCTGAATTTCACGTCGGGTTTTCCCTTTTCCTGAATAGATATTGTGATCCGACCATCCGACGAGCTTCGTAAGGAGACGTCGCTGCCGTCGGGTAGGCGAACAACCTTTGTTCCATTCGGGTACGTCTGAACGTTGTGGCCCTGAGCGATCTCGTCGAATTCCTTCTGCGCTTGTGTTGGGCCACCCGGCTTCGAGCTGATGATCGACTTCTTGTTTTTCTCTAGCGTTGCTCCATGGTTCAATATCTTCTCGGCGTCGGTTCGTGACGATATAGTAGGAGCCGAGGGCGTGGTTTTACCCTTTTTCTCCTTTTTGACGAGATCCCTGATTCTTTGCAGCTGAGTCTTGGCTGCCTTGAGGTCTTTCGTGGCTTTGATCGCCTTGCCCAGTACCTTCGCGGCTTTCCACGCGATAACAAGTGTCGTGATTGCGGTGGCCGCCGTCTTGACGGTCAGCGCACCCTTTGCAATTCCTGCTCCTGCGGCGAGGCCGAAACTGAACACGGATCCAGCCGCGCTGAACGCAAGCGTAACACCGAGTTCCTTCACCATGTCCACAAGAATTTCCTGCAGCTTGCCGCGAAGTTCGCCCATCGCGGAGCGATAGTTGCGACATGTCTCGGCGAGTTCGCCCGATGCATGCTGAAGGTCGGTCGCGGCGCCGTGTAATTGCCGAAGGTCGTCGTCGACGTAATGGATTTCGGTCGAGTTCAGCGCTTCGAATTTTTCCGGCAACTTGGCCAGGCGCGCGATGCTGTTGACCACGACGTCGCCGGTAGCCATGGTATTCCAAATCGTCGCAGCCTTGTCTAGCTTGTCCGTATCGGCGTCCGGAACGGGCACCCCGAGTTCTTCGATGAGCCCAATTCCGATGAGGTCCTTCAGCCCCTGTCCTGGTCCGCCGGCCGAGGGCGGTGAATACAATGAGCTCGGCGAAAATTGGAGCGATGAGGATGGCGTCTCGTCGTTGTCGGGATTTCCGTCGGCCTGTGCGTGGCTATAGCCGAGTTCTCGGAGAATGTCGCTGTAGTTGACCAGTGCCCGAACCAAATCGCGTGCCGTGTCAATGGTATCTTTGGCTCGCTCGTCGTAAGCCGTCGCCCATTCACGACCGGAGTCGAAACTCCCGGCCATCTCGCCACATTCGGCCAGACCGCCGAGGGCAACCGCGAAGAATGCATCGAATCCGGCTGCGGCCTCGATGCATTCGCGACCGGCAGCGTAGAACACCTGCGGATCGACCCGGATTACGTCGTTGGGTGCCATCGCGCGCCCGTCAGCGCCGCCCGAGCGTACGGAGGTTGGTGTCTATCGCGGCGGTGTATCGCTGATGCGCGTCCGCCGCCGCTGTCCGCATCGCTTCGATGCTGTCGATGACCTCGCCCGCGGCTGTTGCCCAATTGGCGAAAGCTGCGGCCTGCGCGTCTGCCGCCGCGCCGGTCCAATTCTGTTGCAGCGCGCCGACGCGCTGCTGAAGTGCGGCGAGCGTCTCGTCCAAGAACCCGACGAAGCCGCGCAGTCGGGCGTGGATGTTCTCCAGCTCTGCGAGATCGACCTGATACCCAGTCACAAACGATCCCTCGCGGGCTCTCGTGTCGTGGACATCTGATCCGTCACGGTAGGTCCAGCGAACTGATCGGCCGCGCGTTCAACTGGTCGGCGGCGGCGAATCGTGTGCTCGTCACTCCGAGCAACTCGGCCATTGCGGCCAATGATTCGAGGACGGTCGTGCAGGACCGCTTGGTATCGCTCCAGGCGGTCCGGTAGGCATCGGCGCTTACGCCTTCCCAGGTCTCCAACAGGCGAATGACGTCACTGTCCAGCGATCGGAGCCCGTTGATCAGCGCGATCGACGTTGCCTGTACGAACTTGCCGGTGTCGGCGACATCCGTTGGCGCAACCCATAGCTCCTGGGGACTAGGAGCTGCTTCGGAAGCCATCAGACCTCGCTTCTCACCTTGGCGGACTCGACGCCGCCCTGGGCGTGGGAATTCAGAACCCGCCGGAGCCCGTGGCCGGCTTGTCGGCGCCGGGTGCCGCGGGATCGGCAGGCGGGGGCGGCGGCGCGGCGACGGTGAACATGCCGACCGTCGGGGTGACCACGCAGATCGCGTCGGGGTAGTTCACGTGGCCCCAGAGCACCGCGAACACGTTGCCCGGTCCGGAGTTGACCACCTTCGACAGCGACGGCGTGCCGAATTCGTTGAGCCCGTCCATCGCGTCCACGCCGGCGGCGCCGTTCGCGGTGTTCAGCCACATCACGGTCAGGCCTTGCCCGATCGCAACACCCGGGTAGCGCGGCGAGGCCTGGAAGCGCAGCTGGCCGTAGTTCAGTGTGCCGGTCGCATCGGGACCGCCGGCGCCGGAGGCTCCGGTGAGCGTGGTCCACAGCGTGTCTCCGCACCCGATGGTGGGCGCCGCGTACAGGAACGGGGCGTAGGTCCCGTTCACGTCGGTGAGGCGGGCCTTCTTTTCCAGGGCCGACAGCGCAATCTGTGCGGCAGGCGAATCGCCCACCTGCTTCTGCAGCTTGGCGAGCCCATCTTCCACGGGACCGGCTGCGGCAGTGCCCGGCGTAGCCAGGGTGGCAACCATCGTGAACCCGAGCGCTGCGATGACGCGGCGCGCGACGGTCGTGCGTTTCAAGCGTTGCTCCTCGATCCACCCGGCAACAGTTTGCGGGCACGAACTCACATCGTGCGACAACCTACCAGCCGCAGGGCGGTCATTCCCGTTGGAGACCCGGGTGTACGCCCCGTTGCAGGCCGAGCCGATCGACGAGGCGCTGCAACTGATCGACGAGCGCGGCGTCGGTGCCTTCGAGCATCGCCGCATCGTGGTCGTCGGCGATTTTTTCAGCGTGTTCGAGCAGGTCACGGCCCTTGTCGGTGAGGTGGACGGCGTACGCCCGACGGTCCTCGGGGTGGCGTTCGCGGCGGGCGAGACCGCGTTGCTCGAGGTCGTCGACCAGGCCGACCATCACGTTGCGGTGGATGTGCAGCCGCTGGGCGAGTCGCTGCTGGGTGAGGCCCTCGTCGGTGGCGAGGTAGGTGAGCATGCCGAACTGGCGGGGGGTGATGCCGAGCGGTTCCAGGCGCCGGGCGAACTCGGCGGCGACATGAAATCCCAGTTGCGAAAGCAGGAAGCTCGGTCGGCTTGTCAGATCGGTCACGGTAGGTACTGTATCAGTAAGTGATAATCACTTGATGTGCATATCTGGAGGGAAGTCGATGAAGCTCACAGTGTTCGGTGCCACCGGAGGTACCGGTCAGCAGGTGGTGCAGCAGGCTCTCGACGCCGGTCACACGGTCACCGTCGTGGCCCGGCGGCCCGCCGCGGTTGCGGCGACCGGTGCCGAATTGCGGCTCGTGCGTGCGGAATTGAGTGACCACGACGCGTTGCGCGACGGCATTCAGGGCGCCGACGCCGTGGTCTCGGCGCTGGGGGCGACATCGGGCGGGCCCACCACCGTCTACTCCGCGGGCGTGGGCGCCGTCCTGGCCGCCATGTCCGCCGCCGGGGTCCGGCGCGTCGTAGCGGTGACGGCCGCGCCCGCCGCGCCGAAGTCGCAGAAGGCGTGGTCCGTGCGTCTGGCAGACCCGATCGTGTACCGCTTCTTCGGCGGCCACTACGCGGACATGAAGCGGATGGAGGCGGCGTTGGCCCGCAGCGACCGCGACTGGACCGTGGTTCGCCCGCCCCGGCTCACCGACGGTCCCGCCACGGGCAGGTTCCGGACGGCCGTCGATGCGGGACTGCCGTGGGCGATGTCGATCTCGCGAGCGGACCTGGCTACCGCCGTCCTCGCCGCCGTCACCGACGATGCAGTTGTCGGCCGCGCGGTGACCGTCGGCTACTAGGACGCGACGTCCACCACGATTCGGGTGGGGGAGTTCAGCGCGAATACCCGGAACGCGGGCTTGTCGGCGTTCACCCCGACGAACGACTGGGTGACGCCCTCGAAAGTGGTGGCCAGGTGCACTTCCGAGACCACTGTGGCGGTCGGATCCCGCAGCGGGTCCGGTCCGCTGTATTCCTGCACGCCGCTGTCGTGCGGGTAGGCGGCCCCGGAGATCAGCACCTCGAGAATCGAGCGGCCGGCGACGGTGAGCGGTTTGCCGCTGCCGTCCTGCACCGCCGTGTCGACGTACTGCACCTTCCAGCCGGGCATGCCCTTGCCGCCGAATTCGTAGACCACCCGGTCGAAGCCGTCGTGGCGGCCGATGCGCAAAGCGGTCACGGTCACCTTGACTCCGCCGCTCTCGTCGACGATTTCGGCGACCTTCGGGCCCGCGTCGGTCGGCTTGGACTGCGGACCGGTGTCGGCGGCGCCCGGTGCGGAGGTGGTGGCGGCGGGCGCGCTCGGACTCGGCGGATCGGCCGCGCCCGACGTGGGCGCCGACGACCCGCTGTCGCATCCGGTGGCCACCGCAATCGACAGTGCGATCACACCCACAGCTTTGACGGACCTACGCAAATTCCACCTCCGCGGCGACGAGCACCGATTGATTCAACGGCAACGACGCGACCCCGACGGCCGTGCGCGCGTGCGCGCCGACGTCGGGACCGAAAATCGACAGTACACAGTCGGAAAAGCCGTTCAGCACGCTCGTGGTTTGCGGAAAACCGCTGTCGGCGTTGACCATTCCGGACACCGACAGCCACGCAGTGACCCGGTCCAGATCATCGAGCGCACGCGCCAGGCTGGCACACATCGACAGCGCGATCGCGCGCGCGGCGTCGGTGGCCGCCTCCAGGCTCACCTGTGAGGGCACCTTGCCGAACGGACCGGCCAGCGCCCCGTCGGGCAGTTGGGCGCCGTGCCCGGACAAGTAGACGCGGTTGCCGCGCACCCGCGCCCACTCGAAGGCGAACGCGAACCCGGGCGGCGGCTCCGGCGCGGGCGGCAGCACGAACCCCAGCTCGGCGATCTTGGCCTCGATGCGCATGGTCTCCTTCGTCAGCCCTCGTACACCTCGTTGATGCTGTGCACGTGCCAGCGGGCGCCGTCGAAGCTGATCGTGCTCACGGCGGCGTTCAAGATGCGCGGCGCGCGACGATGATGCATCACATCGAGTATTGCGCGGATCACCCCGCCGTGCGTGACAACCACGATGGCCGTGTCGGGGTGGGATTCGGCCAGCCGCGACACCGCCGTCACCCCACGCCGGGCCACCGTGGGCCGCGGTTCCAGCCCCGGATAGTCGCCCCACGGCCAGTTGTCGTATGCCTCCCACTCGGTCAGGCCCTCCGCGGCGCCGTAGTGGCGCTCCACCAACGCGGGGTCGGTGTCCGAGACCGGCAAACCCAGTTCGGCGCCGATGATTTCGGCGGTTTCGTAGGCGCGCGACAGCGGCGACGCGACGATCGAATCCCAGCTGCGCGTACGCAACAGGTGCGCGGCTTCACGGGCCTGCGCGCGGCCGGTGTCGTTGAGCGGAATGTCCGAGGATCCCTGCAGCCGGCCGTGTACGTTCCAGTCGGTCTCCCCATGCCGGACCAGGGCGAAGAAAGTCATGGCGGTGGCCAAGCCTAAGGCAATACATATGTACTGTTGCGGTTGCACAGTCCTCGGCGACGAAAGAGGGGCCGCAATGCAGCTGGCGCTCACCGACTCCGAACGCGAGTTCCGCGACGAAATTCGCGAGTTCTACGCCACCAAGATCCCGGCGGAGATTCGGGACCGCCACCGGCGCGGCATCGAGGACAACGTTCGCGACGACGTGCGCACCACGCAGCGCATCCTCAACGAGCACGGCCTGGCAGTGCCGAACTGGCCGGTCGCCTGGGGCGGCAAGGATTGGACGCCCACCCAGCGGCACATCTGGCTCGACGAGATGCACCTGGCGTCGGTGCCCGAACCGCTCACCTTCAACGCCGGCATGGTCGGCCCGGTCATCGCCGAGTTCGGTTCCGAGGAGCTCAAGCAGCGCTTCCTGCCGGCCACCGCGAACCTCGACATCTGGTGGAGCCAAGGCTTTTCCGAACCGGAGGCCGGTTCGGACCTGGCCTCGCTGCGCACCACCGCGGTGCGCGACGGCGACGAGTACGTCGTCAACGGCCAGAAGACCTGGACCACGCTCGGGCAGTTCGGCGAGTGGATCTTCTGCCTCGTGCGCACCGACCCGAACGCGCCCAAGAAGCAGGCCGGTATCTCGTTCCTGCTGATCGACATGACCACGCCCGGTCTCACCGTGCGCCCCATCAAGCTGATCGACGGCGGCTACGAGGTGAACGAGGTGTTCTTCGAGAACGTCCGCGTGCCTGCCGATCAGCTTGTCGGACAAGAGAATCAGGGTTGGACGTACGCAAAGTACCTGCTCGGCAACGAGCGCACCGGAATCACCGGCGTCGGTCGCACCAAGGTGAAGCTGAAGCTGGTGAAGGAGCAGGCCGCGCAGGTGCGTACCGGCACCGGCACGCTGCTCGAGGATCCGGTGTTCGCCGCGCGGCTGGCCGAGGTCGAGAACGAGTTGCTCGCACTGGAACTCACCCAGCTGCGCGTGGTGTCCGGATCGGCCGACGGCAAGCCGAACCCGGCGTCGTCGGTGCTCAAGCTGCGCGGCACCGAATTGCAGCAGGCCGCAACGGAATTGCTGGTCGAGGTCGCCGGCGTCGACGCACTGCCGGTGCGCGCCGAAGGCATCGCCACCCCCGAATGGGCCCAGCACAGCGGTCCGCAGTACCTCAACTACCGCAAGGTCACCATCTACGGCGGGTCCAGCGAGGTGCAGCGCAGCATCATCTCCTCGACCATCCTCGGACTGTAAGGAGCGCGCCATGGACTTCACGCTCACCGACGAACAGCTCATGTTGCGCGACACCACCCGCGAATTGCTGTCGCGCGCTTACGGTCCCGAAGACCGCAACAAGATCACCGCTACCGAGCCCGGCTGGAGCCGCGACGTCTGGGGCAAGCTCGCCGAACTCGGCGTGCTCGGGCTGTCCTTCGCCGAGGAAGACGGCGGCATGGGCGCCGGACCCGAAGAGACCATGGTCGTCGTCACCGAAATCGGCCGGCGCCTGGCGCCCGAGCCACTCGTCGACTCCGTGCTGGTGCCGGGCGGCCTGATTGCCGAACTGGGCACCCCCGAGCAGCGCAAGCGCCTGGAATCGGTCGCCGCCGGCGAATCCCTGCTCGCCTTCGCACATTTCGAGCCCGGCCAGCGCTGGCCCTCGAACACGGTCACGACAACCGCTGCGCAACAGGGTGATTCGTGGACGCTGTCGGGCCGCAAGAATCCGGTGCTGCGCGGCGACTGTGCCGACACGCTGGTGGTCAGCGCGGCGCTGCCCGACGGCGCGGTGGGGCTGTTTCTCGTCGACGCCGGCGCCACGCAGCGCACAAGCTATGCCACTTACGACGGATTGCGCGGCGCCCAAATCGATTTCGACGGTGCGCCCGCGGAACCGCTCGGCAGCGGCGACGTCTCGGCGGCGATCGCCGCCGCCGTCGTGCGGGCGCAGGCCCTGCAGTGCGCCGAGGCTGTCGGCGCCATGGAAGAGGCGCTGCGGCTGACGTCGGAGTACCTCAAGACGCGCAAGCAGTTCGGTGTGCCGCTGGCCAAGTTCCAGACGCTCACCCAGCGCGCGGCCGACATGTACGTCTCGCTCGAGCTCGCCCGCAGCATGGCCGTGTACGTCACCATGTCGCTGGCCGAAGGCACCATCGACCCGGTGATCGCCTCGCGCGCCAAGGCGCAGGTCGCCAAGTCCGCGCGCCATATCGGGCAGGAAGCCATCCAGATGCACGGCGGCATCGGCATGACCGCCGAGTATCCCGTCGGGCACTACACCGCCCGGCTCACCGCCCTGTCGAACACCTTCGGTTCGCGCGACGACCACCTGCGGGTGCTCGCCAGCCACCTGGGCGACTACGGGCTCGTCGAGCTGTAGGGCGCCCGGCGCTGCGCTCCCCGGCGGTGCGCGTCGCCGGCTCCGCCCGTCGCCGGTCTCCGTGTCGCTGCCGCCTGCGGTCGCTGGCCACGGATGTTGTTTCGGCCTAGCCGCGCGGGCGGGGGAGGCCGGTGCTGCGCGTGGTGGGCGTTTCCTCGTCGTCGGAGTCCGGCTTGTCGGGCTTGGGCGGCTTGCGCTGTGTCGTCGGCTCGACGGTCTCGGACGTCGTGCTCACAGTCTCGGGTGTCGTGGTCTCGATCGCGGCCTCGGGTGTGGTTGCGCTCGTCGGGCGCGGGGTGGTGGTTTCCCCGACCTCGATGTCCGACGGACGCGCCGACGGCGTGGTCGGCGACGGGGTCTCGAACACCTCCGGCGGCAGGGTGCGCTTGATCTGTTCGCCTGCGATGTCCCAGGTGGGCGACGGCGGAACGAGGTTGCCGACGATCGGCCCCGGCTGGACCGTCGCCGACTGCAGGCCGGACTTCAGCGGCGGCGGCGCGACGTACGGGTCGTCGGCGGTGCCGCACGCGGCGGCGAACAGAACTCCCGTGCCGATTGCGGCGACGGCCAGGATCGGGCCGGCGACCGGCTGCCATCGAAATGTCATACACGCCCCAGGTCGGTTGATCGCCAGACACCTTAATCCAGATAACGCTGCAATAACGAATCGAATGCGCCGCTGCGTGAGGTCACGATGTGATGTCGGACACGCGCCACGCCGGGTCCAATCCATGGGTGTTGGGTGCGCGCAACTTAACGTCTGTGACGGAAGTTATCCATGTGACCTCGGTAGAGGAGATGGGTTCCGTGCACAAAATCATCGTCTGGGCGGCCTTCATCGCAGGCTTGGTCGGCGCTGGGCTCGGCATTGCCGCGCTGCACGTCGAAGTTGCGGTGTTCTGGCTGATCGTGGCGTCTACGTCGGGACTTGTGCTGCTCAAGTTCCGCGCCGCCGGCCAGGGCCGGCTGGCGTAGCCACTACAGCAGCAGGCGCGCCAGGAACTGTCTGGTGCGCGGCTCGGCAGGCTGCTCCAGAACCTGCGCCGGAGCCCCCGCCTCCACCACGTAACCGCCTTCGATGAACAGCACCTGATCTGCGACATCGCGCGCGAACCGGATCTCGTGGGTGACGATCACCATGGTCCAGCCCTGCGCCGCCAGATCCTTGATCACTTTCAGAACCTCGCCGACGAGCTCGGGGTCCAGCGCCGAGGTGGGCTCGTCGAACAGCATCAGCTTCGGTTTGATCGCCAGCGCGCGAGCGATTCCGACGCGCTGTTGCTGGCCGCCCGACAGCTGGTACGGGTACTTGTCCGCATGCTCGGCCAGCCCCACCTGCCGCAGCAATTCCCGGCCCTCGGCGAGGGCCTGCGCCTTCGGGACCTGTTGCACGACGACTGGGCCCTCGACGACGTTCTCCAAGGCCGTGCGGTGCGGAAACAGATTGTGCGCCTGGAACACCATGCCGCTCTGCGCGCGGAACCGGCGCAGCTGCTGCCGGTTCGGCGCGGCGCCGAAGTCCACCGTCACCTCGCCGATGGTGATGACCCCGGAATCCGCGGGATCGAGCGCGTTGAGGGTGCGCAGCACCGTCGTTTTGCCCGAGCCCGACGGGCCGATGATCGCCGTCACCGTGCCGGGCGGCACGTCGAAGGAAATATCGTGCAGCACAACGTGATCGGCGAAGGACTTGCCCACGTTGCGGACGCTCACCAAGCTCATTTCGCCACGTACCTGTCGAGTCGGATTTCCAGCCGGTTCTGTACGAACGACAAGACGATGCAGATCGCCCAGTAGTACAGGGCGGCAACGCCGTACAGCGCGAAGAAGTCGAACGTGGGCGCTGCGGCGAGCTGGGCCACCCGCAGCAGTTCGGTGACCAGGATCGTCGACGCCAGCGAGGTGTCTTTCACCAGCGAGATCAGGGTGTTCGACAGTGGCGGCACCGCGGTGCGGGCGGCTTGCGGGAGGACGATCCGGCGCAGCGTTGTCGCGTAACCCATTCCGATGGTTTGCGCCGCCTCCCACTGCCCCTTCGGGATCGACAGAATCGCCGCGCGCACCACCTCGGCGGCGTATCCGCCGACATTGAGGCTGAAGGCGATCACCGCCGCCGGAAACGGATCGATGACGACATCGAACTGCGGCAGCGCATAGAACACGATGAACAGCTGCACCAGCAGCGGCGTGCCCCGAATGATCGAGATGTAGAAGCGGGCCGCGCCCGCCAGCGGCGGGATGCTCGAAATCCGTGCCAGCGCAACGAACAACGCGATGACGAGGCCGATCACGAAGCTGATCGCGGTGAGCGGGATCGTCTTGGTGACCGTGGCCTCGAGCATCGGCCACAGGTTGTTCCAGATCAGCGATCTGGTGGTGGCATCCATGCGTCAGTTGCTGACGTCTGCGCCGAAGTATTTCTCCGAGATCTTCTTCAGCGTGCCGTCGGCGCGCAGTTCACCGAGCGCCTTGTCGACGTCGCCGATCACGCCGCTGTCCTTGCGGGCCGCGAAGGCCTGCTTGCTGGTGTCGCCGGTGGTGCCGGCAATCTTCACGCTCTGGTCGCCGGTCTTCTTCTGGTACTCGGCCACGGCGAGGGTGTCGTTGACGGTGGCGTCCACGCGGCCGTCCTGCAGCAGCTGGATGGCCTGCACGAACCCTTCCACCGCCTCGACCTGCGCCCCGGCGTTGGCGGCCACCTTCGACCAGTTGCTGGTGGCCGACTGCGCGGACTTCTTGCCCTTCAAATCGGCCAGCGTCTTGATCGAGTTGTTCTCGACCTTGGTGACGATGACTCCCTCGGAGGTCGTATACGGCTGCGACAGATCGTATTTCGCCTTGCGTTCGTCGTTGATCGTGACCTGGTTGGCCACGATGTCGAAGCGCTTTGCCTCGAGCCCGGCGAAAATCGCATCCCATGGCGTCTGCACGAACTCGACCTTCTTGCCGAGCTTGCCCGCCACCGCTTCGATCACCTCGGCGTCGTAGCCGGTGACCTTGCCGCCCTCGGAGTAGCTGAACGGCGGGTAGGTGCCCTCGGTGCCGACCTTCAGCACGTCGGAGTCGGACTCGCCACCGCAGGCGACGAGAGCCGCGGCGACGGCGACGGTGGTGGCTACGGCGGCGAACAACTTGCGGCGCATGAACTACTCCTCGATTTCGAGACCGGCGGGCCATGCTAACGACGGAACGGTCGAATCCGGCGCAACACAATCACGGTAAGTAAATCGCTTGCGGTGTCACGATACTTTGGCACTATGCGGGTCGAGCAGTTCTGCGACGGACGGGCCTTGCACGCCCGGGCGCTCCGCTTCCTGACGCGAGATCCGTTGCTGCACAAGGATTTCTCACCAGCATCGCGGATGCGGTAGCGCTCGCGCTGCCGATCTGGGGTGCAGCGGTATGCGACCGTGAGATCGTCGGCATGGCGTCGCTCTTGGAACGCGACGGGGAGCCGGTGAGTGTTGCTCGAGCGCGGCTCGCAAGTATGCCTGTACACCGGCATCGCAGACCCGACCTCGAACAAGATTTACGCCGCAATCGGTTTCGAGCCGGTTGCCGATCTCGCGTTCTACGAATTCGAGTAGTCGCCTACTCGGGACATCGGATTCCGTTGCCACCAGAGTCGTGGGCATGGCGGCTGTGATCATCAAGTTTCGTGAAGGATGTGTTCCCGACGGCGCGGTGCGGGTGGGATCGCACGAATTGCCGCTCACCCCGTACGTGGACCCGGAGGTCGTGCGCCGCACCCACGTGCAGTGGCTGTCGGCGGCCCTGGCGCGCTACTACATCGTGGAGGTCGCCGACGAGCGCGCCGACGACGTCGTCCGCCAGATCGCCACTCGGGCCGAAGTGGAGCGCGCCTACCTCGAGTAGCATCCCGCGAGCTGTCCGCACCCGTACGCGCGAGCCGCACCCGCGAGCTGTCCGCACCCGTACGCGCCAGCCGCACCCCGCGAGCTGTCCGCACCCGTACCCGCGAGCCGCACCCGCGAGCTGTCCGCACCCGTACGCGCCAGCCGCACTCGTACGCGCCAGCCGCACCCGTAGCTGTCGGCGTGTCGGGGTGCGTGTGGCAGCTGGGGTGCGTCTAGGTCGACAGCGTCCACTCGAAGGTGCTGGTACCTGCCCGCGCGCCCTCCAGCGTCCGCGAGCGGTTCGGTTCGTCCACGTCGGCCAGGAGCGCGTCCGTAATCGCAGCCAGCGCGGCCAGCGAGGCCGGCGTGAACCAGGATGGGCGGGTCGCGAACAGGATGTCTTCGGTGGCAGTGTTGCCGCTGGCGCCGGGGGCGAACGGGCAGCCGCCCAGCCCGCCGAGCGAGCCGTCGACCATGCCGGCACCGGCGGCCAGCGCCGCCAGGGTGTTCGCGACGCCGAGGCCCCACGTGTCGTGGCCGTGGAAGACGATGCGCCGCTGCGGAGTTCGCTCACGCACCGCGGTCACCAAGGCCCGTACCTGCGCGGGAACCGCCTGCCCGATGGTGTCGGCCAGCACGATGTCGGCGGCGCCGTCGGTACGGGGATCCTGCGCGATCTCGAGTACCCGATCGAGCGGGGTGGCACCCTCGAACGGGCACGTGAAGGCCGTCGCGATGCACAGCTGGATGGCCCCGCCGACCGAACGCGCGATATCGACGGCCACAGGCATGGCGGCGATCGAGTCGTCGGTGCCGCGGCCGATGTTGCGCCGGTTGTGGGTGTCGGAGGCGGAGAAGCAGTACTGAAAGTTGCGCACGCCCGCCGCGGCCGCCTTCTCGACGTGCCGCGGGGTCGCCACCCAAAGCCAGCAATGCTGCAACTCGTCGGGAGTCAGTTGTGCGACGACGTCCATGGTGTTGGCCATCGGCGGCACCAGGTCGGCGCGCGCCATCGAGCCGATCTCCAGGGCCGGTACCCCGACGGCCAGCAGCTCCCGGACGATCGCAACCTTGCGGTCGGTGGGCAACACCTTGCCGGTCAGCTGCAGACCGTCGCGCAGTGTAACGTCGCGAAGGACGGCGGGAGACTCTGTGCCGGTCATGAGGCACCCACCGATAGCCGGTTCGGGCCGCGCGCCGCAGTCCGCGTCGTTGTCGTCATTCGGCCGTCACCTCGGCGATCTGCTCGTCCGACATGCCCAGCAGCTCCGCCAGCACCTCGTGTGTGTGCGCGCCCAGATCCGGCCCGACATCGCGGATCGGCAGCGATTGCCCGCCGATGACGGGGACGATGCCGGGGAATCCGACCGATTTGGGCTCCGGTTCCCCGACATCGACGAGGAACTGCTGAATCATGTTGCGCGCCTTGTATTGTTCGTCGGCGCAGATGTCGGCGGCGGTGTAGATCGGGCCCGACGGGATGCCCGCGGCGTCGAGAATGCGCAGCGCCTCGTCGCGAGTGAACCGGATCGTCCAGGCCCCGATGGCGGCGTCGAGGCGTTCCCGATGCGCCCAGCGGCCCGCGTTGGTCTGCAGATCCGGGTCGGCGGCCAGATCGGGCCGCTCGATCACCTGCATATAGCGCTGGAAGATGGCGTCGCCGTTGCCGCCGATGATGACGCTGGTGCCGTCGCTGCACGGGTAGGCGTTGCTCGGCGCGATGCCTTCCATGCGTCCGCCGACGCGCTGGCGGTTGATGCCGTACGCCAGATAGTCGGGCACCAGCGATTCCATCACCGACAGGATCGATTCGTTCAGCGCGACGTCGATGATCCGGCGATCCAGCGGCACACTGCGTTTCGAGCGTTCGAACAGCGCGAGCACCGCACCGAACGCGGCGTAGATCCCGGCGATGGAGTCGCCGATGGACACCCCGACCCGCACCGGCGGGCGGTCCGGATCGCCGACGAGTTCACGCAGCCCGCCGACCGCTTCGGCGACCGCTGCGAAACCGGGCCGCTGCGCGAGCGGTCCGGTCTGCCCGAACGCCGAAATCCGGGTGATGATCAGATCGGGATTTTCGGCATTGAGCGCGTCGGGTCCGAGGCCCCACTTCTCGAGCATGCCCGGCCGGAAGTTTTCGAGCACGATGTCGCACCGGCGCACCAGGTCGAGCACGATCTGGCGGCCCGCCGCCGAGCGCAGGTCCAGCACGATCGAGCGCTTGTTGCGGTTCACCGTCCGGTACAGCATCGACGTATCGCCGCCGTAGAGACGCCAATTGCGAAGCTCGTCACCGGTTTTCGGGCGCTCGACCTTGATGACGTCGGCACCGAAATCGCCGAGAATGCGCCCCGCGGTGGGTGCGGCGATGTAGTTGCCGAGTTCGAGGACCCGGATGCCGTCGAGCGGGAGCTGCATGGCTGCAACGATAGAGTCAGGCCGGGTTGGCCCGTCCGGCGATCCCGTAGCCCGCACTGGACCAATTGCCGGCGATGCAGCCGACGGTGCCGGGCTGTCCCAGCGGCAGGTTCTTGCGCACCGTGTACTGGCCCAGGACCGGCGGGAGCACACCCACGTTGTAGCCGATGCAGTCGATCTCGAGCCAGTAGGTGCCCGCGCCGCCCTCACATTCGCCGTTGTAGGCCAAGAAGGCGTTCATCGATCCGGTGCAGGTGACGGGGGTCGCGCTCGCCGTAGCGGGTGCGATACCGGCCACGGCCGCGGCCACGGCGGAGGTTGCCAGCAGGTTTGTCACTACGCGCGTTTTCATACGTGGAACGTCGGGCGGCGCACCAGCTCGTTACGCCCCCACATTCGGGGGCGTCAGGCGAGTTGTTCGCGCAGGAACGCAATGTCGTCGGCCATGCCCTCGGCCGGTGTCTCCAGCACGATCGGGGCATCGGCGGTGCGGCACACCTCGGCGAGCAGATCCGGGTCGATGGTGCCCTCGGAGATGTTGGCATGCCGGTCCGCTCCGGAGTTGAACTCGTCGCGCGAGGAGTTCAGGTGCACCAGGTCCAGGCGGCCGGTGATGGACTTGATGCGCTCCACGACGCCGACGAGTTCCTCGCCGCCGGCCCACGCGTGACAGGTGTCCAGGCAGAAGCCGGCGCCGAACTCGCCGACGGCGTCCCACAGCCGCGCGATCGAGTCGAAGTAGCGGGCCATCGCGTGGTTGCCGCCGGCCGTGTTCTCGATCAAGATCGGCACCGCGAACCCGCCCTTGTCGGCTTGGCGCTGGAAAAGCTTGCGCCAGTTGTCGATGCCGGCCTCGATCTCGCTGTCGCTGCGCACGTGCCCGCCGTGCACGACGAGGCCGAAGGCGCCGAGCTCGGCCGCAGCCTTGGCCTGCAACGCCACCGCCTGCCGCGACGGCATGCGCAGCCGGTTGTTCGTGCTCGCGACGTTGATCTGGTAGGACGAGTGCACGACCACCTCGATCGGGCTGGCCACGATATCGGCGGACTTGGGATGGGGAACCGGCTTGTCCCAGCCCTGCGGATCCACTACGAACATCTGGATAACGTCTGCACCCAGGCGTTCGCCGTAGCCGATGGGGTCGCCGTCGAGGCGGACGTGAGCTCCGATGCGCATGCGATCACCTTAGAGCGGGCAGCCGACATACTCGTCCCCTCGTATCCTGTGTGCTGACACGACGAAGGCGGGATACGTGAGCGCGGTACTGCGACCAGGCGAAATTTTCGCCGGGTACACGATCGAGGGTGTGCTCGGCCGCGGCGGAATGGGCACCGTCTACCTCGCCCGGCACCCCCGGCTGCCCCGGCACACCGCCCTCAAGCTGCTCAATCCCGACGTGTTCGCCGACCGGGAGGTGCGGGCGCGCTTCGAACGCGAGGCCGATCTCGCCGCGCGGCTCGAGCATCCCAACATCGTCGGCATCTACGACCGTGGCATGGAAGACGATCAGCCGTGGATCTCGCTGCAGTACGTCAAGGGCACCGACGCGGCCACCGCGGTGGCGCGCGGCCAAATGACCCCGCTGCGCGCGGTCCGGGTGGCGACGCAGACGGCCGAGGCGCTCGATCACGCGCACGCCGCCGGGGTGCTGCACCGCGACGTCAAACCGGCCAACATTCTGATTTCGGTGTCGCTGCAGCGCGGCGTGCCCGAACGCGTCTTGCTCGGCGATTTCGGCATCGCCCGCGCCCGCGACGATGCCATGCAGCTCACCCAGGTCGGCCAGATCATGGCCACGCTCGTCTACGCCTCACCCGAACAACTGGCCGGCGAGAAGCTCGACGAGCGGTCGGATCAATATTCGTTGGCGTGCACGCTGTTTCGCTTGCTCACCGGTGAAACACCGTTCTCGGCAACCAATCCCGCGCAAGCGATCCGCGAGCACACCAGCGCACCGCCGCCGCAGCCGTCCCGGGTGAAGCCGGGCATCCCGCGGGCGATGGACGCGGTCATCGCGCGGGCAATGGCCAAGCGTGCCGAGCAGCGTTACGACAGTTGCAGCGATTTCGCCGCGGCCGCGGTCGCCGCCCTGGAAACCGGCTCGGGCCCGGTGCCGCCGGTGGCTTCGCGCCCGGTGTACCGCCCGGCGGCGCCGCAGTCGTCGGCGTTCTCGGCGCCGGCGTACCGGCCCGCGCCGCCCAACCGGCCGCAGGCGCCCCAGCACACGCCGCCCACCGCCCCGCCGCACCACACGCCGCCACGTGCGCAGCCGGCGCAAGCCACCCCGCCTCGGCCGCAGCAGGCCCAGTCCACGCCCCCGCGTGCGCAGCCGGCCCAGCCCACGCCGCCACGTGCGCAGCCGGCCCAGTCCACCCCGCCTCGGCCGCAGCCGGCGACCCCCAACCGGCCGCAGCCCTACGTCAACCCCGCCAACCTCGGTGCCCGGCGCAGCCGTAAGCCGCTGGTGATCGGGGCCGTCGTCGTGCTGCTCGTCGTTGCAGGCGGCTTCGGGCTCTTCCAGCTGGTCAACTCGCCCGCGATGACGGGTGGCTGGGACAGCGACCACGCACCGATCGCCGCGGCGTTCCCGGATCTGGTGTCGGCCGACGCGGACGGCACCGGATACCAGGGCGCCACCTGCTACGAGGCGACGGTGGCGCCACCGGGTGGCGCCGAGCGTGTCGGCGTCTCCTGCCACGGTCCGGACGCGACGTATGCGGTGTGGGACTTCGGCAGCTTCGCCACGGTGCAGCAGTACCTCGCCGGCCAGAAGAACAGCAGGGGACAGGTGGCGCCGACGGTGTCGACACCGCATCCCGGCTCGGCCAAGCCGCTGCAGGTGACCACGCTCGACGACGCCCGGTTCCCGGTGCTCACCTCGTATCCGGACGATCCGGCGCGCTCGCGCTACATCGTCGGGACCGCGGTGAACGATCTCGACGCGAGCCAGATCCTCGCGGATTGGTGGCCCGCCGCACCCCTCTCGTGATGCGCGTCACGCCGAGTGTCTTTAAGATGCTCGCGGTCGGGAGCGTTGGATGAGGGAGAAGTGTGCGCTTTCCGCTGAGGATCTTGTTTGCCGTCTTGCTGTTGCTCGGTTTCGCCCCGGCGGTCGCGGCCATGCCGCTGTACCCCGAGCCCGACCCCGACCCGTTCTTTGCCCCGCCGGATGATCTGGCCGCGCGTCAGCCGGGTGATGTGATCCGGTTCCGGCCGGTGGACAACACCTGGTACCCGCAGTCGACGATCTACCACGTGGCCTTCCGGTCGACGAACTCCACCGGCAAGCCGATCATGGGCATGACGACGGTGTTCCTGCCCAAGGGGGTGGCGAATCCGCCGCTGGTCTCCTACCAGGCGATCATCAATTCCCTTGGCGTGAAGTGCAATCCGTCGCGTTCGCTGTTCAACGCCGAACTCAACGATGCGCCGGGAATGTATCTGCCGCTGGCCCGCGGGTGGGCCGTCTCGGTGCCCGACCATCTCGGTCCCAACGGGGCGTACGGGGCCGCCAAGCTCGGCGGCCTGATCACTCTGGACAGCATTCGGGCCATCCAGAAGATCACCGAGCTCGGGCTGGCGCACGCGCCGGTCGCGCTGGCCGGCTATTCCGGCGGCGGCATGGCGAGTGCGTGGGCGGCCGCACTGCAGCCGACGTACGCGCCGGAGGTGAAGATCGCCGGCGTTGCCGCCGGCGGCATTCCCGCCGATCTCGAGCAAATGGCGCGCGGCCTGGGCTTCGCGCCGCATCCCGGATTCGGACTGGCCTGGGCGGCGGCGATGGGGCTCGAGCGCGAGTATCCGGAGCGATTGCCGATCTCCACGCAGCTCAACGACCACGGCTACTGGTACCGGACGTTCATGAACAACGAATGCCGCCGGTTCCTGATCTTCCACGGCCTGTTCCGCAGTGCCGAGGAATTCGCCGGTTCCAAGGCGATGATGGAGTCCACCGCGGCGTTCGAGGTGTTGCGTGAGAACAGCCTGCGGTACCGGACCGAGGTGCCGCGGGTGCCGATGTACATCTGGCACGGCATCTACGACGGGCTCACGCCGTTCGATTCGGTGTCCGAGGTCGCGCAGCGCTACTGCCGGGCCGGTGCGAATCTGACGTTCGTGCCCTACGACATCGCCGAGCACATGACCACGGCGGCGGCGGGATTCGCCGAGGCGTGGAACTACATCGAGGCGCGCTTCCGGGGCGAACCGGCCCCCACCCGCTGCTGAGCGGCGGGTGCGGGATTGCCGCCGTGCCCCGGCTCGGAAGCCGGGGCACTAGGCTCACGACCATGGCAGACTCCGGAGCGCTGCAGCGCGGCGACGTGTTCGCCGAGTACGTGATCGAACGCTTGCTCGGCAAAGGCGGCATGGGCACTGTGTACTTGGCCCGCCACCCACGGCTGCCGCGGCTGACCGCGCTCAAGCTGCTCAACGTCGATCTGTTCACCGACAACGAGATTCGCAAGCGCTTCGAACGCGAGGCCGACATCGCCGCTCGGTTGGAGCATCCGAACATCGTCGCCGTGTACGACCGCGGCGCCGAGGACAATCAGCTGTGGATTTCGATGCAGTACGTGCAGGGCACCGACGCGCACGCGGTGGTCGCCAAGGGCCCGCTGGATCCGGAGCGGGCCCTGCACATCGTGACCGAGGTGGGCAAGGCGCTGGACTTTGCGCACCTGTCCGGAGTGCTGCACCGTGACGTCAAGCCGGCGAACATCCTGCTCGCGCCCGCGGCGCGCGGGCCCGAACGGGTCCTGCTCACCGACTTCGGCATCGCCCGCGCCCGCAACGACTCGGTGAACCTCACCGCCAAGGGCCAGGTCATGGCGACGCTGGTGTACGGCTCGCCGGAGCAGCTTTCCGGCGGGCACGTGGACCATCGTTCGGATCAGTACTCGTTGGGCTGCACGCTGTTCCGGCTGCTCACCGGCGCGTCGCCGTTCGCGGGGACCAATCCGTCGACGATGATCAGCGGCCACCTCAGCCAGCCGGTGCCCGCGGTGAGCCGGGTGCGCCCGGGCTTGCCCGCGCCGCTGGACGCGGTGATCTCCAAGGCGATGGCCAAGAATCGCGACGATCGGTTCCCCACCTGTGCGGAGTTCACCGAAGCCGCCAAGGAGGCGCTCGCCGGTCGCGGCCCCGCGGTTGCGGCCACCGCGCTGCGCCCGCAACCGCAGCAGCGGCTGCCGGAGCCGCCCCCGCCACCACCGCCGCCGGTCGCGGCGCCACCACCGCCGCCGTACCCGATGCCGCCGCAGCAGCAGTACCCGCCGCGCTATCCGCAGCCGCAGCCGTTCGCGGCGCCGGGCCAGTCGCCCTACGCTCGGCCCCCGCAGCCGCAGTTCGGCCCGCGGCCGGGTCCGCCGGGATACACCGCGCCCGCCCAGAACAGCGGTGGCAACACCGCGCTGTGGGTGCTGCTCGGACTCATCGCGGTGCTGGTGGTGCTGGTGATCATCGGTCTATCGCTGTAGGCGTAAGACATCGGGGGAAATCCCGATGGCGGGGTGCCGCCGGTGCAGACAGTATGGACAGCATGACGTCACATGCGGTGCCGGCAGCCCGCGCGATCAACGTGGTCAAGACCTACGGCGCGGGGGACACCCAGGTGCGCGCTCTCGACGGCGTGTCCGCCGAATTCGTGCGCGGAGAGTTCACGGCGATCATGGGGCCCTCGGGCTCGGGCAAGTCCACGCTGATGCACTGTCTGGCCGGTCTGGACGCGGCGACGTCGGGTTCGGTGGTGATCGGCGACACCGAGCTGTCGGGCCTGAGCGACCGGGCGATGACCGCCCTCCGGCGCGACCGGATCGGATTCGTCTTCCAGGCGTTCAACCTGGTGCCCACCCTGACCGCGCTCGAAAACATCACGCTGCCTTCGGATATCGCGGGACGCAAGCCGGACCCCGAATGGCTGGACACCGTGCTCACCCGCCTCGGCCTCAAAGACCGTCTCACGCACCGCCCGTCGGAGCTGTCGGGCGGTCAGCAGCAGCGCGTGGCGTGTGCGCGCGCGCTGGCCGGGCGCCCGGAGATCATCTTCGGCGACGAGCCCACCGGCAACCTCGATTCCCGTTCTTCCGGTGAGGTTTTGGCGATTCTGCGCGCCGCGGTCGACGAATTCGGCCAGACCGTCGTGATCGTCACCCACGATCCGCGTGCGGCCGCATACGCCGATCGGGTGGTGTTCCTGGCCGACGGCCAGATCGTCGACGAAATGCGTGATCCCACAGCGGAATCCGTGCTCGACCGGATGAAGAATCTGGAAACCGTCGAGGATGTCGCCGGGGCGGCGGGGAGTGTGGCGGTTTAGATGGCCGGCGTCATGCACAAGGTGTCGCTGCGGAATCTGGCGGCACACAAGGTTCGCCTTGCGCTCACGGTGTTGTCGGTGGTGCTCGGCACCGCATTCGTGGCGGGCTCGTTCATCTTCACCGACACTTTGCAGAAGACCTTCGACGGCATCTTCGACGATCTGGCTCGCGGTGTAGATGTCCGGGTCAGCCCCAAAAACGAACAGCAGCAAGGGCTCATGCTGTCGCGCGGGGTGCCGCTGTCGGACGCCGAAGCGATCCGCGCCATGCCGGACGTGCGCGCCGTGGCGCCGGGCGTCTTCGGAGCGGTGGTGCTGTTCGACGCCGACGGCAAGGCGGTGCAGACGGGCGGGGCGCCGAGCATGGGGGAGTCCTATCTGCCTGCCGAGCGCAGCCTGGAGAAGCAGGAGCCGTTCATCGACGGCGTCGCGCCGACCCGGCCCGGGGAAATCGGGCTCAACGACAGCGCCGCGCGTAAGGCGGGCCTGCACGTGGGTGACCAGGTGAAGATCCTGGTGCCGAGCAAGACCAGTCTGCCGATGCCGGTGCAACTCACCGGGCTCTACAAATCGCCCACCGAGACCGGCGGTTTCATCGGGATCAAGTTCGCCGAGTCCCAAGCCGCCGAGTTGTTCACCGACGGTCAGCACGTGCGCTACATCGACGTTGCCGCGCAAGGCATCTCGGCCAACGAGCTGCGTGATCGGATCCAGGCCGCCTACCCGGACTACAAGGTGCAGACCGGCGACGAAGTCCGCGAGGAGATGAAGGGCCAGATCGGCGAGGCGCTGAGCTTCATCAACTATTTCCTGCTGGCCTTCGGCGCCATTGCCCTGCTCGTGGGCACCTTCATCATCTACAACACCTTCTCGATGATCGTCGCGCAGCGGCTGCGTGAGCTCGCGCTGCTGCGCGCGGTCGGCGCCAGCCGGGCGCAGGTACGCAATTCGGTCACCCTCGAAGCGTTCGTAATCGGCCTGGTCGGCAGTGCTATCGGCGTTGCGCTCGGCGTCGCGCTCGCCTACGGGCTGGGCGTGCTGCTCAACGCATTCGACGTCGGATTGCCCACCGGCACACTGCAATTGCAGACGCGCACGGTCATCGTGGCGGTCCTGCTCGGCGTCGTGGTCACCGTCGCGAGCGCCTACGCGCCGGCCCAGCGCGCGGCGAAGGTGCCACCCGTGGAGGCCATGCGCGAAGAGTTCGCCTCCACCGGAGACAGCCTGCGCCTGCGCACCCTCTGCGGTGCCGCACTCGGTGCGGCCGGCGCCGGTCTGGTGATCTACGGCGCCCAGGACAGCGGCCCGACACCGGCGTCGATCGTCGGGATCGGCGCCGCCGTGCTGGTGCTCGCGGTGCTACTGGCGGCGCCGTGGCTCTCGCGGCCGGTGGTCGGTGCCCTCGGGGCGCCGTTCGCGCGGTCGTCGTGGCCGGTCGGCCGGCTGGCGCGCAACAACGCGGTGCGCAATCCGCGTCGCACCGCCGCCACCGCGTTTGCGCTCACACTCGGGCTCATGCTGGTCACCGCGATCGGCATGCTGGGCAGCTCGGCCAAAGCAAGCATCGACGAGCTGGTCGACAACGGGGTGCGCGCCGACTACGTGCTGGGCGGCCCGCAGGGTTCCGGGGTGCCGTCGAAGATGGCCGAGCTGGCTCGCGACGTCGACGGGGTGGCCCAGGCGATCCCGGTGCGCCCGGTGTTCGCACAGGTGAACGGTGAACGTGAGCAAGGCATTTCGTTCGGCGGTCCGTATCAGACGGTGGTCACCAACGACATCGTCGCTGGTACCGCCGAGCTGCCCGGCGACGGGCTGCTGGTCTCGCAGTCGCAGGCCGACGAGAAGGGCTGGGGGCTGGGCGCACGCCTCGAGTTCGAGGGCGTCGACAAACAGCGGGTCCCGATCACCGTTACCGGCGTGTACGCCGACACCGCGTTGCAGGGCAAATGGATCGCCTCGGACCAGCTGTTCCAGAAGTTGATGCCGCAGCTGGCGCGCATCGACTTCATCGTGCTCGTCAAGGCTGCTCCGGGCGCGGATATTCCGGCGATGCGGGGCGCTCTCGAGCAGGCGGCCGAGCCGTTCGACGTGGTTCAGGTGATGGACCGCGAGCAGTTCAAGGGCGAGCAGGCGCGCCAGATCGACACCGTGCTCGCGATCGTCTACGGCCTGCTCGGCTTGGCGGTGATCATCGCGATCCTGGGCATCGTCAACACGCTGGCGCTGTCGGCGGTGGAGCGGCGCCGCGAGATCGGCATGCTGCGCGCCATCGGCATGGCGCGTGGACAGGTGCAGCTCGGCATCTATCTGGAGTCGGTGCTGATCTCGATCTTCGGCGCGGTCATGGGGGTCATCCTCGGTGGCGTGATCGGCTGGGCGCTGGTGCGCAGCCGCGCATGAGGTTCAGGCTGCGAGCGCGAAGAGCGAGTCCGTCGACGTCCGGCGGGCTCGTTCCAGCAGTGCGACAACCGAATCGGTGACACTGTCGGGCTGTTCCAGGATGACCGAATGGCCGGCGCCGTCGACCAGAACCAAGTCGGCGTTCGAGATGCCGTCGGCCATCGCGACGGACAGGCTGGGCGGGGTCATCAGGTCGGCGGTCCCGCACAGCACCATGGTCGGAATCGCGGCCAACGCGGCCAGCGTGGCCGAGCGGTCGTAGGTCATGAATGCGCTGAGAAACGATGCCATCGTGGCGATCGGGGTGTCGTTGTGCATGGCGTCCGCCAAGGCCAGCACCCGCGGGCTGACCGTCCGATCGCCGAACTCGGCGGCACGCACGACCGGTGCAAAAACCTTGCATGCCAACCGCTTCGCCGCCTGCATCGCCTTCGGTGCTCGCCAGATCGG
>CAKZIX010000173.1 GCA_936936565.1 uncultured Nocardiaceae bacterium | reverse complement strand
CGCGGTGTGCAGTGCCGGATCGACGTCGAAGGGATCGACGACCGCTTCGGCCATGCGCACCGATTCCAGGATCCGGCCCTGCTCTTCGTCGGGCTGGTCGGGAGCGGCGAGCGGGTCCACCGGGTAAGCCCCGACGTCGAGTTTTCGAACGTCGATCTCGGCGGGCGCGGCGGTGCCGTCGATCCCCGCGCAACCGGAAACCGCGAAGACCGCAGCGAGCACGGCGACGCGCACACGCTCAGACGGGCGCACTGTCCCACCATTCCTTTCGAAGTTTCTCGATCGGCCCCGAGGTGGACGCCGACAATCTGCAGAACGATCGTTCGGAATCATCGAAGTAGACGACGAGAGTATTCAGCGGCTCGTCGAATTGCCTGCCCCAAGAAACGTGGCCACCACCACTGGGGCGGGACCAGCGCTCCTCGCCGTCGTGCGACATGCCCGGATCCACGCGCACCGCCAGTGGCACCCGCGCGGGGTCGCAGAAAACGATGAGACCTTCCAACGGTTCGTTGTCGCCCGGACACAGCAGTCGCAGGTTGCTGTGCGGCGGCGCCTGCAACGAGACCACACTGAGCTTGTCGTCGACGGGCGTGCAGCGCAGACCTTGGTGGCCCTGTCCGGTGGGCGTGCGCGGCAACAGCTTGGGGAACGCGTCGGCCATGAATTGGTAATCGCCCCAAGGCTTTGCGGTGACCGGAGGCGGGACCGACGTCGACGGGGCCTTCGGCGCGGCCGCGGGCTGCGGCTCCTGCGGGCGCAGCGCGAACCACCCCGCCACCAAGGCCAGCAGGACCACCACCGCCGCAGCGCCCGCGAGCAGCCAGCGCCGGGGACGGGCACCGACGCGCTCACCCCGCAAGGCGGCACCCGCGTCGGCAGCCAGTGCCGCACAGGATGGATAGCGGTCGGCGGGATTTTTCGCCATGGCACGCGCGATGACGGCATCGAACGGCGCGAGGCGCCGATCGATCGCACTCGGTTTCGGCGGCGGCTCCGACAGATGCGCTCGCATCACTGCGGCGGGCGAATCGCGTGGGAACGGCACGGACCCGGTGACGAGGTGAAACAGGGTGCAGCCCAGGCCGTACACGTCGACCCGCTGATCCATCGGCCCGCCGAGGATCTGTTCCGGCGCTGCATAGGCGAGCGTGGCCAGCACGGCGCCGGCCGCGGTGTGCGTCGACGCGTCGCCGGCGGCGCGCGCAATACCGAAGTCGGTGACCAGGACACGGTCGCCGCCGTCGGGGCGGGCGGCGATGAGAATGTTGGCGGGCTTGACGTCGCGGTGCAGCAAACCGACGCGATGCGCTTCGTCGAGCCCCTGCGCCGCTTGCTCGACGATCCCGACCGCGCGCGCGGTCGGCAGCACCGCGGGCCCCTGGCGAATCAGGTGCGCCGCATCGGTGCCGTCGACGTACTGCATCGCGATCCACAGGTGCCCGTCGGCGACGCCGCGGTCGTGGATGGCGACGACATTCGGGTGCGCGAGCCGCGCCGCCAACTCGGCTTCGCGTTCGAAGCGGGACCGGAATTCCGGGTCCTGCCCGAACTCCTCTCCGAGCACCTTGAGGGCGACGTGGCGCGGCAGACGCGGATGCCGGGCCAGGTAGACCGCACCCATGCCGCCGGCACCGAGTTGCCGCTCGACGACGAACCCAGCGATTTCCGCACCCCGATTCAACGGCACGCGAACTTCCTCCCCAGTCAGCTCGTGGACGTACCTGCGAGTATAGAGACGAGCGTCAAACCGAACATCGTTTGACATGCACAACCGTGCATATCAAAATGGAATCGGTTTGCAATAAGGGAGGTGGGCGTGGCCGCACAAGAGGTCGCCCGTGGCGTTGTCGACTTGCATACACGCAGTCCGTTCGAATCGCCGCCGCCCGCGCCCGTTCCGGACAAACAGACGCTCGACGCGGCCGGCGAACTGTTACGTGCGCTCGCCGCGCCGGTGCGCATCGCGATCGTGCTCCAGTTGCGGGAGTCGGGCCGCTGCGTGCACGAACTGGTCGACGCGCTCGGTGTGACGCAGCCGCTGATCAGCCAGCACCTGCGCGTACTGAAGGCCGCCGGCGTGGTCCGCGGCGAACGCAACGGGCGCGAAGTGATGTACGAATTGGTCGACGACCACCTCGCACACATCGTCGTCGACGCAGTTGCTCATGCGGAAGAGGGATGAATTGGCCACCGTTGGCGTACGCAGCACCAAGCAGCGCAGCGCGATCTCGGCGTTGCTCGACGACATCGACGAGTTCCGCTCCGCCCAGGAACTGCACGACGAATTGCGCCGTCGCGGTGAGGGCATCGGCCTCACCACCGTCTACCGCACCTTGCAGTCGCTGGCCGAAGCCGGCGCGGTCGACACCCTGCGCACCGATTCCGGCGAGTCCGTCTACCGCCGCTGCTCGGACGGTCACCACCACCATTTGGTCTGCCGCGGTTGCGGTTTCACCGTCGAGGTGGAAGGTCCCACGGTCGAGAAGTGGGCGGCGGCCACCGCCGAGGAGCACGGCTTCAGCAACGTCAGCCACACCGTCGAGGTGTTCGGCACCTGCCAGAAGTGCAGCTGAATCCATTCTCGCGAACGCTTACGGCACCAGCCCCGTTCGGCTGCGTTCGGCTCCGGAGAGCACCAGCAGCAGCATCGTGGTGAGCGCCTCGTCGTCGAGCCCGGCCGCGGGAAACGTGTAGCGCATGATCACGTCGGCGAGCTTGTCGTGGCCGACGATGGTGATGGTGCCGAATTGCAGGGCGGCATTGCGGTCGGCCACTCGCTTGTGCAGCGCCGGTTTCAGCGGCCGGTCCCAGGCGAGCACGCAGGTCAGCGTCAGCACGTCCAGGCCGGCGGACAGGTTCACCGCGCGCATCGAACACAGCGCCCCGCCGTACTCGAAACCCATTGTGCCGTCGTCACTTACGGTCACGTCGACGAAGTTGCCGAGCAACGCCTGGACCCGCTGGGCGAGCACGTCGGTCACTTGACGCCCCCGAAGCGCCGATCGCGCCGGGCGTACTCGAGGCACGCGGCCCACAGGTCGCGGCGGTCGAAATCGGGAAACAGCTTGTCCTGGAAGACAAGCTCGGCGTAAGCGGACTGCCACAGCAGGAAGTTGGAGGTGCGCAGTTCGCCGGACGGCCGCAGGAACAGGTCGACGTCCGGCATGTCGGGCTCGTCGAGATACTCGGCGATGGTGGCCTCGCTCACCTTCTCCGGGTCGATCTCCCCGCGCGCCACTCGGCGGGCGATTTCCCTTGCGGCGTCGGCAATTTCGGCCCGACCGCCATAGTTGACACACATCGCCAAGGTGATGACGGTGTTGTCCCTGGTCAGCTCCTCGGCGACCTCGAGTTCGCGAATCACGCTGCGCCACAGCCGCGGACGCCGTCCGGCCCAACGCACCCGCACGCCCATCTCGTGTAGTTCGTCGCGCCGGCGGCGCAGCACGTCGCGGTTGAAGCCCATCAGGAAGCGCACCTCGTCGTGGCTGCGCCGCCAGTTCTCGGTGGAGAACGCATACGCCGACAGGTACTGCACGCCGATTTCGATGGCGCCCTTGACCGTGTCCAGCAACACCGCCTCGCCGCGCTGGTGCCCGGCGGTACGCGGCAGCCCCTGCTCGGTCGCCCAGCGTCCGTTGCCGTCCATCACCAGTGCCACGTGCTTGGGCACGAACTGCGCGGGGATCGCGGGCGGGGTGGCGCCGGACGGGTGCGGATCTGGGGGGCGGATGGCCCGCCGCGGTGCAGGCAGTGCCTGCTCAGCTGGCGGCTGTCGACGAATCACGCCCTACATCCTGCACCACGCCCGGAGCCCGTCGGGCGTCGATGGCGTGCGGCCGCGCACGCTCGATCAGCGGCAATGTGCGCAGCTGCCGCTCCAGATGCCACTGCAGGTGCGCGGCGGTGAGCCCGCTGGCCTGCGTGCGCACGACCTCGGAGGTGGTTTCCACGAAGGCCCAGTCGCCGCGATGCAGCGCATCCATGAGATCGAGCACCCCCGACGCGGGCGTGGCGGCACCGGGCGGACGACAATGCACGCACACCGCGCCCCCGGCGGCGACATGGAAGGCCCGGTGCGGCCCCGGCGAAGCGCAGCGCGCGCACTCCTCGAGCGCCGGAGCCCAACCTGCAGATCCCATGGCGCGCAACAAGTATGCATCGAGAATCAGTTGCGCCGGGCGCCGGTGCAGGCTCACCGCGCGCAACGCGCCGACGGTGAGTTGATGCAGCTCGGGCACCGGGGTGCGCTCCTCCCCCGCCAGCCGTTCGGCGGTTTCCAGGATGGCGCAGGCGGTGGTGTAGCGGCCGTAGTCGCCGACAATGTCGCCGGCGAAGGTGTCTACCGCGTGCACCTGGGTGACGGTGTCGAGGTTGCGGCCCGGGTACAGCATGACGTCGATGTGGGTGAACGGCTCGAGCCGCGCCCCGAACTTGGACCGGGTGCGGCGCACGCCCTTGGCCACCGCCCGCACCAGCCCGTGGTTGCGGGTGAGCAGGGTGACGATGCGATCGGCCTCACCGAGCTTGTGCTGGCGGAGCACCACCGCGTTGTCTCGATACAGCCGCACGCCGTCATTGTCCCATCGCGCACCGACAGATACCGCGACCGCCACTCGGAAAGCTTCCGTCCGCAGCCCACGCTCCTGCGCCCGACACTGCGGTTCGCGCCCCCATTGCGGCGCCATTCACAAACGAGGCGCAAACACGCGCGGTGCGGGCTCGCCGCACACGCTCGCAGCGCGCGGGTTGCGGATCCGACCTCGGCGGCGATGTTGCGGATCCGACCTCGGCGGCGATACTGGACACTTGCTCAGTAAGACAAGGAGCCCAGCGTGACGAAGACCACCCAGCACCAGGGACTGGCCGAGCTTGCCAACGCCATCGCGACCGGCGCGACCACGTCGACGGCCGTCGTCACCGAGGTACTCGAGCGCATCGACGCCAGCCAGCCCACCCTCAACGCCTTTCGGGTGGTGCGCCGCCACCACGCGCTGGCCGAGGCCGCCGAGGCCGACCGCCGGATCGCCGCGGGCGAGCGCGCGCCGCTGCTGGGCGTGCCGATCGCGGTCAAGGACGACACCGACATCGCCGGTGAGGTCACGGCGTTCGGTTGCGGCGGCGAGATCGCCCCCGCGGTGCAGGACTCGAACCAGGTTCGCAAGTTGCGCGCCGCCGGTGCGGTGCTCGTCGGCAAAACCAACGCCTGCGAGCTCGGGCAGCTGCCGCTCACCGGAGCGAAAGCCTTTGGCGTGACCCGCAATCCGTGGAATCGCGGGCACACCCCGGGCGGCTCGTCGGGCGGCAGCGCGGCCGCGGTGGCGGCCGGTCTGCTGCCCGCCGCGATGGGCACCGACGGCGCCGGATCGGTGCGGATCCCAGCGGCATGGACGAATCTCGTCGGGATCAAGCCGCAGCGCGGCCGCATCTCGACGTGGCCGGAAGCCGAATCGTTCAAGGGACTCACCGTGATCGGGCCGCTTGCGCGCACCGTCGCCGACGCGGCCCTGCTGTTCGACCTCACCGCGGGCGACAACCACCCCGACGAGCGGCACCGGCCGCCGGCGGTCACGGTCTCCGATGCCGTCGGGCGCGACCCGGGCCGGCTGCGCATCGCGCTGTCGCTGCGCATCCCGTTCGGCGGGGTGCCTGCCCGCCTCGACCCGCAAGTGGAAGCGCGGGTGCGCGGTATCGCCCGCACCCTCGAACAACTCGGCCACGACGTGACGGTCGGCGATCCCGCCTACGACCCGACGATGTCGGCGTCGATGTTCACCCGCTCGATGACCGGCATCGCCGAATGGTACGACCGGCTACCGAATCCTGACGTGGATCCCCGCACGCACGCCAACGTCCGGGCGGGGCGGCTGCTCAACGGTCTGCCGCTGTTCGCCGCGCGCCGCGCGGAACCGGTGTACGCAATGCTGCTGGCCGGCATCTTCCGGCGCTTCGACGTGGTGCTCGCACCGTCGACGGCGACCCCGCCGCCGCGGGCGGACGCCATCGACGGCCTCGGCTCCTTCGCCACCAATCGAGTCATCGTCGGCGCCGCGCCCTACACCTGGCCCTGGAATCTGGTGGGCTGGCCCGCGGTCGCGGTGCCGGCCGGGTTCACCGATGCCGGGCTGCCGGTCGGCGCTCAGTTGATGGGACCGGCGAACTCCGAGCGGCGGCTGGTTTCGCTTGCGGCGCAACTGGAGTCGGAACTGCAGTGGCAGCGGCACCGGCCCGAGCCGTGGTGGAGCTAGCTCAGAATCCGAGCTTGCCGAGCTGCTTGGGGTCGCGCTGCCAGTCCTTGGCGACCTTCACGTGCAGGTCGAGATAGATCTTCGTGCCGAGCAGGTGCTCGATCTGCCGGCGGGCGTTGGTGCCGACCTCTTTGAGCCGCGCGCCGCCCTTGCCGATTACGATCGCCTTCTGGCTCGGGCGTTCGACATAGAGCAACGCGTGCACGTGCAGCATGTCCTCGCGGCCCTCGCGTTCGGTGACCTCCTCGATAACCACGGCCAGCGAGTGCGGCAGCTCGTCCCGCACGCCTTCGAGCGCAGCCTCGCGGATCAGCTCGGCCATGAGCGTCTCTTCGGGCTCGTCGGTGAGCTCGCCGTCGGGGTAGAACGCCGGGCCCTCGGGCAGCTGGGATGCGAGCACGTCCACGACCGTCTCCAGGTTGCCGGTCTTGGCGGTGTCGCCGCCCAACTTCTCGCTGCGCGTCGCCGATACCGGCACCACCTCGGACTCCGGGCCGAGCAGCGCGGCCACCGCGAGCAACTGCTCGGCGACCTGCTGCGGACCCACCTTGTCGATCTTGGTGACCACGCCGACCAGCGGCGTTCGCGGGGCCACCTGACGCAGCTGCTCGTGAATCCAGCGATCGCCCGGACCGATCTTCTCGTCCGCCGGGAAGCATTGCGCGATGACGTCGACCTCGGCGTAGGTGTCGCGCACCAAGTCGTTGAGCCGTTGCCCCAGCAAGGTGCGCGGACGGTGCAGGCCGGGAGTGTCGACGAGGATCAGTTGGGCGTGCTCGCGATGGACGATGCCGCGGATGGTGTGCCGGGTGGTCTGCGGGCGCGACGAGGTGATCGCGATCTTGGCGCCGACCAGCGCGTTGGTCAGCGTCGACTTCCCGGTGTTCGGCCGGCCGACGAAACACACGAAGCCGGAACGGAATCCGGCCGATTCAGGCTCGTCGATGTCAGGCATCGAGCACCGCCCCGGCCCGGTCGGTAACGATGATCGCAGCGTCCGGCGACACCTCGCGCACCGCGGCGGCGCCGTCGGCGTCTGCCCCGCCGACGACCACTGCCGCCTCGAATCCCTCTGCACCACTGGAGATTGCGGCCGCGACAGCCGCCTGCAACGCGGTCAGCGTCAGGGCGTGCAGGGAAACTTCGCCGGCCGCGTAGGTGCGGCCGTCGGTGTCGCGCACCGCGGCACCGGCGGCCCCGCCCGTACGGCCCATGGCACCCCGGGCCAGCGTGACGAGCTTGGCGTTCTCGGCATCGAGTTCAGTCATCGGTTTCCTCGCTTTCACGGTCGTACTCGGGGTCGTCCGGCAGCTCGGTGTCGTCCGCGGGTTCGGTCTCCTGAGCGTCTTTCACCTTGGCGCGCTTGACAAGTACGGTGTGCACCCGCACCCGGCCACGGCGGTCGCGCCCGCCCTCCCCGCGCAGCACCAACCCGTGTGCGCTCACCTTCGAGCCCGGCAGCGGCACCCGGCCCAGTTCGTGCGCGAGCAGGCCGCCGACGGTGTCGACGTCGTCGTCGGTGATCTCGAGGCCGAAGAGTTCGCCGAGATCTTCCACCGCGAGCCGGGCGGACACCCGGAACTTGTCGGCGCCGAGGCGCTCCACCGGCGGTGTCTCGTCGGTGTCGTACTCGTCGGCGATCTCGCCGACGATC
>CAKZIX010000172.1 GCA_936936565.1 uncultured Nocardiaceae bacterium | reverse complement strand
CCGACGGTGCGGCCACCCTCGCGGATGTTGAACTTCAGGCCCTCCTCCATGGCGATCGGCTGGATGAGCTCGACCTTCATGTCGGTGTTGTCGCCGGGCATGACCATCTCGGTGCCCTCGGGGAGGCTGACGACACCCGTGACGTCCGTGGTCCGGAAGTAGAACTGCGGACGGTAGTTGTCGTAGAACGGCGTGTGACGGCCGCCCTCCTCCTTGCCGAGGATGTAGACCTGCGCCTCGAACTCGGTGTGCGGCGTGATCGAGCCCGGCTTGCAGATGACCTGCCCGCGCTCGACGTCCTCGCGCTTGGTGCCACGGAGGAGCAGACCGACGTTCTCGCCCGCGCGACCCTCGTCGAGGAGCTTGCGGAACATCTCGATGCCGGTGACGGTGGTCGTCGTCTTCTCCTCGCGGATACCGACGATCTCGACCTCCTCGTTGACGTTGAGGATGCCGCGCTCGATACGACCGGTGACGACGGTGCCACGACCGGTGATCGTGAAGACGTCCTCGATCGGCATCAGGAACGGCTTGTCGGTCTCGCGGACCGGGTCCGGGATCGAGTCGTCGACGGCCTGCATGAGCTCGAGCACGGACTCGGCCCACTTGGCGTCGCCTTCGAGCGCCTTGAGACCCGACACGCGCACGACGGGGGCTTCCTCGTCGAACTCCTGCGAAGCCAGCAGCTCGCGGACCTCCATCTCGACGAGCTCGAGGATTTCCTCGTCGTCGACCATGTCGGCCTTGTTCAGCGCAACCAGGATGTAGGGCACGCCGACCTGGCGGGCGAGCAGCACGTGCTCACGCGTCTGCGGCATCGGACCATCGGTGGCGGCCACGACCAGGATCGCGCCGTCCATCTGGGCGGCACCGGTGATCATGTTCTTGATGTAGTCCGCGTGACCCGGGGCGTCGACGTGCGCGTAGTGGCGCTTGTCGGTCTGGTACTCGACGTGGGAGATGTTGATCGTGATACCACGAGCCTTCTCTTCCGGCGCCTTGTCGATCTGGTCGAACGCGAACGCGGCGTTCAGGTCCGGGTACTTGTCGTGCAGAACCTTGGTGATCGCAGCCGTCAGCGTGGTCTTGCCGTGGTCGACGTGACCGATGGTGCCGATGTTGACGTGCGGCTTCGTCCGCTCGAACTTCGCCTTCGCCACTTGTGTCCTCCCTGGACTGTGATGTGGGTTACTGAGGTGGTTGCGCCGGGAAAGGGCGGGCGAACCCGCCCCTTGTCGCTATTTATTCGCCGGTCGCCTTGGCGATGATTTCCTTCGACACGTTGGCCGGAACCTCCGCGTACGAATCGAACACCATCGAGTAGTTCGCCCGGCCCTGCGTCTTCGACCGAAGGTCTCCGATGTAGCCGAACATCTCCGAAAGCGGAACCAGCGCCTTGACGACACGGGCACCACTGCGTTCCTCCATGGCCTGGATCTGGCCACGGCGGGAGTTGAGGTCGCCGATCACGTCGCCCATGTAGTCCTCGGGCGTGATGACCTCGACGGCCATCATCGGCTCGAGGATCACCGGAGCGGCCTTGCGCGCGGCTTCCTTGAGGGCCTGCGCACCGGCGATCTTGAACGCCATTTCCGAGGAGTCGACCTCGTGGTAGGCGCCGTCGAGCAGGCTCGCCTTGACGTTCACCAGCGGGTAGCCGGCGAGCACGCCGTACTGCATGGCGTCCTGAATACCGGCGTCGACCGACGGGATGTACTCACGCGGAACGCGGCCACCGGTGACCTTGTTCTCGAACTCGTACGTGGCGCCGTCCTCGGCCTCGGTCAGCGGCTCCAGCGCGATGATCACGCGGGCGAACTGGCCGGAACCACCGGTCTGCTTCTTGTGCGTGAACTCGTGCTTCTCCACCGTCTTGGTGATCGTCTCGCGGTAGGCCACCTGCGGCTTACCGACGTTCGCCTCGACCTTGAATTCGCGCTTCATGCGGTCGACCAGGATGTCGAGGTGGAGCTCGCCCATGCCGCCGATGACGGTCTGGCCGGTCTCGGCATCCAGCTTGACCGAGAACGTCGGATCTTCGCGGGCCAGCTTCTGGATCGCGGTACCGAGCTTCTCCTGGTCGGACTTGGTCTTCGGCTCGATGGAGACCTCGATGACCGGGTCCGGGAACGTCATCGACTCGAGGACGACCTGGTGCTGCGGGTCCGACAGGGTGTCACCGGTGGTGGTGTCCTTCAGACCGATCACGGCGTAGATGTGACCGGCGGACGCCGTGGTGACCGGGTTCTCCTTGTTGGAGTGCATCTGGAACAGCTTGCCCAGACGCTCCTTCTTGCCCTTGGTCGAGTTGATGACCTGGGTGCCGGAGTCGACCTTGCCGGAGTACACGCGCACGTAGGTGAGCTCACCGAAGAACGGGTGCACCGCGATCTTGAACGCCAGCGCCGCGAACGGCTCGTCGACGTTCGGCTTGCGGGTGATCAGCTCGTCTTCCTTGCCCGGCACATGGCCGGTGGTGGCCTCGACGTCCAGCGGGGACGGCAGGTAGTCGATGACCGCGTCGAGCATGGGCTGCACGCCCTTGTTCTTGAACGCGGAGCCACACAGGACCGGGTACAGCTCGGAGGCAACCGTCATCTTGCGAATGGCGGCCTTGATCTCCTCGACGGAGAGCTCTTCGCCACCGAAGAACTTCTCGAGCAGCGCCTCGTCGGACTCGGCGACGGTCTCGAGCAGCTCCTGGCGGTACTGCTCGGCCTTCTCCTTCAGGTCCTCCGGAATCTCGACGACCTCGTAGGCCTCACCGAGCTTGGTCTCGCCCCGCCACACCTTGGCGTTGTTCTCGACCAGGTCGACGATGCCTTCGAAGGTGTCTTCCGCGCCGATCGGCAGCTGGATGACCAGCGGCTTGGCACCGAGGCGGTCCTTGATGGTCTGCACGGTGAAGTAGAAGTCCGCGCCCAGCTTGTCCATCTTGTTGACGAAACAGATGCGCGGCACGTCGTACTTGTCGGCTTGGCGCCACACCTGTTCGGACTGCGGCTCGACACCTTCCTTGCCGTCGAACACGGCGACGGCGCCATCGAGAACACGCAGGCTGCGCTCGACTTCCACGGTGAAGTCGACGTGACCCGGGGTGTCGATGATGTTGATCTGGTTTTCTTTCCAGAAGCAGGTCGTCGCGGCCGACGTAATCGTGATGCCGCGTTCCTGTTCCTGGGCCATCCAGTCCATCGTGGCCGCGCCGTCGTGGACCTCACCGATCTTGTAGGTGATGCCGGTGTAGAAGAGGATGCGTTCGGTTGTGGTGGTCTTACCGGCATCGATGTGCGCCATGATGCCGATGTTGCGGACCTTGTTCAGGTCGGTGAGCACGTCCTGTGCCACAGGAATCTTCCCCTAGTAGTCGTAGAGAGACGGCTGAACGCCGGAGGCATCGTATCGATCGAGCCATCCGGCGTTTGGTCACCAGCGGTAGTGCGCGAAGGCCCGGTTGGCGTCGGCCATCTTGTGGGTGTCTTCGCGACGCTTGACCGAAGCGCCGAGACCGTTGCTGGCGTCCAGAATCTCGTTGGCGAGACGCTCGATCATCGTCTTCTCGCGGCGAGCGCGGGAGAAGTTGACGAGCCAGCGCAGCGCCAGCGTGTTCGCCCGGGGCGGACGGACCTCGACGGGCACCTGGTAGGTGGCACCACCGACGCGGCGGCTCTTGACCTCGAGGGCCGGCTTGACGTTGTCGATGGCGCGCTTGAGCGTGACGACCGGGTCGGTGCCCGTCTTGTCGCGGGCCTGCTCGAGGGCACCGTAGACGATGCGCTCGGCGGTCGACTTCTTGCCGTCCAGCAGGATCTTGTTGACCAGCTGGGTGACCAACGGCGACCCGTAGACCGGGTCGTTGATCAGCGGACGCTTCGGGGCTGCACCCTTGCGTGGCATGTCAGCTCTTCTCCTTCTTGGCGCCGTAGCGGCTGCGGGCCTGCTTGCGGTTCTTCACGCCCTGGGTGTCGAGCGAGCCGCGGATGATCTTGTAACGAACACCGGGGAGGTCCTTCACACGACCGCCACGCACGAGCACCATCGAGTGCTCCTGCAGGTTGTGACCCTCACCCGGGATGTAGGCCGTGACCTCGACCGAGCTGGTGAGGCGAACACGCGCGACCTTACGCAGCGCGGAGTTCGGCTTCTTGGGGGTGGTGGTGTACACGCGGGTGCACACACCACGGCGCTGCGGGCTGCCCTTGAGGGCCGCGGTCTTGACCTTCGCCGCCTTGTCGGTGCGACCCTTGCGGACCAGCTGGTTGATGGTTGGCATATGCCGGCTTTCTCGTTTCGTTCGTCGTTATGACTGTTCGTATTTCGTGTTAAAACCCGTGGTTGTGGCGGTGCTGCGTGTCCCGAGGTCGGGCGTGTCGCAGCGGGAGAAGACCAGGATCAGGGCATGACTCGATGATCAGCCGTCCGTTCGCTGGGCCTCGGTTTGCACACAAGCCTGCCCGCGCGATGCGGGCACAGCGATCCACAATACCCGCGCGCGTGTCTCAAGGTCAAAACAGGGCGAGGTGCACTACCCTTCGGGCCCGCGCCCACGTCGCAACCGGTTTCAACGCGCGAGGTTGAGTGTCAATTCCGCGAGCGTCTGGGCCGATTTGCACGGGTCCGGGTGCGCGGCATCGGGACGGTACTGCACCCACCACCCGATGATGCCCCGGCTCGGTGCCCCGAAGGTGACTCCACACGAGTTCGGGTCCTTCGGCGGCTGCGCCAGGAACGCCTTGCGGCCCTGCACGGTGATGTCGGTGAGGGTGTAGTTCAGCTTCTGGTGCTGGGCGGCCTCCACCTTCATCGAGCCCCACTCGAACCAGTTGAACGTCACCTTGGTGAATCCGGCGGCGCCATTGACGTCGAAGCGGCAGATGGCGCCCAGGAAGTTCTGGTCGATCTCCGTGCCGCCCACGGCTTCGGCAATCTCTTCCGGGGTGACGACGTTGCACTCGGTGAGGACCTTGTCGAACTGACCGGTCTCGAACGACCCCTCGCTCCCCCCGGCGCCCTCGGGAACCGGATTGCCGGGGATGGTGCTGCCGCAGCCTGCCGCGACCAGCGCCGCGGCGAGCAGCGCGCACAGCTTCGATCGGATCATTTGCGCCTCTTCACGCTCAGCGCAGCCAATTCCTTCGCGACCGTGCAGGGGTCGGCGGCGGGGCGACTTGCGGCATAGGTGACCGACCAGTGGACGAAGTCGTCTCCGAACTGCACGCCGATTTCACAGATCGAGGCACTGGCCAGCGAACCGACGAATCCGGGCTGGCCCTCGATCTCGATTTTGTCCGGCGGGCGGCCGATGCGGTCCGATCCGGCGGCCTCGCGGCCGATCGGGCTGCCGCGGTACCACGAGAAGCTCACACTCGGGCCGCCGACGATCTCCCAGACACAGCCCACCGAATTACGCGTGACGACCGGCGTGGGCAACTGGAAGATCGCGGTGATCTCCTCGTCGCTGACGCCGGCGCACTCCGGGAAGTGCGGACCCTCCGCAGCGATCTTCGGAGCTTCGCGCGTGGGCGCCGCGCCCGAGCCGTCGTCGGACCCACCGCACGCCGACAAGGTCAGCGCGGCCGCAAGCGTGACTGCAGTACCGAGGACCGTCCGCACATCCGCGACTCTACCGACGCGCGCGGGCGGCGGCGCACCAGCGCCTATCGGACACTTCCCTGTATCTGTCCGACGACGTCGCCGACGCCGGATGCGGTGATGGTGACGGTGTCGCCGTCGGCGAGGAACCCGCGGGTCGAACCGTCGGCGAGCGTGATCGGCGTGCGCGCGTTGTCGGTCAACTCGATCAACGAGCCCGGCTGACCGGGGCTGGACACGGTGCCGCTGGCGAACAGGTCGCCGGTGCGGATCCCGGCGCCGTTGCTGGTCAGGTGCGCCAGCTGCTGGGCCGGGGTCCAGTGCATAGGACGGGCGTCGGGCGTGGACACGAGGGTGTCGTTCACGCGGACTTCGAGGGTGAGGTCCACGGCGGACGGCCAGTCGGGATCGGCGAGGTAGTTGGGGGTGGCACGCTGCGGCGGCGTGGTCCAGTGCAGCTGATCCAGCGGGGTCACCCACGCGGACATGCTGGTGGCGAAGGACTTTCCGAGGAACGGCCCGAGCGGGCGGTACTCCCAGGCCTGAATGTCGCGGGCGGACCAGTCGTCGACGAGCACGACGCCGAAGACGTGCTCGCGAAAGTCGTTCGGGGACAAGGGCCCGGCGCTCGGCACGCCGACGACGAAGCCGATCTCGGCCTCGAAATCCAAACGCGCGCAAGGCCCGACGACGCCTTCGCGGAGTTGCCCGTGCGGGCGCCGGATCGGGGTGCCGCTGACCACGACCGTGCCGGCCCGGCCGTGGTAGCCGATGGGCATGTGCAGCCAGTTCGGGGTGAGCGGCGCTTCGCCGGGACGCAGGATGCGGCCGAGATTCTCGGCATGGTCGCGGAAGGCGTAGAAGTCGACGTAGTCGGCGACGTCGAAGGGCAGCCGCATGGCGCCGACCGTGACCTCGGGTGCGTCGATTGCCTTGTCGTGCACAAGGTGCCAGGCTTCGCGCCCCAGCGCGAGGAACGGGTTCAGTGTGGGCGCGCGCAGCGCGTCGGCGAGTGGGGCGGGCACACCGGGCACCCGGCTCAGGTCCACCACCCGGCCGTCGACATTCGCGACGACACGCGGGCGGCCATCGTGCACGCCGACCCCGTACTGAATCACCGCACTCCCCTCCGGCACTGCGCGATCACGATCGGTCCAGGTCGCGCACCCATGAGGTGAAGTAGGTGAGGTCTTCGCAGGCGCCGGCGCCCTCGCCGAGCTCCAGCGGCCGGAAGGTGTCCACCATCACCGCGAGCTCGTCGAAAAACTCCGCGCCCAAAGCCTTTTCGATGGCGCTGGGCGCCGGCCCGTGGGTGTGCCCGCCCGGGTGCAGCGACACCGAGCCCGGGCCGATGCCGGAGCCCTTGCGGGCCTCGTAATTGCCGCCGCAGTAGAACATCACCTCGTCGGAGTCGACGTTGGAGTGGTAGTACGGCACGGGCACGGCCAGCGGGTGGTAGTCCACCTTGCGCGGCACGAAGTTGCACACCACGAAGTTGGGTCCGGCCCACACTTGGTGGACCGGCGGCGGCTGGTGCACCCGGCCGGTGATGGGTTCGAAATCGGCGACGTCGAGTGCGTACGGGTACAGGCAGCCGTCCCACCCAACGACGTCGAAGGGGTGGCTCGCGAACGTGTACACGGTGCCCGCCAGGCCACCGCTGCCGCGGTGCTTGACGTAGACCTCGACGTCGGATTCCTCGACGACGCGCGGCGCGTCGGGCGTGCGCAGGTCGCGCTCGCAGTACGGCGCGTGCTCGAGGAACTGCCCGAAGCGCGACAAATACCTCGGGGGCGGGGTGATGTGACCGTTGGCTTCGATGACGTAGAGCCGGGTTTCGCCGTCCGGCAGCCAGCGGTGAATCGTCGATCGCGGGATCACGACATAGTCGCCCTGGCCGACGGTCAGCGCGCCGAAGACGGTTTCCACGGTGGCCGAACCGGATTCGACGTACACGCACTCGTCGCCGACGGCGTTGCGGTACAGCGGCGACGCCCGGTCGGCAGTGACGTAGCCGATCCGGACGTCGGCATTGCCGAGCAGCAGCCGCCGGCCGGTTACGGCGTCGGCCGGTTCGGTCAGCTTGTGCAGCTGAAAGTGCCTGGGCAGCAACGGCTGGTTCGGCACCGTGGTCACGTCCGGTAGCACCCAGGTACGCGCATCGCGGATGGCCGAGGGCACACCGAGGTGATAGACGAGCGAGGAATCGGCGGAGAAACCTTCCTCGCCGACCAGCTCTTCGCGGTACAGCCGCCCGTCCGGGCCGCGAAACTGCGTGTGCCGCTTGGGCGGCACCTGCCCGACTCGCTGATAGTGCGCCATCG
>CAKZIX010000171.1 GCA_936936565.1 uncultured Nocardiaceae bacterium | reverse complement strand
CACATACTCAGCCGCCATCCACGCCAACTGATTCACAATCGCCGCATGCGACACCACCACACCCTTCGGCCGCCCCGTCGACCCCGACGTAAAAATCACATACGCCGGACTATCCGGGCGAACCGGTTGCACCAGTTCCGATTCCGCCACCGCAGTCGCCGCAAAGCCATCCAGATCGAGATCCTCGAGCCGCACCACCACCCCCGCCGCCGCGAACCCCTCACGCGACGTGCTCAACACCAACACCGGTCGCGCGGTGTCCAGAATGTGCCCGATCCGCTCGGCCGGATGATCCGGATCCAACGGCACATACGCACCTCCCGCACGCAGCACCGCATACATCGCCACCACCAGATCCAGCGAACGCCGAATCGCCAAACCCACCAAACACTCCGGACCCACACCCGCCGAAATCAGCCAACGTGCGAGCCGATTCACCCGCGCGTCGAACTCCGCATAGGTCAGCGACGCACCCTCGAACACCACCGCCACCGCATCCGGCGTGCGCTGCACCTGTGCGGTGAACGCATCCAACAACAACCGCTGCGGCACAACACGTTCCATCCCGTTGTGCAAGCGCGGCTCGCGATCGTCGAGGATCGCGATGTCGCCGACGGGGACATTCGGATCGGCCGCCACCGCGCGCAGCACGCGGGCCAGGCGCTGTGCGATGCGCCGGATCGTCGGCTCATCGTAAAGGTCGGTGGCATACAGGAATTGGGCGTGCATGCCTTCCTCGCCGGCGTCCGGTTGCGTCGGTACCGGCGGCGAAACCGTCAGCTGCAGATCGAATTTCGCGATGGCGGCACCGGTCTCCACACCGCCAACCTCGAGGCCCGGCAGTTCGAGGGTGGGCCGGGCCATGTTCTGGAAGAACAACGCCACCTGGAACAGCGGGTGGTGCGCGGTCGAGCGCACCGGGTCGAGCACCTCCACCAGTCGCTCGAACGGCACGTCGGTGTTGGCAAAGGCCGCCAGGTCGCGCTCGCGGACGGAGGTGACTGCGGCGCCGAAGGATTCGTCCGGGTCCAGCGGCGTGCGCAACACCACCGTGTTGACGAACATGCCAACCAGATCGTCGAGCGCGGCGTCGCCGCGCCCGGCCACCGGGGTGCCGATTGCGACGTCCCACGTTCCGCTGAGGCGAGCGAGCAACACGGCAAAAGCGGTGTGCACCACCATGAACAGGGACGCGTCGACAGTGCGGCCCACGTGCTCGAGGCCGGCGGCGAGGTCGGCGTCGATCGTGAACGGGTAGTGCGCACCGGCCGCCGACAGCTGCGCCGGGCGCGGGCAGGTGGTCGGCAGTTCGAGGGTGTCGGGTAGTCCGGCAAGCGTTTGCTTCCAGTACGTAACCTGTTGTGCAGCAATCGATTCGGCATCGTCCTCGGAGCCGAGCACCGCGCGCTGCCACACCGCGAAGTCCGCGTACTGCACCGGCAACGGCGCCCACTGCGGCGCCGCGCCCGCGCCGCGCGCCAGGTAGGCGCTCACCACGTCACGCACCAACGGCGCCAGCGATGCACCGTCGGCAGCGATGTGGTGCACCACCACGACCAGCACGTGTTCGTCGGCGGCCACGGTCAGCAATGCCGCACGCAGCGGCGGCGCACTGCTCACGTCGAATCCGCGCAGTGCGTATTCGGTTGTCCACGAGACGATCTCGTCCTCGGGTAGGGCCAGTTCAGCCAGCTCGAAGGCGGTGTCGCGAACTTCTTGGTAGCCGATGCCGTCGTGCTCGGGGTAAGCGGTGCGCAGCGTCTCGTGCCGG
>CAKZIX010000170.1 GCA_936936565.1 uncultured Nocardiaceae bacterium | reverse complement strand
CCTGCGTCCTGGTCGGCTTGGGCGTCACGTCGCTCTCGTGTGCGGCCGCGGCTGTTGCGGGTGTCGGGGCGAAACTGGCGACGGTGACGTTCGACGACTGCGTGCGCGCCGGTCAGGAGGTGCTGCGCACGGCCGATCCCGATCGCGCGCGTACCGTCGCCCGCGCGATCCTCGGGTGAACGGCGATCCGGGGATGTACACCGTCAAAACACGCGTATGGTGGGCCCTACCCCCACTGGCAGGCTGCCAATAACCTTCAGGAGACGCGATGGAGCGCACCCTCTTCGAGCCCGAGCACGACCTCTTCCGTGAGTCCTACCGCAAATTTCTCGACCAGCACGTCGCGCCCTACCACGAGAAGTGGGAAGAGCAGCACATCGTCGACCGTGACGTCTGGCGGGAAGCGGGCGAGCAGGGCTTCCTCGGGACGGCCGTGCCCGAGGAGTACGGAGGCGGGGGAGTCGAAGACTTCCGCTACAACACCATCGTCTGCGAAGAGACCGTCCGCGGTCGTTACTCGGGTCTCGGCTTCAGCCTACACAACGACGTGTGCGCGCCGTACTTCCTCGAACTGTGCACCGAGGAACAGAAGCAACGCTGGCTTCCGGAGATGCTGTCCGGCAGGCAGATCGGGGCCTACAGCCTGTCGGAGCCGCAGGCCGGTTCCTCGCTCGCCGACATCGTGACCCGGGCCGAGCCCGCCGGTGACGGCAGCTACCGGGTGTTCGGCTCCAAGATGTGGATCTCCGGCGGCGAACACGAGTTGGCCGAGAACATCATTCATCTCGTGCTGGCCAAGATTGCCGGCGGACCGCCTGGGGTGAAAGGGATTTCGCTGTTCATCGTGCCGCGCGTGCTGCCCGACGGCAGCCGCAACGACGTGGCGCTGGCCGGGCTCAACCACAAGATGGGCTACCGCGGCACCGTCAACACCGTGCTGCAGTTCGGTGAAAACGGCGGTGCCATCGGCTATCTGGTGGGCGAAGCGCACCAGGGCCTGGCGTACATGTTCCACATGATGAACGAGGCCCGCGTCGGTGTCGGCATGGGCGCCACCGCCCTCGGCTACACCGGTTACCTCAAGTCGCTGGACTATGCGCGCACCCGCCGGCAGGGCCGCCGGCTCGGCGGCACCGAGGTCGTGCCGCTGGTAGCGCATCCCGACGTGCGGCGAATGCTGTTGGCACAGAAGGCATATGTCGAAGGCGCGCTTGCGCTGGAGCTGTACTGCAGTGCGCTGCTGGATCGTGAGCGCCGCGACCTGCTCGACATTCTGACCCCTGTCGCCAAGAGCTGGCCGTCGCAGTGGTGCCTGGAGGCGAACAGCCTCGCCATCCAGGTGCACGGCGGCTACGGCTACACCCGCGAATACGACGTCGAGCAGCACTACCGCGACAACCGGCTCAACCCCATTCACGAAGGGACGCACGGCATTCAGGGCCTGGATCTGCTGGGGCGCAAGGTGGCCCGTCAGCACGGGCTCGAACTCGTCGGCGCCCAGATCGCGAAAAGCGTTGCCGCAGCGGATGCTTCGGATCTCACGCGGACGCTCGCCGGGCAGCTCGCCGCGGTGTGGCAGCAGCTCACCGTGACCACGGCCGCCATGTTCGGTCCCGGCGACATCGAGGCCGCGCTGGCGAACTCGTCGGTGTACCTGGAGGCCTTCGGGCACATCGTGGTCGCCTGGATGTGGCTGGAGCAGGCCGTCGCCGCCGTCGGACGCGACGGTGACTTCTACGACGGCAAGCGCCAGGCCGCACAATTCTTCTTCGCCTACGAATTGCCGAAGGTGGGCCCGCAGCTGGATCTGCTCGCCGCACTGGACCGCACCACGCTCGACATGCGCGACGACTGGTTCTGATTCCGCGGCGGAAAATGGTTGGACGACTTCGTGTTCGCGCGAATACCGTCTACGACGAGACATACCGCACCGGTGCGTAGTCGAGGGTTACTTCTGGCAATCACCTTCAGGTGGTCGGTTCGAACCCGACTCCAGGCGCACTGCGTCTGGACTACCTTCGGCGCCCGGATCTCGGTGTGGTGTGTCTCGCCGTCGAAACACGTTGTGGCGGTGCGCAGGTGAGGGTTACTTCGAATCCTGATCGAAAGGTCGCCGGTTCGAATCCGGCCAGCCCCTCCACGGGGCTGTAGCTCAGTGGCAGAGCGTTTACACCTTCGCCGATTGGATCTCGCCGCACCGTGTTTCGTCTTTTCGCAGATTTTCAGGTAGCGCCGTCCGGCGGCATCTGGGCACCGAGAGGAGGAACAGCATTATGAGCAAGTTCAATATTCGTCGGCGATTCGGAATCGGGCCGATCGCAGGCCGGTCGGTCCCGACCACGCACACACACGAAGGCGCCCCGGGCTATGTGCGGGATGCACGCAGCGAGCTGTTCCTTCTGGCGGTCACCCACCTGGCCGGCGAGGACGCGTTCTACGAGAACGGAATTCAGCGTGACGAGCGATTCGTCGCGTTGGTTCGCGAGCTCGCCGTCACCGACGGCGCATGGACGGCACGGCTGCTCGGCTGGCTGCGCAGCGGTGCCAACCTGCGCTCGATCGCGGTGCTCGGCGCCGCCGAGTACGTCTCGGCGCGGCTGGCCGCGGGCCTGCACGGCGACAATCGTGCGGTGGTCTCGGCGGTACTGCAGCGCGCCGACGAGCCGGGCGAGTTCGTCTCGTACTGGCTTGGCGCACACAGCCGTTCGCTGCCGAAGCCGGTCAAGCGCGGGCTCGCGGACGCGGCGGTGCGGCTCTACACCCAGCGGTCGTTGCTGAAGTACGACTCGGCCGCGCGCGGGGTCCGCTTCGGCGACGTGCTCGAGCTGACCCACCCGACCCCGGCAAGCGAGCAGCAGGGTGCGCTGTTCCGGTACGCGATCGACCGCCGCCACAACCGGGCGGGCGAGCTGCCCGCGTCGCTGCGGATGCTGCAGTCCCGGGCCCGGCTGCATGCCGTCGACGTCACCCAACGGCGGGCCGCACTTGCCGATCCGGAGATATTGGCGCGTGCGGGCATGACCTGGGAGGCGATGTCGGGCTGGCTGCAGGGCGAGCTGGACGCGGCGGCCTGGCAGGCGGCCATCGGCACCATGGGCTACATGGCACTGCTGCGCAACCTGCGCAACTTCGACACCGCGGGCGTGCCCGACGAGGTCGCGGCGCAGGTCGCGGCCCGGCTGGCCGACCCGGCGGAGGTGGCGACGTCGCGGCAGCTGCCGTTGCGGTTCCTGGCCGCCTACCGGGCCGCCCCGTCGTTGCGCTGGGCGCACGCGCTCGAGCAGGCGCTGGGGCACTCGCTGGCCAACGTGCCGTCGTTGTCGGGGCGCACGCTGGTGCTCGTCGACCGGTCGGGCTCGATGTTCTCGCGGATGTCGGCGCGGTCGCAGCTCACCCGTGCGGACGCGGCCGCGATGTTCGGTACCGCGTTGGCGGTGCGGGCCGAAAAGGCCGATCTGGTGCAGTTCGGGTCGACGAGCGAGACGGTCGAGTTCCGCCGCGGCGAGTCGGTGCTGCGGATCGTCGAGCGCTTCGGTGACCTGGGCGGCACCCAGACGGCGGCGGCGCTGCGCCGGTACTTCGGCGGCCAGGACCGGGTGGTGATCCTCACCGACGAGCAGGCCTGGTACGACCCGGCCGGTACGGTGCACAACGCTGTGCCGCAGTCGGTTCCGGTGTACACCTGGAACCTGGTCGGGTACCGGGCGGGGCACGGCCCGTCGGGACCGAACCGGTTCACCTTCGGTGGGCTCACCGACGCGGGCTTCGGCCTGTTCGAGCTCGTCGAGCGGGGCCGGCGCGGCGACTGGCCGTTCTGACCGCAGGTGCGGCTGCCCGATCGGGCAGCCGCACCTGCCACGTCAGCGGCGGTGCAACAGTTTCGGTGCACCCATGGCGGCGGCCACCCGCAGCGCGGACAGCGGCTCGTACGGCAGCCGCCACAGCCCGCCGTGCGCGGCGCCCTCGTAGAACAGCTCTTCGGGGTTCGCCTCGGTGTCCACAGCGGGCGGATCGAACAGGTCGGCAACGAGTTTGGCCGCCATCAGGGTGCGTGCGGTGTCCGCGGCGAACACCTCCACGCCAAAGTGCTTGATGCCGTGCAGGATTGCGGCCAGTGCGCGGTTGTCCGCGACCGCGCGGGTCCACGAGGCGGGGGCCACGTTGAACGAAATCCGTTGTCCGTTGGCGCAGGCCCGCACGCCGCGCCAGCGCTGCAGCCGCTTGGCGAGCACGAAATCCGGGCCCAGCGCCGCGGTGACCGCATCCGCCAGACCCCAGTGGTTGCCCTCGTAGTCGACCACTTCGTCGTGGTAGTGCGGGCGGAAAAGCGTTGAGCGCGAGGCGATTCGGAGTGCGTTCTGAACCGGCGCGGTGAATCCGCGATCGTTCCAGCGCCGCCGCGCCTCGGCCATCACGTCGGTTTTCACGGCATAGCAGTCAGTGGGCGAGCCCAGGTAGGCCAGCGTGGTGTCCGGCCAGTTCGCCACCAGGTCGTCGGCGATCACCCCGAACGCCGCCGTGGCCTCGACGAGGCGGGCATCGTCGGCGTACAGGCCGGCGACGAGCCTGCGCTTCTTGTGCGCGTTCGCGTACACCCACCCGAGCACCTGCGGGAAGTCCCGCGCCACGTCGGCACCGGGCACATCGGCGGCCACCGGGAACGTGACGGTGCCCGCGCCCTGCGCGGCGGCATCGGTAAGCCGTTGCCACACTTCGGTTCCCGGAGCTTCGACAGCGAGCACGTTGGCGCCCCAGGCGAGCAGGGGCAGGTATGGCGACAGCTCCGCCCCGGCGCCGACCACCAGCACCTGAAAACCGGGCAGCGACAGCCACTTCGGGTTCTCGATCACCTTCTCCACGGCGGCCGCGAAACTCTGCTCCACGATGCCGCGATCGCGCCAGTCGGTGAGTTGCGCACGCAGTGCGTCGCCCTCGAGCACCCCGTCGGCGAACGGCACCCGCAACGCCGGCTCGGCGTCGCCGCCACCGCGAATTGTCTGCGCCCCCAACGAGCTTTCGGTCTTGCGCCACGAACCGCGCGACAACGCCGACTCGCTGCCGTGGTGCACATAGCGCAGCAACGCCAGCGCCGAGCGCAGGCCGTCGGCGGCGATGCCGCGCGCGGCGGCCGGCGAGGACGCGCTCACCGCCGTGAGGGCGTGGAAGGCTGCCGGATACCTCGTGCGCCAGCGCTGACTGGTTTCGATGGCCTGCGACAGATCGGCGTCGAACTTGCGCACTGCGTCGGCCAGCACCGCCTTGGCGAACTCGGTGGAACTACGGCCACCGCCGCTGGACGGGAGCGCAACCCCAGCATCCGGAGAGTTTCCCGAGATCCCCGAAGTCCCTTTGCCCTCAGTGCCCATGAGTTGCACCTTGCCATACCCGACGCCGTCAGGTGAGAGCACGCACCAATCGCTGCGCACCACGTTCGGTCAGTTCCGAAACCCGGTCCAAAACCTCGGCCACCGATAGCCGCCCGATCGCCACCGCATCGGCGACGACCTCGCGCAGCGACGGCACCGCGATGCCGCCCGCCGCAAGGTCGAGCACCGTGCGTACCGGCGTCGTCACCGCGAACGCGCCGACGCGTTCGGTGTCGTCCGGGCCGAGTGCGGCCGTGTGCACGCTGACATGCCGTGGTGCGGGCAACCGCACCGACGCCGTCATGTGCACGAAGCGCGGGTGCAGCGTGCCGATCCCGTGGAGTTCGGCGGCCGTCTGATGCGACATCACCGCCGCATCGTCGAAATACCCCGACCACATCGCGAACTCGTCGAACGGCCCACCCGGCCAGCCCGCGAGCCGGAAGATCCCCTCCCGCACCGGAATCCAGTCGTCACTGCGCTGGACATCCACCCCCGCCGCGCGCGCCTGCCGGATGGTGACATACCCGGCATGCGTCTCGGCGATACGCAACAGCCGCAACTTCTCTGCCGCCATGAGCAAACCCTACCGATCCTTGTGGCTTGCGTCACAGCAATAGCGCCCACAACGTATTCACAACGCCCTCACAGGATGGTGCTGAACAATCGTCGTCATGCCAAGAGGATCGATCGCAGAAGCAACGGGCAGGATCAGCGTGCCGCAACGCGTCCTCGTCGTCGCGCTACTCGTGGTCGCCGCGCTGGCAGCCGCGCTGATCACCGGCGAACTGTACGCGCGTCACGCCACGAAAAGCTGTGTCGCAGAACAGTTCAAGAAAGAGATCGGGGCCGACGTGCGGGTCCAGCTGAGCCCCAAGCCGATGCTGCTGCAGTTCGTGCAGCAACACGTCTCCTACGTCGACATCGACAGCGACATGGGCAATTTCGGCCCCGCCCGCGGCATCAAGATCCACGCGCGCGCCAACGACATTCGATTCGACGACAACGCCGGGTCGATCGGCAGCTCGTCGGCAGACGTCGAGTGGTCCACCAGCGGCATCCTGCAGACACTGCAGGAGCAGCCATTCGGCGCGCTCGTCGCCGGCGTCACCACCAATCCCGCCGACGGCACCCTGCGCTTCGACGTGGGCCCGATGGGCATGGCCCAGCTCGTCGTCAAACCGTACCCACGCAACGGCATGATCCAGGTCGACACCATGCAGGCGATGGTGTTCGGACTGGGCCTGCCCACCGATCTCGTCGACGGCATCGTCAAGACGCTGTCCGAGAGTCTGCAGGTGTACCCGCTCGGCATGACCCCGCAGTCGCTCCACGTCACCGACACCGGCATCAGCATGCAGCTCGCCGGGCAGCGGTTCGAGGCGCGCGACTCCAACCTCGAATTCGGCAGCTGCGGCTAAGTGATCCCGTCCAGGACCGCCCGCGTACCGGACAGCCCCAGCCGGGTCGCCCCGGCATCGACCATCTCCAGCGCGGCCGCCGCCGTCCGGATCCCGCCACTGGCCTTGACGCCCAACCTCGCGCCCACCGTCTTCGCCATCAGCGCCACCGCGTGCGCCGACGCGCCGCCCGCCGGATGGAAACCGGTGGACGTCTTCACGTAGTTGGCGCCGGCCTGCTCGGCCGCCACGCACGCGCGCACGATGGCGTCGTCGCCGAGCGCTGCGGACTCGATGATCACCTTCAGCACCCGATCCGGACCCATCGCCTCACGCACCGTGAGAATGTCGGCGAGCACGGCATTGAAATCACCCGCCAGCGCGGCACCCACATCGATCACCATGTCCACCTCGTCGGCACCCTGCTCCACCGCCAGGCGGGCCTCGGCGCCCTTGACCAGCGAATGGTGCTTGCCGGACGGAAACCCGGCCACCGTGGCAACCCGCAAGCCCGCCGCGCGCAGCGGCAGCATCGCCGGCGACACGCACACCGCGTACACGCCCAGCTCCCGGCCCTCGGCAACCAACGCTTCCACATCGGCCGCAGTGGCCTCCGGCTTGAGCAACGTGTGGTCGACGATGGCCGCGAGATCGTCACGCATAGACATGGGTGCGAGTATGCACCCATGAGTTTCGTGCTGACCCTCGGCTGTCGCGACCGCACCGGCATCGTCGCCAAGATCGCCACATTCATCGCCGAGCAGGGCGGCTCCATCGTGGAGGCCGGCTATCACGCCGACCAGGACACCGGCTGGTTCTTCACCCGGCAGGCGGTGCACACCGAACTCGGGCTCGAGCAGTTGCGCGCCGGCATCGCGCGGGTGGCCGCGGAGCTGGGCCCCGAAACGGAATGGTCGCTGCACGATTCGGAGGTTCCCAAGCGCGTCGTGTTGCTGGTGTCGAAGGAAGCGCACTGCCTGCACGACCTGCTCGGCCGGGCTGCCGGTGGCGAACTGCCGGCCACCATCGAAGCTGTCGTCGGCAACCACCCCGACCTGGAGTCCGTCGCCGTCGCGCACGGCGTCGAATTCCACCACGTGCCGTTCGCCAAAGACGCCGCCGAGCGCGGTCCCGCCTTCGAGCAGGTGCGCAAGCTCGTCGACGTGCACAACCCGGACGCGGTGGTGCTCGCCCGATTCATGCAGGTACTACCCGCCGAGCTGTGCACCCACTGGGCGGGCCGGGCGATCAACATTCACCACAGCTTCCTGCCCTCGTTCGTGGGCGCGCGCCCGTACCACCAGGCATACGCGCGCGGGGTCAAACTGATCGGCGCGACCTGCCACTACGTGACCGCCGAGTTGGACGCCGGGCCGATCATCGAGCAAGACGTGATTCGCGTCGACCACGCCGACACCATCCGCGACATGGTGCGCCAGGGCCGCGACATCGAAAAGCTGGTCCTGGCGCGCGGCTTGCGCTGGCACCTGGAAGACCGAGTGCTCGTCCACGGCCGCAAAACCGTGGTGTTCAGCTGACCGTCAGGCAGTGCGCCGACGGCGCTTGCCGTAGATCAGTCGTTCGAGCTCGGCGTTGAACTCCGACGTGGAATCGATGTTGGCCATGTGGCCGGCGCCCTCGATCACCGTGAAACGCTCCAGCGCGCCCTTGGCATCGAGCGCCTCGGCGATCGCCTGCGAGTGCACGACCGGAGTCATCTTGTCGGCGCTGCCGGCCAGTACCACGGTGGGCACCGTCAGATTTGCCGCGGCCTTCTCGATGTCCATGGTGGCGAGCATGCTGCCCCAGGCCGCGCGTACGAACGGGTTGCAACCGAAAACGACCCGGGTGGTGAAGTCGATCTGCTCGGACGTGGCATGCGGCGCCGAAGCGATGTACTTGACCAGGGAGCGGATGGGCAGCACCGGCAGGTACGGAAACGGCGCGCCGAGGACTACACGGCCGACGGCCTTCGGGTACTTGCGCGCCTGGAACCGCGGGATGAACACCTGCTCGGCAACCAGATCATGGGCGCCGGTGTTGGCCAGCATGACCGCGCGGGCCTTGGTCCGCACCTGATCCGGGTGGCGAGCGGCCCACGCCATGATCGTCATGCCGCCCATGCTGTGCCCGACGACGACCGCCTTGCGGCGGGCCGGCACCACGGCCTGCATGACCGCGGCCAGATCGTCGGCGAGCTGATCGGTGGCGGGCTTGGCGGTGCCGCGGGTACTGCGGCCGTGACCACGCTGGTCGTATGCGATGACGCGGCAGCGCTGCGCCAGCACGTTGATCTGCGGGTACCAGAACTCGAGCGAGCACGTCCAGCCGTGCGCCAAGACGACGATGTCGCCGTCGGCAGGGCCGTAGGCCTGCACGTGGAGCGTGACGCCGTCGGCAGTGGGGACCGAGATGATCTCCGGTTCCTGCGCGGGCCGGTTGAGCAGCGGTTCACTGTAGACCCGGTTTCCGAAAACCCGATCCTCGTTACGGTGCGAACGAGCGCTGGTGAGCACCCGCGTGGCGAAGCCGACGGCAGACATGTGGCACTCCTTTGTGTCATTTCCCACAGTACCGCGCTTGCGCAGTGCTAGCTAGTGCAAGCACGCGATCGTGCCATCTTTTCGGCGATGAGCCTTGTGTGCCAAGTACTTTGCCGCTGTTTCCCCGGCGTGTCGGGTGTGATTTCTGCTAGCAGAAACGGGAACGTGTGGGATTCGTCACCAACGCGGGCCGCGCTGAATATCGTCGACACGGGGACGCACATCCACCAGATACACGCACACGGCGACAATCGCGATGATGCCCAGAATGCCCACGGGCGAAAACACCAGCAGCACCAGCAGCGAGACCCCGATGATGCCCAGCCAGATGGGCTTGTTCAACTTGTCCACCGCAGTGAAGGCATCCGGACGCTGACGCACCGCGTGCAGCAGCGCAAACACCGCTCCACCCAGCGCAAGCAGCTTGAGCAGAAGCACGATCCAACCGGCCACACCGGAAGCAATGTCCACGTGGCAATGATATGGCCTCGCTGCGCTCGGCGGGTTCGCGCGCTTCCCGCCCGGTCTTCCCTCGTC
>CAKZIX010000169.1 GCA_936936565.1 uncultured Nocardiaceae bacterium | reverse complement strand
GGCTGCGTCATCGACGGGTCGTCGCCCTCGTTGTGGCCGCGGCGGCGGTAGCAGATCATGTCGATCACGACGTCCTTGTGGAACGCCTGCCGGAAGTCGACGGCCAGGCGCGCCACCCAGTCGCACGCCTCCGGGTCGTCGCCGTTGACGTGGAAGATCGGCGCGCCGGTCATCTTCGCGATGTCGGTGCAGTATTCGCTGGAACGCGAGTACTCCGGCGCGGTGGTGAAGCCGATCTGGTTGTTGACGACGATGTGCACGGTGCCGCCCACGCGGTAGCCGCGCAGCCCCGCCAGGTTCAGCGTCTCGGCGACCACGCCCTGACCGGCGAAGGCCGCATCGCCGTGCAGCATGAGGGGGACGACGGAGAACGCATCGGAGCCGTCGACGGCGTCCTTCTTGTCGAGCAGATCCTGCTTGGCGCGCACCAGGCCCTCGAGCACCGGGTCCACCGCTTCCAGGTGCGACGGGTTGGCGGTGAGCGAGACGCGAATGTCGTTGTCGCCGAACATCTGAATGTAGGTGCCGTCGGCACCGAGGTGGTACTTCACGTCACCGGAGCCGTGCGCGGCGGCCGGGTTCATGTTGCCCTCGAACTCGGTGAAGATCTTGCTGTAGGGCTTGCCGACGATGTTGGCGAGCACGTTCAGCCGGCCGCGGTGCGGCATGGCGATGACGACCTCGTCGAGCGCATGCTCGGCGCTCTGGTCGATCACACCGTCCATCATCGGGATGACAGCTTCGGCGCCTTCGAGCGAGAAACGCTTCTGGCCAACGTATTTGGTCTGCAGGAAGGTCTCGAAGGCCTCGGCGGCGTTGAGTTTGGACAGGATGTACTTCTGCGCCGCCACGGTGGGCTTGACGTGCTTTTTCTCGACGCGCTCCTGGATCCAGCGCAGCTGCTCGGGCTCGAGGATGTGCATGTACTCGACACCGACGTGGCGGCAGTAGCTGTCGCGCAGGATCGACAGCACCTCGCGCAGTTTCATGCGCTCCTGGCCGTTGAACCCGCCCACGTTGAACACCCGGTCCAGGTCCCACAGCGTGAGCCCGTGCGTGGTGACGTCGAGGTCCGGGTGGCTGCGGAAACGGTCCGCGACCAGCCGCAGCGGATCGGTGTCCGCCATGAGGTGGCCGCGGTTGCGGTACGCCGCAATGATTTCCAGCACGCGGGTGCTCTTGTCCACGCCGCGCTCGCGCATGTCTTTGCGCCAGCGCACCGGCTCGTAGGGCACACCCATCGCGTGGAAGATCTCGTCGAAGAACTCGTCGCTGATGAGCAGGTTGTGCAGCGTGCGCAGGAAATCGCCCGACTCGGCGCCCTGGATGATGCGGTGGTCGTAGGTGGACGTCAGCGTCATCAGCTTGCCGACCGCCAGATCGGCGATCCGCTCGTCGCTGGCACCCTGGAACTCCGCCGGATACTCCATCGCGCCCGCGCCGATGATGGCACCCTGGCCCGGCATCAGCCGCGGCACCGAGTGCACGGTGCCGATGGTGCCCGGGTTGGTGAGCGAGATGGTGACGCCCTGGAAGTCTTCTGCGGTGAGCTTGCCTTCGCGGGCGCGGCGCACCACGTCTTCGTAGGCGGCGTGGAACTCGGCGAAACCCATGGTTTCGCAGTTCTTGATCGCCGCGACGACCAGCGTGCGGTTGCCGTCCTTGCCCTTCAGGTCGATGGCCAGACCCAGGTTGGTGTGCGCCGGGGCGACCGCGTTCGGCTTGCCGTCGATCTCGGAGAAATGCCGATTCATGTTGGGGAAGGCCTTGATTCCCTGCACGATCGCATAACCCAGCAGGTGCGTGAAGCTGATCTTGCCGCCGCGGGTACGGGCGAGGTGGTTGTTCACCACGAGGCGGTTGTCGATCATCAGCTTGGCCGGGATGGCGCGCACGCTGGTGGCCGTCGGGATGCTCAGCGACGCCGACATGTTCTTCACGATGGCGCCGGCGGGCCCGCGCAGCACCGTGTTGGAATCACCGGCGGCGGCCGGCACGGCCGGACGCGCCGGGGCGGCGTTCGACGTCGGGGCGGGCGTGCTCTTGGGGGCGCGCTCGGTGGGCGCGGACTCGGCCGCAGGTGCTTGTGCCGCAGCGGGTTTCGCGGCCGGCTTCGATGCGGGTTCCGCAGCGGCCGGTGCCTTGGCGGGCGCCGGTGCCTTGGCGGCGGGCTCCTTGGCCGGGGCGGGCGCGGCGGCGGCCGGGGCCTGCGCGGGCTCCTTGGCCGGGGCGGCGGGCTGAGTTGCGGCGCCGTCGCCGCCCGAGTCGGGGGAGTAGTCGGTCAGGAACTCGTGCCAGCTGGCGTCCACGGAGGACGGATCCTCCTTGAACCGCTGGTACATCTCGTCGACCAACCACTGGTTCTGCCCGAACTGTGCTGCTGATACGCCCACGGCAGATCTCGCCTTCTTTCCCATCGCAGAAGCAATCGCACGTCCTCAGCGTTGAGGCTAGTCCTACGCGCCCGGCGGGCGCGGACGATGTCCCAACAATCGCTGTCGGTCAACGTTGCAGGCCGAGCTCAGGTATGACAGCGCCGACCTCCACCTTATTCCTCGCCGTTTGCTGTGACGCATTCCACAGCTGTGCGTACGGCCCGCCCGCCTCGACAAGCTCTGCGTGGGAGCCCTTTTCGACGATGCGCCCGTGGTCGACCACCACGACGAGGTCGGCCGCAGCCGCGGTGGCCAGGCGATGCGCCACGACGATCGAGGTGCGGCGTCTGGTTACCGCCCGGCTGGCGTCGAGCACCTGGCGTTCGGTGGCGGGATCGAGGGTGGCGGTGGCCTCGTCGAGGAGCAGGATGTCCGGGTCGACCAATTCCGCACGAGCCAGCGCGACCAACTGACGCTGCCCCGCCGACAGCCCCTGCCCGCGTTCGCCGACCCGAGTGCGCATGCCCTGCGGCAGCGCGGCTATGACGGGCAACGCGCCCACCGCCTGCACGGCGGCCTCGATTTCCGCGCGCGTCGCAGTGGGTTTGCCGAAGGCGATGTTGCTCGCGATATCGCCGGTGAACAGATGCGCCTCCTGCGGCACCACACCGAGCCGGTGCCGATAGTCGGCCAGCCGGTAGTCGCGCAGGTCGACGCCGTCGGCGCGGACCGCGCCGCGCGTCGGGTCGTAGAAGCGTGCGATGAGTTTGACCAGTGTGGACTTGCCGGCACCCGTCTTGCCGACGAGCGCGACGGTGGCGCCGCGGGGGATCTCGAGGTCGATATCGCACAGCGCCGGCGCTGCGGTGTCGGAGTAGCGGAAGCAGACGTCGTCGAACGTGACGGCGCCGCGCAGGTGCCCGGCGATCGGAATGCCGGCCTCGCGGGCGTCCACCGCGGTGGGCGTGCGCAGCAGATCGCCGATGCGGCGCAACCCGACCCGGGCCTGCTGGTAGCCGTCGAACACGCTCGACAGTTGCTGGATCGGCCCGAACAGCAGACTCAGGTACAGCACGGCGGCCACCAGCACACCGGGCGTGATGTCGCCGCGCGCAACCTGATGCGCACCGACGAAGATCACCGCCGCGAGCGCCAGATCCGACAGCATCGCGACGAACGGAAAGTAGGTGGCGATGGCGCGCTGGGAACGCAGCCGGGCCCGCCGGTAGCTGTCCGCGCGCTCGGCGAAGCGTTGCGCGGCGAACGCCTCGCGCCGGTAGGCCTGCGCGGCGCGCAAGCCCGCGATGTTCTCCTGGAAATCGGCGTTCACCACCGAAATACGTTCCCGTGCAGTGGTGTACGCCGAGCTGGATACCTTGCGAAAGACCACGGTCGCCACCGCCAGCGGTGGCACCGCGGCCAGGGCTACCAGGCCGAGGGTGAGATCGGTGCTCAGCAGCGCCACCGAGATGCCCACGAGCGTGAGCACGCTGACCACCGACGTGGACAGCCCGGTCTGGATGAACGTGGACAGTGCGTCGATGTCGGTGGTCATCCGCGCCATGATCCGGCCCGACATCTCGCGCTCGTAGTAGTCCAGACCCAGCCGCTGCAGATGCGCGTAGCTGCGCACCCGCAGCGTGAACAGCACGCGCTCACCGGCGCGCGCGGTGAGCACCGTCATGACCGCGACGATCGCCAGATCGACCAGCACCAGCACGACCCCCAGGGCGCTGGCGGCGACGATCGCGCTGCCCGCACGTGGCACCACGCCGTTGTCGATCGCGTATCGAACCACCGACGGGAACGCCACGCTGATCGCCGAATCGGCGGCCAGGCAGGCGACGAGAGCGACCAGCAGCCACCGGATGGGCGCGATCATGCGGCGCAGCGCGAAGTCTGGATCCGGTGCGCGCAGCGCGGCACCGTCCAGGTGCGGCACCTCGGTGGCGGCCGGAAGCGCGTCGATCGTCGCCTGCAATTTCGGGCTCGCGGCCATCCCCAGTGGGGAACTGTGTTGCGGCGCTTCGGAATCGGGCCACAGATCCGGACCCGCCAAGGATCGGTCGAAGCTGAGCGCGCCGCGCGACTCCAGTTCGTCGAGCGTGCCGATGTCGGCGATGCGGCCGCCGTCCAGCACGGCCACCCGATCGGCGAGCAGCAGCGTGGAACGGCGATGCGCGAGAATCAAAGTGGTGGGAGGAGTGTGATGATCGGCCTCGCCGCGCGCGGCGAGGCGCGGCCGCAACCGATCGAAGATGGCGCTTTCGGTGACCGCGTCGATCGCCGACGTGGCGTCGTCGAGCACCAGTACCCGCGGTGCGAGCAGTAATGCCCGGGCGAGCGCGATGCGCTGGCGCTGGCCGCCCGACAGGGTGAGCCCGCGCTCGCCGACCACCGTGTCGTAGCCGTCGGGCAGCTCGTCGATGAAACCGTCGGCCGCCGCCAGCCGCGCCGCCGCACGGATCTCTGCTGCGGTGGCCTCGGGTTTGCCGAGGGCAATGTTCGCCGCGACGGTGTCGGAGAACAGGAACGGTTCGTCGAACACGAGGGCGACGGCTTCGCGCAGCTCGGTGGCGCGGACCCGCGCGACGTCCACCCCGCCGAGCGCGATGCGGCCCGTGCGCGGGGCATAGAACCGGCCCAACAACAGCGACAGCGCCGTCTTGCCGGCACCGGCGGGGCCGACGATCGCCACCGTTTCGCCCGGCGCGACGCGTAGTTCCAACCCGTCGAGCACCGGCCGATCGGCGTCGAAGCCGAATGTGACGCCGCGGAATTCGATGCCGAGCGGGCCGTCTGGCAGGGCTTCGGGGGTGGTGGGGTCGGCGACCTCGGGCTCGGTGTCGAGCACCTCGTAGACGCGCTCGACCGCCGCGCGCGACAGCTGTGCGGTGATGACGATCGAGGACAGCTGGCGGGTGGTGGACGTCATGGTGGTGACGTATGCGGAGAACGCGAGAAAGGTGCCGACCGTGACGTTTCCGTGCAGGGCCAGGTAGCCGCCCAGCGCGATGACCCCGACGAGGCCGAGCTGCGGCAAGGCTGACAGCGGCGGCGTGAACCGGGCGTTGATTCGCGCCGCGCGCATCCGGTGCGCGTACAGCGCGCGCCCGTGCTGCTCCAGAACGTCGACCGAACGAGCCTCCTGCCCAAAGCCTTTCACGATGCGCACGCCGGTGACCGTCTCTTCGACATGCTGGGCGAGATGGCCGGCCTGCTGTTGCGCGGACCAGGTGGCGGCGAAGACCTGCGGACGCACCACGAACACCACGGCCGCGACGAGCGGCACGATGAGCAGGGCGGCGAGCGTGAGCAGCGGGGAGAGCACCGTCATCACCGCGAGCGCGAGCACGAACTGGACGAGCGAACCCAGTGACATCGGGAGCATCGCCAGCAGCCCGTACACCTGCTGCAGGTCCGAGATGGACCGTGACACCACCTGCCCCGTGCGGATGCGATCTTGGCCCTGTCCGTCGAGCCGCTGCAGCGAACCCAGCAGGCCCAGCCGCAGCGAGTGCTGCACCGCCAGCGCCAGGCGCCCGGCGAGCATGCGGCGAGCGTAGGTGGCCGCCCACAGCAGCGCGCCGAACAGCGCCAACAGGCCCGCCACCGGCGCGATCCGGTGCACGGCGCCGGTGGTGGCCGCATCCACCGCCGCCTTGGTGAGCAGCGGCGCCGCGATGGCCAGCAGGGCACCGCACAACGTGGCCAGCATGGTGCCGACCGTGAGGCCCCGGTGCTCCCAGCACTGCCCCCACAGCCTGCGGATCCAGCCGGGTCGCGTCATCGATTCCACGGTAGCCGTGGGTACCGACACGTCCCGTCAGGCCAGATCGTGGCTGCGGGTGCGCCACCATCCGGCGCCCACTGCCGCGACGGTCCACACCATCAGCCACAACAGCGCGCCCGGCCAGTTGAACACCAAGGTGGGCTGTTGGAACAAGCCCGCACCGACCACACCGGCGGTGGCCGACACCGGCAGCCATGCCGTCAGACCGTCCGCATCCAGGCCCCAGCCGACCACGACGAACGCGGGCTCGACGAGCAGGCACCAGCCGCCGAGCACGGCGAGCGCGATCGGCCACGACCGCACCGCCAGCGCCAGCCCGGTCCCGACGAGCGCCCAGCACAGCACCGCGAACGATCCGGCCGAGACCGAGCCGACGAGTCCGAGATTGGCCTGAAAGTTGTTGCGTGCCAAGGCCGACAGCAACAGCAAGCCGACCACGGCGACGGCGGCCGCATAGCCGAGGCCGACCGCCGCGGCGACCAGTAGCTTGGCGGCCACCACCAGGTCGCGGTTCGGCGCGGTGATCATCGTCGTTGTGATCGTCCGGTGCGCGAACTCCGTGCCGGCGGCCACCGCCCCGAACACCGCGGCAAACGCGGCGGTGGCGCCGATCGAGAGGTAGACGCTCAACGACGCGGTGCCCGCCGTCAGGGCCAGCGTGCCGCGATTCTCCGCAGGTGCCAGCGTGGCGAACAGGGCGCCGCTGAGCGCGGCGGCGAGCACGGGCGTGAGCGCCAACAGCCACCAGAACCGCAGCGACGTCACCTTGCGAAATTCGGCGATCGTGAGCGCGGTCATCGCGGGACTCCAGGCAGTGGGCCACCGAATTGTGGTGTGGCGGGTGCGAATTGGGGCGCGGTCAGGCCGAGGAACACCTGCTCGAGGTCGACCTGCTCGACGCGGGCCGCGTGTACCTGCACGCCGGCGGCCACCGCGACGGCGTCGATGTCTGCGGGTGCGACGTCGGCGACGGCCAGGCGTCCGTCCGGTTGCAGCTGCGCGTTGGTGGCGCCGCGGGCGGCCAGTGCGACGGCCAGCCGGGCCGGATCGGAGGCAGTGACGAACACGCGGCCGCGGTGGGCGTAGCGCAGGTCGTCGAACGTGCCGGTGTAGACGGCCGCGCCGCGGCGCAGGATCACCAGCCGGTCGGCGAGTCGCTCGACGGCGCGCAGCGAGGCGCTCGTCATGAGCACGGTGCCGCCGCGTTCGGCAAAGGCACGCAACAGGTTTCGCAGCCACACCACGCCGTCGCCGTCCAGGCCTGCGACGGGCTCGTCGAGCAGCAGCACCCGCGGGTTGCCCAGCAGTGCGGTGGCCAGTGCGAGCCGGGTCCGCATCCCCGGGTCGAACGTGTGCACCCGGACGTCGGCCGCGCCGCTCAGCCCGACCAGCGAAAGCACTTGGTAGGCACGGGAATCCGGTACCGCCAGCGCGGCAGCATAGATCTTCAGGTGGGCGAGCGCGGTGCGCCGCGGATGTGCGCTGGGTGCGCCGAGGACCGCGCCGGCGTCGCCGATCACCGTCGCCTCGCCCGCGGTGGGATTGACCAGCTCGAGCAGCATCGCCAGCGTGGTGGTCTTGCCGGCGCCCGGCGGCCCGACCAGCGCCGTCACCGCGCCCGCGGGCGCGGCGAACGTCAGATTGTCGACGGCGGTGATCGGACCGTATGCCTTGGTAAGCCCGTGGGCCCGAATCGTCATCAGACCTTTGGCGGGGTGATGGCCGGCTTTTCCGGGGCCGGGTCGATAATCAACGGAGCCTGCGGCCAGGTGGCCGGTGCCGGACCGAACGCCTTGTGCGCGTTCGCGACAACACCCTTGCCGAGCGCCCGGTTGCCGAAGGCGCCGATGGCCGCGCCGATGCCGGCGGGCAGGATCTTGCCGGTCAACAGCATGAGCCGACGAGTTGCGAAGCGGACCAGGAAGCGCTTGAGCAGCGAGTCGTTCATCTGGGCGACGCCCGGAATCCGGTTGGCCATCAAGGTGCCCCAGTTCTTGGCCTGCGACCCGACGGCCTTCTGCACCACGTCCATGCCGGAATCGCCCAAAGCGACGGCGAGCACCAGCGCCTTGCGGTGTTCGTTGTCTTCGGGTGCCACGCCGTGTACCGCGGCGACCGCGAGCGTGTACACCGCCGAGGCCTCGAGGAAGAACGCCGTCTCCGCGCCCGCGGCCGCGAGCGAGGTGAGCGTGCCGATGCCCGGGAACGCCGCCGCCGCACCCACCGCACCGCCGGAACCGATCACCGCGAGCAGGTACATCTTCTCGATCCGCTCGACGATCTCGGCGGGCGATTCGTCCGGGTGTTCCTCACGCAGATGGCGGACGTACTTGGCGATTGCCGGCGCCTGCACGCGGCTGCCGTGGTCGAGCATCGACTTGACAGCCTTCTCGAGGCTGTTCGTCCCAAACCCCATCGAGTTCCTTCCCGCGTCTACTCGTGTCGCCACAAAACTACAGACCGCGCGGGCGACCTACCATCTAATCCATGACCGGCAATTCGGACGCCGCCTGGTCGTTGCCCGTTCCGTTGCTGCGCCCCTACATCGCCAGCTACTCGGGCTATCGCGCCCCGGGCGTGCCGGGCGCGACGCACGTCGGGATGCCGGGGTCGTATCTGACGGTGATCATCACCATCGACGAGCCATTGCAGATGTTGGCGATGACCAATCCGCAGCAGCCGCCCGGCACCTGGCACACACTGGCCAGCGGCCTGGCGGCCGTGCCGTGCACCATCTCGATGGCCAACCTGCAGTACGGGATACAGCTCGCCTTCACGCCGCTGGGCGCGCGGGCGCTGTTCGGTATGCCCACGGCCGAACTCGGTACCTGGATCGTCGGCCTCGACGACGTCATCGGGCTCGATGCCGAGGAGTTGCGGACCCGGATTGCCGTGGCGCCGAGCTGGCGATCGCGCTTTGCGATCCTGAACGAGGTGTTCGGGCGCCGGGTGCGCGAGGTGCCCACCGACGCAAACCTGCAGGCCGCATGGGACTTGCTCGTCGGCTCCGGCGGGCGCCGCCGAGTCGGCGAGGTCGCCGTCGAGATCGGTTGGAGCCGAAGGCACTTGGTGAACAAGTTCACCGCGGAGTACGGCGTCACGCCCAAAGACGCGGCGCGCATCGCCCGGTTCGAGCGCTCGCACCGGATTCTGCGGCGCGAGCGGATCCCGCCGCTGGCCGACGTCGCCGCCAGCTGCGGGTTCTACGACCAGGCGCACATGGCGCGCGAGTGGCGCGATCTGGCGGGGATGGCGCCCTCGCACTGGCGTGCCGCGGAGCTGTTCACATTCGTCCAAGCCGACGACACCGACGCCGCGCAACCATAGCGGGCATGACCAACACAATCTTTCCGATCGTGCAGTACCGCGACGCGCGGGCGGCCATCGCGTTCCTGATCGACGCCTTCGGATTCACCGAGGCAGCCGTGTACGGCGAGGGCGACACCGTGGCGCATGCCCAGCTGGACTGGCCGGCCGGCGGCGCGGTCATGCTCAGCACGGGCGGTCGCGAGGAGGGCCTGGAAGAGCATCCGGTCGGCGTCGGGTCGGTGTACCTGGTGGTCGCCGAACCCGATGCGTTGTTCGAGCGTGCGGTGGCCGCGGGCGCCACCGTGAGCCGTGGACTCCGCGACGAGGACTACGGATCACGCGGCTTCACCGTGCGCGATCCGGAGGGCGTCTTCTGGAGTTTCGGCACCTACGCCGGGGTCTGAGGCCGACGATCCTCGTTCGTGTCGGTGGGTGGTGGCAGACTCCCTGACATGGCGCAGCAGAACACGGAAACCAGTCCCTGGGTCACGCTGTGGGTGCTGTGCATCGGCTTCTTCATGATCTTGGTGGACATGACGATCGTCGCCGTCGCAAACCCCGCGATCATGGCGGATCTGCATTCGGACGTCGACGGGGTGATCTGGGTGACCAGCGCCTATCTGCTGACGTACGCGGTGCCGCTGCTGGTCACCGGCCGGCTGGGCGATCGCTTCGGCCAGAAGAACGTGCTGATCGCCGGGCTGGCCGTGTTCACCCTCGCCTCACTGTGGTGCGGTCTGTCCACCAGCATCGGCATGCTGGTCGCGGCCCGCGCGGTACAGGGCCTCGGTGCCGCGCTCATCGCGCCGCAGACGATGGCGGTGATCACGCGGGTCTTCCCGCCGGACAAGCGCGGCGCGGCGATGGGCGCCTGGGGTGCGGTGGCCGGCATCGCCACGCTCGTCGGGCCCATCCTGGGCGGGCTGCTGGTCGACGGGTTGGGCTGGGAGTGGATCTTCTTCGTGAACGTGCCGGTCGGCATCGCGGCCATCGTGCTGGCGCTGAAGTACCTGCCGGTGCTCGACAAGCACGAGCATCGCTTCGACGTGCCGGGCGTGATCGTCAGCGGCGGCGGGGTGTTCCTGCTCGTCTTCGGCTTGCAGGAGGGCGCCGCCAACGACTGGGCGCCGTGGATCTGGTCGATGATCGGGGCCGGGCTCGTCGTGCTCGGCGGATTCGTCGTCTACCAGGGCCGCAGCGTGCGTGAGCCGCTGGTGCCGCTGCAGCTGTTCGCCAACCGCAACTTCTCGGTGTCCAACGTCGCGATCGCGATGCTCGCCGCGGCCATCATGGGACAGATCATCCCGACGTACTTCTACTGGGAAGCGGTGCGCGGTTTCTCGCCCACCGAGGCGGCGCTCGTCACCGCGCCGATGGCGCTGGCCACGGCGTTCCTGGCACCGCTGGTCGGCAAGCTCATCGACAAGGCGCATCCGCGGTTGGTCCCCGCGGTCGGGTTCGTGCTGTTCACCATCGGGGTGGGCTGGACGGCCGTGCTCATGCGGCCGCATACGCCGGTGTGGGAGTTCATGCCCGCGCTGATTCTCATGGGTATCGGCAGTGCGGGCGTCTGGGGCGCGCTGGCGGCTTCGGCCACGCACGGGCTGCCGCAGCACCTCGCCGGCGCGGGCGCGGGGATCTACAACACCACCCGGCAGACCGCGACGGTGCTGGGCAGCGCGGCGATCAGCGCGCTGCTCACCACGCGTCTGGCGGTGCACGGTATCGAGCAGTCCGGTGGCGGGGAAGGCGGTGCCGCCGCGTTGCCCGAGCCGCTGCGCGAGCCGTTCAGCAACGCACTCGCCGAGTCGCTGATCTTGCCCACGGTGCTGCTCGCCATCGCGGCGCTGGCCTCGATGGGGTTGGGCCGGCACGCAGTGAAGGACACGGCGAAACCGGCGGCCGCGGTCTCGGCTTAGCGCGCGCCGCGCTGTGTCCTAGGGTTGGGCATGGCTCCCACCCGGTTAGAGCGCTCCGGCGGCGTTGCCGTCCTCACCTTCGCTGCGCCCCCGCTGAACCTGTTCGACAAGGCAATGCTCGAGTCCGTCGCTGCCGATGTGGCGGCGCTCGACGCCGAGCCGCCGCGGGCGGTATTGCTGCGCGCCGACGGCAAAGTGGTTTCCGGCGGCGTCGACGTACACGAATTCGACGGGCTGTCCACCGAGGCCGGCGCGGAGCTGTGGCGGCGGCTGTTCGCGCAGATCATCCATCCGCTCGAGGCGCTGCCGTGTCCGGTGGTGTTCGCTGCGCACGGGCTCACGCTGACGGCGGCGTTCGAGATCGCGCTGGCGTGTGATCTGATTCTGGCCGCGCCGAAGGCGATTTTCGGGCTCGTGGAAACGGTCGTCGGGCTCACGCCGTCGATGGGCGGGCCGCAGCGCCTCGCCGAGCGCGCCGGCTCCGGCCGGGCCCGCGAGCTGGTGATGACCGGTGATCTCTACGACGCTCAGACCCTCGCGGACTGGGGCGTGGTCAATGCGATTCACGACGATGTCGATGCCGCCGCCCGCGCGCTCGTGCAGCGGCTGGCGGACGGGCCCACCCGCGCCCACCACGCCACCAAGCAGATCGTCGCGGCGTGGCGGTCGGGTGGTGTCGCCCACGCCGACGCGATCACTCCCGAGGTGTCGGGTGCGCTGTTCGGCACCGAAGACCTGCAGGGCGCGGTGCGCAGCTTCCTCGACGTGGGCCCCGGCAAGGCGACATACCGCGGCGTCTGAACACTCGGTGAATGTGACCTGCGCCATATAGTCTCGGCTGAGGAGTCACCGGAGTCACCGCCGGAGGTGGAAATGCCCGCGTCGCTCGTCGAGCTCGTCTCGAAACCTGCTGCCGCATTGGGCAGTTCGGTAGCGCGTGGGCGCGACGGGGTGCTGCACTACGGCGGGCTGGCACCCTCGCTCACCGAGCTGCTCGACATCCGGGTGCACCGGTACGCCCACCGCGAGGCAGTGGTGGAGCCGGGCGGGCAGCGGCTCACCTATCGGGAACTGTGGGGCCGCGCGGCGCGCGTCGCCGGTGGGCTGCTCGAGCACGGCATCGGGCTGGGGGATCGGGTCGGTATCGATCTCCCCAACGGGGTGCGCTGGGTGGAGGCGTTTCTCGGGGCCCTGCTCAGCGGTGCCGTGCCGGTTCCGCTGCACGACGGCTGCTGCACCGGTGAGCGCGACCAGGTACTTGCCGACAGTGCCCTGGACTACGTGCTCGACGACGCGCTGCCCACCGGGACCGCTTTCATCGACGACGGGGCGTCGCTGTCGGAGGTGGCGTTGCTGTGCTACACCCGGGGCATCGCCGGGCGGCCCAAAGGTGTGGAGCTCACCAACGAGAACCTGCTCTCGGCCATCGAGTCGGTGGTCCGGGCGCTGGCGTTGCCCGCAGACGGTATCCGCAACCTGGTGTTGTTGCCGTTCGCGCACGCCACCGGTTGTGTCGATCAGCTGTTGCCGACGCTGGCGGTGGGCGGCACTGTGATCACCGCGGCCGTGGACGATGTGCCGAAAGTGCTTGCCACCGAACGCATCGACGTGCTCACCGCGGGCCCGCAGACGCTCGCGCAGCTCACCGGCGGCGCCTCGGTGCGCCAGTTGTGTTGCAGCGGAGGGATTCTCGATCAGGACACGACGGCCGCGGTGCTACAGGCCTTTCCCGGTGCGCGGCTGTGCGCGCTGTGGGGCGCCACCGAAACCAGCGGCATCGGCCTGCTGCTGTCACACGAGGGTGCGCTCACTCATCCCGGCAGCGCCGGAGTTCCGTTCGGCGGCACCGAGTTCGCGTTGTGGGGCCCGGATGCGGGGCACGGTATCGGTGAATTGCTCTGCCGCGGACCGAATGTCACGCGTGGTTATTGGAACGATCCGGATGCCTCACGAAAAATGTTCACCGACAACTGGTTTCATACCGGCGAGCTGGCGCGCATCGATGCCGGTGGCTTCGTACGGCTACTCGGCTCAGTCGAGCAGCCGCTTGCGCAGGCGGTCGAGTAGCTCGGCGTCGATACCGCACTCGGTCAGGTACTCCTCGAAGCTGCCGGACTCGGCCGCCATCACCTCCTGAGCGCGCCGGTAGTAGTCCTCCCGCACGCCGAGCAGATCGTCGGACAGCTGCGCCTGCCCGTCGTATCGGGCGGCGAGCAGCGCGCGCAGTGGCTCGGTGCCCTCGTTGCTGCGCAGATAATCGGCGAGCACGGCGGCGTCGGTGACGCCGGCCGCGCGCAACACGGTGGCCACCACCCAGCCCGTGCGGTCTTTGCCGGCCGCACAGTGCACGAGGGCGACACCGCCGTCGGCGAGCGTTGCCGCCAGCTCGCCGATCACCGCCTTGGCGCCCGGATACGTGGGAAAGCGCGAGTACGCCTCGAACAGGAACTCCCGGCCGCGCTCGCGCGAGACGCCTTGGCTTGCCTCGTGCGGCGCCGAACCGCCTTCGGCGGCCGCCGGATCCGATTCCTTCGGGTCCGGTTTCGGCAGGAACGGGCGGTGCCGCAGGGTGACACCGTCGGGCAGCCGATCCGCCCCGGTGCGCTCGATCTCACGCTCGGCGCGCAGATCGAACACGTCCGTCACGCCGAGTTCGAGCAGGGCTTGGCGACCGCGGTCGGTGAGCTGGCTCAGCTCCGAGGCGCGAAACAGTGCGCCGCCGAGGACGGCGCGGCCCGCAGCCGTCGGGGCGCCGCCGACGTCGCGGAAGTTCCAGGCACCGTCGAGATGAAATTGGTCGGTCACGAGTCGAGCCTAGCCCGTCCTGAAATCACACTGCTTCAAACACGTTTCGGCGCGATCGCACGGTTCTAGCTTCGAATTCATGACAGCCACACTCGATCCTGCGACCATTACCGTCACCCGACTGGCCGGCCACCTCGGCGCCGAAATCCACGGCGTCGATCTGGCCCAGCCGCTGCCGGCCGAGACCGTCGCCAAACTGCGCCGGAAGTTGTTGAAGTACAAGGTGATCTTCTTCCGCGACCAGCACCTCGATCACGCGAGCCAGATCGCCTTCGCGCGCAATTTCGGCGAGCTGACGCACGCGCACCCGCACGAGGACGCCGCACCCAGCGCGCACCCGGAAATCCTGACCATCGATCCGAAACGCTACGAACAGAAGTACGGCAAGAAGTTCACCGAGTACCGCCAGCGCCAGTACACCTATTACGCGGGCTGGCACACCGATGTCACCGCCGCGGTCAATCCGCCGGCCATTTCGATCCTGCGCTCGGAGGTGGTGCCCGAGTTCGGCGGGGACACCACCTGGACCAATCTGGCGGCCGCCTACGCGGGCCTGTCGGCGCCGCTGCGCGCATTCGTCGACGGGCTGCGTGCACAGCACCGCTTCCAGGCCGGGCAGGCCCGCAGCGACGAGGACGACGAGCTGTCGCGGCGGATCACGGCAAATCTGCTGGTCTCGGTGCATCCGGTGGTGCGCGTACACCCGGAAACGGGGGAGCGCGCGCTGTTCGTGAACCCCGGGTTCACCGAGAAGATCGTCGGGCTGTCGGCTGCGGAGAGCCGCAAGGTGCTCGAGTTGCTCTACGAGCACCTCACCCGCCCGGAGTACACGGTGCGGTTCAAGTGGGACGCCAACAGCCTCGCCGTGTGGGACAACCGGGCCACCGCGCACCTCGGTCCGCAGGACATCGGTCACCTCGACGTGGATCGCACGCTGCACCGGGTGACAGTTGTCGGCGATCGTCCGGTGGGCCCCGACGGGTTCGTCTCCGAGATCGTCGCCGGCGAGGAGTTCACCGCCAAGGCGAACGTGAGGGTTTAGCCCACCCGCACCGAGATCTCCTGCCAGCCGGTGGCCCCGTCGGGCAGCACGCCCTGGGGAGTCTGGATCTGCAGCGCGCCGGTGCCGTCGATCGCCCGGGCCCGCAGCACGTGCGGCCCGGGTTCGGCGTCCCATTCGTAGACCCATTGCCGCCAGGTGTCTGCGGAGTAGTCGGCGGCCAGCCGGGCCGGGCGCCACGCACCGTTGTCGATCTGTATCTCGACGGCCGCAATGCCGCGCGTCTGTGCCCAGGCCACCCCGGCCACCGCGACGCGGCCCGGCTCGAGCTTCGTGTTCGTCCGTGGCGTGTCTATCCGGGTGGCCGTTTTGATCGGCCCGCGTTCGGACCAGCCGCGCCGGGTCCAGTACGCCTGGGCCCGGTCGAATCGGGTCACCTCCAGGTCCACCACCCATTTGGTCGCCGACACGTAGCCGTAGAGCCCGGGCACGACGAGCCGGGCCGGGAATCCGTGCGGCACGGGCAGCGGCTCGCCGTTCATGCCGATGGCCAGCAGTGCGTCGCGGGCGTCGGTGAGCGCTTCGAGGGGGGTGCCCGCGGTGAAGTTGTCGATGCTGCGCGAGAGCACCATGTCGGCGTCCGGCTGCGGGCCGGCCTCGGCGAGCAGCTCGCGCACCGGATAGCCGAGCCAGCGGGCGTTGCCGACGAGGTCGCCGCCGATCTCGTTGGACACGCAGGCCAGCGTCACCAGTCGTTCGACCGGGCGGCGCCGTGCCAGATCGGCCCAGGTGAGCCGGACCTCGCGGGCCACCATGCCGTGGATGCGCAGCTCCCAGTCCGCGGTGGACAGCTGCGGGGAGGAGAAGAACGTGGTGTCGATCCGGTAGAACTTGTCGTTCGGTGTGATGTAGGTGGCGAGGTTCGCAATCCGCAGGTCCACGCCGTCGGGCAGCGGCGGCGCCGGGTCGGCCGGTGCCGGCAGCTGCACCGCGGCGCGTTCGGCGCCGACGTCGCGGGCCCGGGCGCCCAGCCAGCGGCCCATCAGCCCGGCACCGACGGCGAGGCCACCGGCGACGAGGAATGCCCGCCGGTCGCCGGTGGCGGTCTCGGCCGCCGGGCGGCGCAGCAGCCAGCGCAACACCGCGAGCCCGGCAACCAGGCCCACCAGCACTGGTACGGCGTAGGTCCAGTTCGCGTCCGGGCGGCTCACCGCGGCTGCGGCGGCGACCAGCGCCAGCCCGGCGAACACGGCCGAACCGATTGGTGGACGGGATTTTTCGAGCTGTCCGGCCAGCCCAGCGAGCACCGCCGCGACGGCCAGCATGAGCAGTAGCAACACCGGCTTGTCGAGGGTGCCGAAGGTCTGGATCGCCCACTCGCGCGGCCCGTCGGGCACATGGTCGATGACGAATCCGCCGAGGGCCGACAGTGGTGCGCTGTCTGCTCCGACGGGCACCGCGACCAGCTCCGCGATGCCGAGAACGACGGTCGCGCAGACCAAACCGGCAAGTCGCGCGTAGCCCACCCAACTAGACTAACTACGATTCAACTGTGTTGAACCGACTCCCGGCCGACGAGCGCCGAGCCCAGCTGGTCGATTCGGCCATCGCGGTTGCGGAACGCTCCGGCATCGGCTCGGTTACCGTGCGCGCGGTGGCCGTGGAGGCCAAGGTGTCGCTCGGCGTCGTGCACTACTGCTTCGAGAACAAGGACGCGCTGCTGGCCGCCATGGCCGAGGTGCTCATCGAGCAACTGGTTTTCGGTATGCGGCTGGCATTCGGCGAGGCCGCCAAGACCGCGCACCCGCACGGCGTCGAGGGCCTGCGCATGTTGCTGGCCAGCGGGTTGTCCGGAGTGTGGGAGGTTGTGCGCGTCACGCGTCCGCGGCAGCTGCTCACCTACGAGCTGCCGTCGTACTCGCTGCGCGAGTCCGCCGCCGTGGCCGCCGCGCAGTACCACGCCATGGACGAGGCCGCGATCTCGTTCCTGTCGGACTGTGCGGAGCGCACCGACACGGTGTGGAGCGAACCGCTGGCCGACGTGGCCCGCTTCGCGCTGGCCCAGATCGACGGGATCGTGCTGCGCTGGCTGGTGGATGGCAACGACGCCGCTACCGTCCGGCTGTTCGACAATCTGGCCACCGTGGTCGCCGCCAAGGCCACCGCCGACTGAACCCGCTCATCCGCACAGGCGCATGAATGCGCCGAGTTCGGCCATCGCCTCCGGACTGCTCGGCAGATACTCGGTGAGCAGCCGCGAGCGCACGACGATCGCCTTCCACATGGCCCGCGAGATGGCCACGTTGAGCCGGTTGCGTGACAGCAGGAAGCCGGTGCCGCGCGGAATGTCTTGCACCGCAGAGGCAGTCATCGACACCACGACCACGGCGGCCTGGCGGCCCTGGAACCGGTCGACGGTGCCGACCTGCACCTTGTCGAGGCGGGCCCGGTTCAACAGCGTGCGCAGCAACGACACCTGCGCGTTGTAGGGCGCCACGACCAGAATGTCGTGCTGGGTGATGGAACTGTGCGCGCCGTGGGCGTGCGCCCGCCACGGCGTGCCGAGCAGCGCGCGCACCTGCCGGACCACCGCGCGCGCCTCGGGCTCGGATTCGGTGGAGTTACCGTGGTGGTCCACGTACACAGTCTCCACGCCGGGCGCGACACCAGCCAGATCCCTTGCCGCGGTGACGGATTCGTTCGAACGCAGCCGCCCTTCGTAGGACAGCGCGGACACCCGCGCACACAGCGCCGGATGCATGCGCCAGGTGCGTTCGAGGAAGTAGCCGCGTTCGGGCGGCAACGTGTCGTGACCGGCGGCCAGCCAGCCGAGTGCGCTGGCGTCCACGGGCTCGGGATGCGTGCCCTGCGAGACCTGTGGCAGCTGTTGCGGATCACCCAGTAGCAGTAGATTTTTCGCGGCGACCGCGACGGCGACGGTGTTCGCGAGACTGAACTGGCCGGCCTCGTCGACGACGAGCAGATCGAGCGACTGCCGTGGAATTCGGTTTGCGTTCGCGAAATCCCATGCGGTGCCGCCGATCACGCAGCCGGTGTCGGCCGCCGTGGCGACGAACACCGCATAGTCGTCGGCTGCCACGGTGCTCCACGGCGGCGCGGTGCCCCGTGGCTCCTTCTTGGCGACGAGTTCGCCGGGAACACCGGCGCGCACCACCGCGTCCAGCATGTTCTCCACCACGGCATGCGACTGCGCGACAACGCCGACACGCCAACGGTTTTCGGTGACCAAGCGGGCCACCACCTGTGAGCCGACGTAGGTCTTGCCGGTGCCCGGCGGTCCCTGCACCGCGACGTAGGAGTGGTCGAGGCTGCGCAGCGCCGCGGTGATCGCCGCGGCGTAGTCGCCGTGCGGGGCCGGCAGATGGCCGCGTGGCGGCACGCGACGCAGGATGTCCAGCGCCGCGGTGGCCGGCAGCTCCGGCAGGGCCGCACACACCTGTTCGGCGGTGTCGGCGATGGCGGTTTCCAGGCGCACCGCCCGGATGGGATGCCCGGGGGTCACCGCGATCGGCAGCACGTCGTACTCGACGACGTTGTCGGCCAAGGTTTCCTCCAGCACCAGCAGGTCGCGGAACTCCGCATCGGTGTCGACGGAGAGCACCGTCGCGTTCGCGGTGCCGCGTCGGCACGGGCCGTCGGCGACCATGCCGTCGGGCAGCGGCGCGTCGTAGAGCGTGAACACCTGCGCGCCGGCTGTGAGTGCGCTGCCGGTCTCGAAACGGCCTGCCAGCGTGAGGATTCGGCGGCGCTTGCGCTGGCGGGGCAGCTTGAACCATTTGCGCTGCACCGCGCCGTCGGTCACGACGAGCACGTCGCGGGTATCGGCCCACTCGTCTACCGGGTGGTTGAGGCGGTGGAAGTGAGCCCACCAGAACGGCTTTCGCTCGCGGCGGTGGTAGCCGACGGCGGCTGCCAGCAGCGCGGCCGCCTGCTGGTCGGGGGTGCGATCGGCGACCGGACCGTCGCCGGTGTAGTCGCGCAGTTGCTGTTCCAGCTCGGTTGCCGTTTCGGCGGCGGCGGTCGCCACGGTCGGCGCCGCCGCCGGTGCGACGCCGTGCCGATCGGCCAGTGCGCGCAGCCAGTTCCGCAGCCGGCGGGTGGACCGGCAGTCGTAGGCGTTGTAGTCGGCGATTCCGGCGAGCAGTTCGGCCGCTTCGCCGACCTTGTCGTTGTCGCGCATTGCGCAGTAATCCGCGTACGCCACAATGGAATCCGCGGCGTTGGTGACGTCGCCGTCGCGCAATTCGGCGCCCATGTAGAGCGGTTCGAGTTTCTTCAGGCTGTAGGAGCGCTGCCCGACGCGCAGCGCCGAGCGCACGATCGGGTACAGGTCGACCAGCACGTTGTCGCGCAACAGATTGTCGATGGCTTCTTCGCCGACGCCGTGGCGCCCGGCCAGGCGCAGCAGTGCCGCTCGCTCGTAGGGGGCGTAGTGGTAGATCCGCAGTTGCGGGTACTGGGCCCGGCGCTGCTGCACGAAATCCAGGAAAGCCTGCAGCGCGTGTCGTTCCTCCTGCCGGTTGTGCGCCCAAAACGGTTGGAATACATCCGATTCCGTGGTGACGCCGAACAGGTACTCCAGGCCCCAGTCCGGGTCTCCGGGTTCGGTGTAGAGCGGATCGCCCTCGAAGTCGAAGAAAATGTCGCCCGGGTTCGGCGCCGGGACCGCGCCGAGCGCCTCCGCATCGACGATCTCGAATTCCGGGCTGCCCGAACGCTCTTGGCGCAGTTGGATTTCCGCCTGCCGGCGCAGCGCCGTGCAGGTGCGATCGGACAGTTCGGGCACGGCGCCGCGGTGCGTGGCGAGCTCGTCGAGTGTGCCGATGCCCGCCTCGATCAGCTTGGCGCGCGCGGTGATTCGCATCCCCGCAACCAGCAGCAGGTCGCGGGCGGCCTCGATCTCGGGCTGGCAGGCGGCGCACCGCCCGCACGCGGTGTAGCGCTCGTCGCCCCACTGCACGGGGATGAGCTCGCTGCGCTTCTCGTCGAGAATCGCGGCCAGCCGGGCCCGGCGGGTCTGATACACCGGCATCAGTTCGGCCAGTACATGCGAGCTCACGTGACCGTCGCCGAGTACCAGGTGGACCTGGCCGGACGATCGAATACCGTTGTATTGCAAAGCATCCGCGTAAGCGCACAGCTGCAGTAGGGCGGCCACGCGAGCGTGCCGGGTGAGTTTGGTGTCGTAGACGGCGTACCCGTCGGGCCGGCGCACCAGAAAATCGCAGTATCCGAGAAAGCTGCCGTCGTAGAACGTGGCCTGGTAGATGACGTCGGTGCCCTGCTGCGCCGCCGCCATGGTGGCCAGGTTCGCCTCGGCAAACCCGCGATGGCCGAACTCCGGCCGCGGCATCGTCACCACGTCGTAGCGGGCGGCGAATTCGGCGAGTTGGCGGCGCTCGTGGGCGGTGCCCAGGCGCGCCGTGCGTTCGAGCATCGGATCCGGCTCCGGCTTGCCGGACGGGATCGAGCCGAGTTCGGCGTCCAGCCGGCGCAACAGCGCGAACTCGCAGTCGGCGGCCACCGCGAGATCGCTCGCGCTGTACACCACCCGATCGCCCAGCAGGAACATCCGCTCAACTGTAGAGCGCGCGGTCGCCGCGCCCAAACACCCGGCGGGCCGGCGTCGCACCAATCCGCCGTCGAGATCGCTACGAACTCGGGTAGCGCCGTTTCACAACGTTTCGGGGCACGCTCGTGACCGCAAACGCCCAAGGGGGCCGTCTAGATGAAGTCTTGGAAATCGATCCGCACCGCGTCGGCACGATGGGCGCTGACCGGTGTCGTCGTCGCCGGGAGCGCGGTCGGCGTGGCCGGTGTCGGCACCGCCGCGCCGGCCGGCATCGTTTCGGTGCAGGATGTGAACGATCGCCAGCAGCACGTCACCGTGTTCTCCCCGGCCATGAACAAGCCGATCCTGTTGCAGGTGATCCGTGCCGCGGACCGGTCGACGCCGCGTCCGACGATGTATTTGCTCAACGGTTCCGGTGGCGGACCGAACGGCAGCGGGTGGGACGCGCAAACCGATGCGGTGAAATTCCTGCGCGAGAAGGACATCAACGTCGTCACCCCGATCGGCGGCGCCAATTCCTACTACACCGACTGGATTCGCAACGACGCCAAGCTCGGCTTCAACAAGTGGCAGACCTTCCTCAACGACGAGTTGCCGCCGGTGATCGAAAAGTTCTTGAGCGCCAACGGCCGGCGGACCGCTGTCGGGGTGTCGATGAGCGGCACGTCGGTGCTGAACATGGCGATCGCCAAACCCGGGTTCTGGCAGAGCGTGGCCTCCTACAGCGGGTGTGCCCAGACCTCCGATCCGGTCGGACACGAATTCGTGCGTCTGACGGTGGAGAACTGGGGCGGCGGGCAGAGCGTGGAGAACATGTGGGGTCCGGCCAACGGACCGCTGTGGCGCGCGAACGATCCGCTGCTCAACGCCCACCGGCTCCGCGGGACCGCGGTCTACCTGAGCACCGGCACCGGGATCCCGGGAATTCCGCACGACACCCCGGCGGATCCCCGGGTGCAGGACGGCCGGTTTCCGCTGCCCTTGCAACTGTTCTTCGGCGGGCCGATCGAAGCGGGCGTCCACTTCTGCACGATCAACATGGCGAACCGGCTGCGTGAGTTGAACATCCCGGTGACCCTGAACGAACGACCGGTCGGCACCCATTCGTGGGGCTATTGGGAGGACGACCTGCACCACTCGTGGCCGTTCCTCGCCCAGTCGGTGGGCAGCCGAGTGAACTGAGCCGGTTTGTCGGTGGGCCGAAGTAGTCTCGCCGGCATGACTTCCGATCCGGTGATGGCCGCGATTCACGCGGCGGTGGCCGCCGGGCGCGGCGGGGACGTGGCGGCCGCCCGCAGCGGCTTGCTCGCGGTCTGGGCGCAGGTGGGCGTACTGGGAGATCCCTTGCACCGCTGCACCATCGGCCACTACCTGGCCGATCTGTACGACGATCCGGCGCAGGCACTCGCGTGGGACGTGCGCGCGCTCGACGCCGCCGATGCGCTCACCGATGCCCGCGCCCAGCAGGAGCATGCGTCGCTGCAGGTGGCCGGGTTCTACCCGTCGCTGCACCTGAACCTCGCCGACAACTACCGGCGCCTCGGCTCGTTCGACGCCGCGCGCGAGCAGCTCGAGCACGCCCGCACGGCGCTGTCGGACCTGCCCGCCGACGGCTACGGCGACACGGTGCGCGCGGGCATCGAGCATGTCGCCGCGGCGCTGTCGGCGGGGTCGACGGATCGGCTGCCCAGCCACTGACGGATCGGCGCGCCGGTCGGGCCGGTCCGGGACTGGGCCGCGGCGCAGGCAAACCCTGAGTTCATCGCCTGTCCGGACGCCGGCCACGACCTGCTGGACCAGCCGGTCCACCCCGCCGTCACCGCGGCCGTTGCCGAGTTCGTGTTGCGTCACATGCAATGATCTGGATTGGGTGGATCCGATCGCGACGCTGCGGCGTCGGCATCAGGGGCGGGGCAGGCGCGTGCACAACGCGCTGCCGAACCAACTGAGCGGCTGCTGAGCAGCCGCTCACGACGCGGGAGGTGGGGACCGAAAATGACGGGCACAGACCCGAGGGCGGCGGCCGAAGCGATGTACACGGCGGCCGGCAACGGCGAGTTGCGGCTGGAGCCGGACGTCGCCGAGAAGAGCGCCAAGCAGCTCGAGCTGTTTGCCGACAATGCCGAGGCGCAGGCGCGCACGCTGCGCGGCCTGCAGAGTCCCACCGGCTACGGCGGTTTCGACTCCGGGACCCAGTTGGCCCGCGGCTTCGGCCGCAAGGCTGGCCACGGCGCGGACACGCTCGACGGACACGCCGCGGTGGCCCGCCGACTGGCGGCATCCTTGCGCGCAGCCGCCAAGGCCTATCGCGAACACGATCAGCGGATGTCGGCGGCGGTGGGAAAGACGGGCGAATTGCTCACCGAGGGGGAGTTGCGATGACCGGCGATGTCGCGGGCACCGACCCGAACTACGTGTCCATGCTGGAGGAGTTCGCGGGCCTGTCGCACGAGGAGATCTACGCAAAGACTCGCGCCATCGATCCCGGTGCGCTGCAAGCGCTCTCGGCCACATGGCACGAGGTGTCCGTGGCCTTCGAACGCCAGCGCGCGAGCACGATGCTCGGCGTGCTGGCCGAAATCGGCAACGGCTGGCAGGGCAGGGCCGCCGCGGCCGCCGCCGACGGGGTGGAGGCCTTCTTCCGATCGGCGCAACGCACCACGGAGGTGCTTACCGCGGTCTCGATGCGCCTGGGCGAGGCGGCGCACGCCGGTGAGGCGGTGAAGATCGCGGTCGCCCCGCCGGTGGCGGGGGATCCGGTCGCGTTGCTGCCCGGCGCGGTCCTCAATCCCAGCGCCGCAGGCGACACCACGGCGCTGCAGGAGGAGAAGGAGGCGGCTCGTCGTGACGCGGTGCGCGCCATGTCGACGATCTATGCGAAAAGTTTCGCGCCGGCGGGGGACAATGTGCCCGCGTTCGGCGCGTCCGCCGCACCCGGCGGCGCGGTCGTCAGGATGACGGTGAGCTCGAACTCGCGTCCCGGCACCGGTGCCGCGACGGGGACCGCCACCAGCGGCAGCGGCGGCCACCGGGTGGGCACGGCTGCCGGTCCCGACCAGCCCGGCACGCCGAACCCGGCAGCCGGGCGGCCCGCAACGGCGGTGCCCGCAAGCACCGAGTTGCCGCTCACGGACCAGCCGGGCGCCGATCCGGCCGGCACCGGTCCCGCTGCCGCGAGCCCGGCGACGATGCCCGCCGCAGCCCTCGGCGCGGGCCAAACTGCCGCGCCGGCAAGCACATTCGCCACGACCTGGCCCGGCGGCGACGCCGACCGGGCCAGCTACAACACCACCGGCGGTCCGGGCCAACCGGGCGTGAACACCGGCACGCTCGCCACACCGGGCGCCAAGCGCAAAGACGAGGACCGCGAACGTGAGGGCGTCGCCGGGCTCACCGGCCTCGGCGTCGGGGCCCTCGGCGGCGGCATGGCCGGGGCCATCGCCGCAGGCAGCGACACCGTCCGCCCCGTCGCGGGTACCGCCGCCGCCGGCAAGGGCGCACCGATCGGAATGGTGCCCGCGGGGCGCAAGGCCGACGGCGAAGACGACACCGAACACCTCACCCCCACCTATCTGGTGACCATGGACAACGCCAGCGAGTTGATCGGCGAACTGGATCCGGCCTCGCCCGCCGTCCTCGGCGAGTGGGACGAGGATCGGGAGTGAACTGGGAGCTCACGCCCGACGAGTTCCTGTTCGCTTGGGAGGCAGCGGGTTTCGACACCGCGCCCGTCCCATTGAGCGTGCGCGTGTCGGCCCGCACCGAAGCTGCGCGCACGGCCGATCTGCACCGGCTGCGGCAGTGGCACACCGACACCGTCGACGCCGAATTCGCGGTGGCACTGCGGGTGCTCGCCGCGCCGCACACCCGGTTCACCGGATTCGGTGCGCACGACGGTGCCGTCGTACGGGTACTCGCCGCCGCGCAGGGACGCACCGGGGTGGTGGTTCGGCAGCAGCCCGCCGGCGATCCGGAAGTTGGTGGTGGCCTTACTGTTTCGCTCGGGCACGCCGAGCATCTGGCGCGCCGGTTCGTGGGTGCGTTGCCCGAGCGCGAACCCGGACGCCATGCCGCGCGCCGGGCGCGGCTGGCCGATCTCAAGCAGCGTCCCGTGCTGCCGAGCGCCGCCGATTCCGACGCCGTCGTGATCCGGCGAATTCTCAGCGGCCAGCGCTGCGGCATCGGCTGTGTCGTCGTACACACGCGCCTGGACGAGAGCGCGGTGCGGCCCGACTACGTGCTGAGCTGGGTCGACATCGCCGGCGACGGGCGATACCTGGTGCGCACCCGCGAGGAGGTCAGCCTGCTGCCCGGCGATCGAGCCGAATTCGTCACCGCCGTAAGCGAACTCGTCGCCGAATCGAACGCCGTCACACGCATCGGGGTGCGGTGAGCAGCCCCGGCGTGCGTGGCGGCCGTCAGCTGTTGTAGATCGCGTCCACGTCGGCGGCGTACTGCTTGAGCACCACCGCACGCTTGAGCGACATCTTCGGGGTGAGCTCGCCGGTCTCCTGGGTCCAGTCGACGTCCAGGATGCGGATCTTCTTGATCTGCTCGGCCTTGGAGACCTTCTTGTTGGTCTCGTCCACCGCGGCCTGGATGTCGGCGATCAGCTCGGGGTTGTTCTTCAGCTCCGACAGCGGGGTGTCGGCGGCAACGCCGTGGCGTTCCTTCCAGCCCGGCAAGGCCTCCGGGTCCAGGGTGACGAGCAGGCCGACGAACGGCTGACCGTCGCCGACGACCATGGACTGACTGATCAGCGGGTGCGCGCGCAGCGAATCTTCGAGCACGGCGGGGGAGACGTTCTTGCCGGCCGCGGTGACGATGATTTCCTTCTTGCGGCCGGTGATCGTGACGAAGCCGTCCGCGTCGATCGAGCCGAGGTCGCCGGTCTTGAACCAGCCGTCGTCGAATGCCTCGGCGGTGGCCTCCTCGTTGTGCCAGTAGCCGCCGAACACCACCGGGCCGCGCAGCAGCAGCTCGCCGTCCTCGGCGATTTTGGCGCCGTGCCCGGGAATCGGGCGGCCGACGGTGCCGACCCGGATCCACTCCGGGGTGTTCACCGTGATGGCGGCGGTGGTTTCGGTGAGGCCGTAGCCCTCGTAGATCGTCACGCCGACGCCGCGGAAGAAGTGGCCGAGGCGAGCGCCGAGGGGGCCGCCACCGGAGATCGCGGCCTCGCACTGGCCACCGAGGGCGGCCTTGAGCTTGCCGTAGACCAGCTTGTCGAACAGTGCGTGCTTGGCGCGCAGCAGCAGGCTCGGCCCGCCCTGCTCCAGCGCCTCGCTGTACTCGATCGCGGTGGCCGCGGCGGCGTCGAAGATTTTGCCCTTGCCGCCGTCGTGTGCCTTCTGCTTGGCGCTGTTGAACACCTTCTCGAACACGCGCGGCACCGACAGGATGAACGTCGGCTTGAACGCG
>CAKZIX010000168.1 GCA_936936565.1 uncultured Nocardiaceae bacterium | reverse complement strand
GTGCATCGCCGATACCGGGCTGAGTTTCGGATTCCAGCGCACGAGTTCGTGGACACGCGACGGAAAGTCGTTGTCTTCGGTCATCAATCGCTACCCGAACGTCAAGAAGATCGTCGACGAGCAGCGCGGCTCGGACGTCACCCAGGCCTTCGTCATCCGCTCGATGACCGTCGCAGAGCGTCGGAACCCGAAGATCCTCAACGGCTCCCGGCGCGCCCGGATCGCCAACGGTTCGGGTGTCACCGTCAGCGACGTGAACCAACTGGTCGACCGCTTCTTCGACGCGCGCAAGATGATGTCGCAGATGGCGGGTCGGATGGGCGGGATGCCCGGCGGGAACCGGAAGGTCAACCGGAAGAAGGGCAAGAAAGGCAAGAAGGGTGGCCGCGGTCCGACGCCGCCGAAGGTGCGCGGCGGGATGCCCGGGATGCCCGCCGGCATGCCGGACCTGTCGAACATGCCGCCCGGTCTCGATCAGTTGCCGCCCGGTCTCGAGGGCTTCGACCTGTCCAAGTTCAAATTCCCGAAGAACTGAACCTCGTGTCGGCGCGCTTGCATCTGCGCGGTACCGGGCTGCCGGACGAGCAGCCGGTCGAGCTGTGGGTGCACGACGGGATCATTTCCTTCGAACCCGTCGCGGGTGCGGACACCGTCTGCACCGCCGGCTGGATCATTCCGGGGCTCGTCGACGCGCATTGCCACGTCGGGATCAAATATCAAGGCGGGCACGAGGATCACGACGGGGCGATCCGGCAAGCCGAAACCGAGCGCGAGGTCGGCGCACTGCTGCTGCGCGACGCGGGTTCACCCATCGACACCCGGTTCATCGACGACCACGAGGACCTGCCGAAGATCATCCGCGCGGGCCGGCACATCGCGCGCCCCAAGCGCTACCTCCGGGACCTGCCGATCGATGTCGAGGACGAGGCAGATCTGCCCAAAGTTGTTGCCGAGCAAGCACGTCGGGGCGACGGTTGGGTCAAGCTGGTCGGCGACTGGATCGACCGCACGGTCGGCGACCTGCGCCCGCTGTGGGGCCCGGAGATCCTGAAGGCGGCGATCGACGCCGCACATGCCGAGGGCGCCCGCGTGACCGCACACGTATTCGGCGAGCACGCGCTGCCCGGCCTGCTCGGCGCGGGCATCGACTGCATCGAACACGGCACCGGGCTCACCGACGAGACCATCGAGATGATGGCGGCCTCCGGCACCGCGCTGGTTCCGACCCTGATCAACATTGCGACGTTTCCCGAAATCGCTGCCGGCGCAGGCAAATTCCCGGTCTACGCCGAGCACATGCTGGACCTGCACCGCCGGGTCCGCGACACCGTCGGCAAGGCACACGATGCGGGGGTGCCCATCTACGCCGGCACCGATGCCGGCGGCTCCATCGTGCACGGTCGTATCGCCGACGAAATCGTCGAACTGCGCCATGCCGGTCTGACGGCAACCGAAGCGCTCGGCGCCGCGTCCTGGGCGGCGCGAAAATGGTTGCGGCGTCCCGGGATCGAGCACGGCGCGGCCGCCGACATCGTCGTCTTCCACGACGACCCGCGCACCCGCACGCCGGTCCCGGACATCGTGATCCTGCGCGGTCGGGTCGTCCGACGGTGACCGAATCCGTCGGCGTGCCGGACACCGGCGTCCACCGCTGGGGGTTGCTCGAAGCCGGAATCGTGCTCGCGACCCACTTCGGCGGGTTCGTCGTGGCGGCACTACTGGTCGACAAGCTCACGCCGGCCACGTTCTTCCTGTCGTTCGCGGTCCCGACGACCCTGGCCGCGCTGCTCGCCGTGGCTATCAGCGTGACGCGCGGCAACGGCCCGGTACGCGACTTCGGACTGCCCACCAGTGCTGCCCAGGCGTGGCAGCAGATGCGGGTCGGGCTCGGATGGGGCACCGCGTCGGTGTTCGGCGGGCTCACCATCGCCGTGGTGTTGCTGCAGTTCGACGACTTCCCGACGGATTCGCCGCTCACCGAGGTGGCGCTGCCGCCCGGCTGGAAGGTCGTCGTCGCCCTGTGGGTGTGGTTGTGCGCGCCGATCGGCGAGGAGCTGATCTTTCGTGGCGCCGTGTGGGGTGCGCTGGAACGGCACCGGATCAATCCTTGGCTGGTGTTGGTCGTCACCGCATTGTTGTTCGCCGGATGGCACGCCGAGCCGTGGCGGTTGCCGATCCTGATCTGGGGTGGGCTGGCCATCGGGATGGCGCGCCTGCAGGCCGGCAGCGTGTTCTCGTCATGGACCGCACACTCGATGAACAACGCATTGCCGGCGCTGGCAGTGCTGTTTTTGCCCAGCTGACACCGTGGCGTAAACTGGATCGCTGTTCGCCCGTCACCGGTTCCGCACCGGCCGGCGGTCACAACATATCTCCCTTCGCAAAACCGGGTCTACGAGCCACGTGGACCGCCGAATTGCGCCGTGACCACTCAGCAAAGGAACAAGGCCACCATGGCTGTCAAGATCAAGCTCACGCGGCTCGGCAAGATCCGCAACCCGCAGTACCGCGTCGTCATCGCCGACTCGCGCACCCGCCGTAACGGCCGCGCCATCGAGAGCATCGGCAAGTACCACCCGAAGGAAGAGCCGTCGCTCATCGAGATCGATTCCGAGCGCGCCCAGTACTGGCTGAGCGTCGGCGCCCAGCCCACCGAGCCGGTGCTGAACCTGCTCAAGATCACCGGTGACTGGCAGAAGTTCAAGGGCCTCGAGGGTGCCGAGGGCACGCTGAAGGTCAAGGAAGCCCGCCCGTCCAAGCTGGACCTGTTCAACGCCGCGCTCGCCGCCGCCGAGAACGAGCCGGTTGCCGAGGCCACCACGCCGAAGAAGAAGACGTCGAAGAAGGAAGACGCCGCCGAGCCCGCCGCCGAAGAGGCCGCCGAGTGAGTGCGGTTGTCGCCGATGCCGTCGAACACCTGGTTCGCGGCATCGTCTCCAACCCCGAGGACGTGCGCGTCCAGCTGATCACCGGTCGGCGCGGCCGCACTGTCGAGGTGCACGTGCACCCGGACGATCTGGGCAAGGTGATCGGCCGCGGCGGTCGCACCGCCACCGCGCTGCGCACGCTGGTCACCGGGATCGGTGGCCGCGGCATCCGTGTCGACGTCGTCGACACCGATCAGTAGGCGCTGCCATGGAACTCGTCGTCGGACGAGTAGCCAAATCGCACGGCGTGCACGGTGAGCTCGTCGTCGAAGTCCGAACGGACGCTCCGGAGGAGCGCTTCGCACCCGGTGCCCGCTTGTCGGGGCGGTTGCCGCGCTCCTCCGATCTCACCGAGTACACCGTCGAGTCCGCGCGCGAGCACTCCGGGCGGCTGCTGGTGCGGCTGCACGAGATTGCCGATCGCACTGCGGCAGACGCGATCCGGGGCACCATGTTCGTGGTCGACTCCGACGCGCTGGGCCCCTCCGACGACCCGGACGAGTTCTACGACCACGAACTCGAAGAACTGCCCGTGCGCCTGCTCGACGGTACGCCCGTGGGCCGGGTGCGCGAGGTATTGCATTCGGCGGCAGGGGAATTGCTGTCGGTGCGCACTCCCGATGGACGCGATGTGCTGATCCCGTTCGTCACCGCGATCGTGCCGACGGTCTCCCGCACGGACGGCATCGTCATCGATCCGCCCGAGGGCCTGCTCGATGCGGATTGACGTCGTCACCATCTTCCCCGACTACCTCGCTCCGCTGCGAGAAGCCCTGCTGGGCAAGGCAATCGAGCGTGATCTGATCAGCCTCGAGGTGCACGATCTGCGCCGCTGGACGCACGACGTGCACAAGGCCGTCGACGACGCCCCGTACGGCGGGGGCCCCGGCATGGTGATGAAACCTGTTGTCTGGGGCGATGCTTTGGACGAGGTGTGCCCGGACGACGCCGTGCTCGTCGTGCCGACACCCGCCGGAGTGCCGTTCACGCAGGCCACCGCGCAGCGTTGGGCCACCGAGCCGCACCTCGTATTCGCTTGCGGTCGTTACGAAGGCATCGACCAGCGGGTGTTCGACGACGCCGCGCGGCGCGTGCGCGTCGAAGAGGTCTCGATCGGCGACTACGTGCTCATCGGCGGTGAGGCCGCAGTCCTCGTCATGTGCGAGGCCATTGTGCGCCTGCTGCCCGGCGTCCTCGGCAATCAGCAGTCCCACCAAGAGGATTCGTTCAGCGACGGGCTCTTGGAGGGCCCCTCGTACACCCGCCCGGCGTCGTGGCGCGGTCTCGACGTGCCGCCGGTGCTCTTGTCGGGCGATCACGCGAAGATTGCGGCGTGGCGTCGCGAACAGTCGCTGACGCGCACGCGGGCGCGCCGCCCGGATCTGCGGCCGGAATCCGACACTTAGCTGCGAAACCGTCGATCGCGCAGTACGCGGGCGAACCCATTCAGGGCCAGCCGACGGGATTCGAGGCGATTTCCGGGCGATTCCCGAGTCGGTGTCCGGGCGGTCGCCGAACGTCGCGCATGCGCCCAAGGGACTCCGTTGCGAATCGTGCCCCGCGGGACTGTCGATTGCGAGGCACCCTCGGCCCGGCGAGAGCCGAGAATGGGCGCTCAGTCCCGGGTACGGTCGGGGTGTGCAGCCGGATGAGATCTGGACAATCGTCGAACAGGAGCGCCTGGCGCTCGCCGACCTGCTCGACGGGCTTACCGCCGAGCAGTGGGAGACGCCGTCGTTGTGTTCGAGCTGGCGGGTGCGCGATGTCGTCGCCCACCTCGTTCTGGCAACCAAGTTCACCGTTCCGGTGCTTGTGTTCGAGCTGATCCGGGCCCGGGGCAACGTCGACAGATTGATCGCCGACACCGCAATTCGGTACGCGGCCAAGCCGATTCCCGAGCTTGCCGCCGAAAGTCGGGCGATCGCGCCGTCGCGCAAGCATGCGATCGGGACGACACCGGTGGATCGCCTGATGGACACCCTGGTGCATTTCCAGGACATCGCCGTCCCGCTCGGGGTGCGGCGCGAGATGCCGGCGGCGGCCGCGCGTGTATCGCTGGAACGTGTCTGGGCCACCTTCGGCGCGGATCGCAAGTTCGCCGGACTGCGGTTCGAGGCAACGGATTCCGGATGGTCGGCGGGTGCGGGACCGCTGGTCGCCGGCCCGACATCGGCCTTGCTGCTCACCGCGACCGGGCGGCGCATCGGATTTGCCGAACTCTCCGGCGACGGCGTGGCGGCGGCGCAGGCCCGGGACTGAGTGTCCACTTTCGGCGTTCGCAGGGCCGTTTCGGCCATCTCGGCGCCGGAAGTGGGCGCTCAGTCCCGCGGTTGTGTCGTTCGAACCGTCCGCGTACAGTCGAACACATGTTCGAGACGAGTGATCTGGCGAAGCGAGACGATGCCGGGCTCGTCGAGGCGCTGCGGCTGGCCAATCGGGCCAAGGCGGTAGCCGAGTCCGGGATCGTCGAGGTGCTGGGCGAGATGTACGACCGTTGGCCCGTCGAGTTCGCGGTGGCCGAGGCGGCCACCGCGCTCCACATGACCAAGGCCGACGTGCGCGAGTCGATGTCCGTCGCCCGCGCGATTCGCGATCGGCTTCCGTTGACGCACACGGCGTTTCGGGCTGGCGATATCGATCTGGCCCGCGCCGGTGCCATCGTCGACATCACCGCCTCGGCCGACGACGACCTGGTCGGCGTGCTCGAGTCGCGGCTGGTGTCGGCGGCGCGCACGTCGGCGGTCGGCTGGCTGCGCGAGACCGGGCGGCGCGTCGTCACCAGTCGTGATCCGCACGGCACCCGCCGTCGCCGCGAGCGGCGCCGGGAACTGCGTGATGTGCGAATCCGGCCCGCCACGGACGGCATGTACACGATCGACGGGTTGCTGCCGCCCGCCGGTGCCCAGGCTCTCGCCCGGCGCTTGCGCGAGCTGACCCTGCAGGTCTGCGGACACGATCCGCGCACACTCGCGCAGCGGCGCGCCGACGCAATTGTTCTGCTGGCCAACCTGGACACCGCTGCAGCGCACCTCGAATGCGAGTGCGGCCGCAGCAACTGTCCGGCCGGACGACGGTAGTGTTCTTCGCCGTGACTTCCGTGAACCAACGCATCGCCGAAGAACTGCAGGTGGCCGAGGGGCAGGTGCGCGCGGCTGTCGACCTGCTCGACGGCGGCTCCACGGTGCCCTTCATCGCCCGCTACCGCAAAGAAGCCACCGGCGGCCTCGACGATGCGCAGCTGCGCACGCTCGACGAGCGTCTGGGATACCTGCGCGAACTCGACGACCGGCGCGCCGCGGTGCTCGACTCGATCCGCTCGCAGGGCAAGCTCGAACCGGAACTCGAGCAGCGGATCATGTTGGCGGACACCAAGGCTCGCCTGGAAGACATCTACCTGCCATTCAAGCCGAAGCGGCGCACCAAGGCGCAGATCGCCCGCGAAGCCGGGCATCAGCCGGTCGCCGACGCGCTGTTGAGCGACCCCACCACGGACCCCGCGAGCTACACCGCCGAACAACTCGACGGCGCCCGCGCGATTCTCGTCGAACAGTTCGCCGAGGACGCCGATCTGGTCGGTGAGCTGCGCGAAACCATGTGGAACACCGGCCACGCCCGCTCGGCGGTGCGCGAGGGCAAGGAAGAGTCCGGCGCCAAGTTCAAGGACTACTTCGAGTTCAGCGAGTCCTTCACCACCATCCCGTCGCACCGGGTGCTGGCCCTGCTGCGCGGCGAGAAGGAAGAGGTCCTGCAGCTGACTCTCGACGCCGGCGAGGACGAGCCGTACCAGGGGCGCATCGCGGCCCGGTTCGACATCGCCGACCGCGGCCGCCCGGCCGATCGGTGGTTGCTCGACACCGTGCGCTGGGCTTGGCGTACCAAGCTGCTCATCACGCTCGGCATCGACACGCGCACCCGGCTGCGCCAGGCCGCCGAGCGCGACGCCGTCGACGTGTTCGCCACCAACCTCAAGGATCTGCTGCTCGCCGCGCCCGCGGGTGGGCGCACCACCATGGGCCTGGACCCGGGCTACCGCACCGGCGTCAAGGTGGCCGTGGTCGACGGTACGGGCAAGGTCGTCGCCACCGAAGTCGTCTACTTGCACCACGAAGACAAGGCGCTGGCCGTGCTGGGCGCGCTGGTTGCCCGGTTCGGCGTGCAGCTCATCGCCATCGGCAACGGCACCGCCTCGCGCGAGACGGACGCCCTTGCCGGGCAATTGATTTCGTTGATCCCAGACGGCAAGCCGACCAAGGTCGTGGTGTCCGAGGCCGGGGCGTCGGTGTACTCCGCATCGGCCTACGCCTCGCAGGAACTGCCACAACTGGACGTGTCGCTGCGCGGTGCGGTCTCCATCGCCCGCCGGCTGCAGGATCCGCTCGCCGAGCTCGTCAAGATCGACCCGAAGTCCATCGGCGTCGGCCAGTACCAGCACGACGTGTCCGAAACGCTGCTGTCGCGCTCGCTCGGCGCCGTCGTCGAAGACGCGGTGAACGCAGTCGGTGTCGACGTCAACACCGCATCCGTCCCGCTGCTCTCGCGCGTGTCGGGCATCGCCGGCTCGCTCGCGGAAAGCATTGTGGCGCACCGCGATCAGAACGGACCCTTCCGCACGCGCGCCGATCTGAAGAAGGTCGCGCGGCTCGGACCGAAGGCGTTCGAGCAGTGCGCGGGCTTCCTACGTATCCCCGGTGGCGACGACCCGCTCGACAAGTCCGCCGTGCACCCGGAGGCCTACCCGGTGGTGCGCCGCATTCTCGACAAGACCGGCTACGCCGTCGCCGAAATCATCGGCAACGAACGCGCGCTCGGCGGCCTGCGGGCGGCCGACTTCGTCGACGAGCAGTTCGGCGTTCCCACCGTCACCGACATCATCGACGAGCTGCGCAAGCCGGGCCGCGACCCGCGTCCGGAGTTCAAGACCGCGACGTTCGCCGCCGGCGTGGAGAAGGTGGCCGACCTGAAGCCGGGAATGATCCTCGAAGGCGTGGTCACCAATGTCGCCGCCTTCGGTGCCTTCGTCGACGTCGGCGTGCACCAGGACGGCCTCGTGCATGTGTCCGCGATGTCGCGCAACTTCGTCAAGGACCCCCGCGAGGTGGTGAAGTCCGGCGACGTCGTCAAGGTGAAGGTCACCGAGGTGGACGTCCAGCGCAACCGCATCGGGCTCACGCTGCGCCTGGACGACGATGCCGCACCCGCCAAGGGGCAGCCGCGCGACGGCCAGCGCACGGGCGGCGCGCGTGGACAAGGCCAAGGCGGTCAGCGACAAGGTGGCCAGCGCCAGGGCGGTCAGGGTCAGGGCGGGCAGCGCGGCAACCAGCGTCAGGGCAACCAGCGCCGGGAAAGTGCGCCGCCGTCGGGCTCGATGGCGGACGCGCTGCGCCGCGCCGGTTTCGGGCGCTGAACCTGTTGCAAAACCGTCGCACCTCGACGCGTTAGCCTCGACCTATGCAGCGTTGGCTGGATGAGGAAATCGTCGCGCCCGGCCGGCTGCCGTTGTTCTGCTTCTTCCTGGGAATCATCATCGGATTCGTCGGCATCCGGATCAGCGTGCGGCTGATCCGGGCCAAGGTCCGGTGGTGGCCCGGCAACGTCAAACCGAACGGGCACCACATTCATCACGTGGTGTTCGGCGTCATCGCGATGCTGGTGTCCGGTGGCGGCATCATCGCGATCTACGACGGCTCCCAGACCAGCGGCGCGGTGCTCGCCGGCATCTTCGGCATCGGATCCGCGCTGGTGCTGGACGAGTTCGCGCTGATCTTCTACCTCGAAGACGTCTACTGGACCGAGGAAGGACGCACGTCCGTCGACGCCGTCTTCGTGGCCATCGCGGTGACCGGACTGCTGCTACTGGGCATTCAGCCGTTCGCCACCGTCGACGTGACCGGCTTTCGATCCGACCCGAATCCCTGGCTGCGAGCGGCGTGGGGCGCCGGCGCGGTCGTCAACTTCGCCCTCGCCGCGGTGGTGCTGTTGAAGGGCAAGATCTGGACCGGGCTCGTCGGGCTGTTCTTCGCACCACTGCTGGTGATCGGCGCAGTCCGGCTGTCGCGACCGGGGGCGCCGTGGGCGCGCTGGCGCTACACCGACCGCCCCGACAAGATGGAACGCGCACTGAGTCGAGAGCGGCGGCTACGCCGACCGGTCGTCGAAGCGAAGATCTACGTGCAAGACCTCATCGCGGGCAAGCCGGACATCGAGCACGCTCGTCAAGCTGCCGAAGCGCAACTGGATCGCACCGTGCACGCGGCGCCGCCGCCACCCACCAGCATCCGGCGGGCCCGCACCGTGCAGCGCGCGAGGCGGCCCCTGCGCCGGGGCGGCGCGCAGGCCGGCCGCAACCTCCGATTTCGTTCCAGGTGAGGTTGTCTGGCACAATTGTCGGGTTGCCTGGCGCAGGAACGCAGATTTCGCCTGCCCGGCTTCCGACACTCGTATCCGGAGCATGAACCGGTCGCTGGTTTACCACGTCACCAGGTTCCTCTGCTCACGCGAACCGCAAGGACGGCAAACCGAATGAACACCCTGGACTCCCTGGACGCCCAGTCGCTGCGCAGCGATGTGCCCGACTTCCGCCCCGGCGACACGCTGAACGTCCACGTCAAGGTCATCGAAGGCTCGAAGGAGCGCGTTCAGGTCTTCAAGGGCGTCGTGATCCGGCGCCAGGGCGGCGGCATCCGCGAGACCTTCACCGTGCGCAAGGTTTCCTTCGGCGTCGGTGTCGAGCGCACCTTCCCGGTGCACAGCCCCAACATCGACCACATCGAGGTCGTCACCCGCGGTGACGTCCGTCGCGCCAAGCTGTACTACCTGCGCGACCTGCGCGGCAAGGCCGCCAAGATCAAGGAAAAGCGCTGAGCTGAATCGCCGCGGGCGACTCGGTTCGACGAAGGGCACCTCCCGGTCGGAGGTGCCCTTTCTGCATGCGCGGGTAACGCGGGCATGCCGGTTGCCCTGGGCTAACCTGTTGCGGTGACGGAACACCCCGAGTCGGAGCCGACGAGCCACCGCAAGCCGAAAACGAAGAAGGACAAGAAGAAGCGCCCTTTCTGGCAAGAGCTTCCGATCCTGATCGTCGTCGCGTTGGTGCTCAGCTTCGTCCTGCAGACCTTCATCGCCCGGGTGTACCTCATCCCGTCGGAATCGATGGAAACCACGCTGCACGGCTGCGCCGGCTGCACGGGTGACCGTATCGTCGTCGACAAGATCACCTACCGGTTCGGTGATCCGGAACCGGGCGATGTCGTGGTGTTCCTCGGCCCGCCGTCGTGGAACGGCAACTACAAGTCGATTCGCTCGGACAATCCGGTGGTGCGCGCGTTGCAGAACGCGGGCTCGATCTTCGGGGTCGTGCCGCCGGACGAGAACGACCTCGTCAAGCGCGTCATCGCAACCGGAGGCCAGACCGTCGAATGCCGCAACTCCGACGGCGGCGTCAAGGTCGACGGCAAGCTGCTGAACGAGCCGTACACCAGCAATCCCGAGGCCGACGCGGCCAAGCAGCAACTGCCCTGTCTCGGACCGGAATTCGGCCCAATCAAGGTCCCCGACGGCAACGTGTGGGTGATGGGCGACAACCGCATGCACTCGGCCGACTCGCGCTACCACATCGGCGACGAACTGCAGGGCACCATCCCCATCGAGAACATCCGCGGCAAGGCGCGATTCATCGTGCTCCCGCCCGGCCGCTGGGGTGGAATCGGTTCGCCGAACCCGCAAAACTAGATTCATCGCTCGTTTCGCCATGCCAACCTGGCCGCCACGCACCGTCATCCGCAAGTCCGCCGGCTTGCGGACGCTGGAGTCTGCACTGATCCGCGTCGGCCTCGGACCGGTCGCCGGAGTGGACGAGGCCGGACGTGGCTGCTGCGCGGGGCCGCTCGTCGTCGGGGCTTGCGTGTTGCCGATGAACTCGCTCAGTTCCCTTGCCGGCCTGGACGATTCGAAGAAGCTTACAGAGAAGGCCCGCGACGAGCTGTACCCGGTGATCAAGCGTCGCGCCCTGGCGTGGAGCGTCGTCAGCATTCCCGCTTGGGAGATCGACGCCATCGGGGTGCACGTGGCGAACATCGAGGGCATGCGGCGCGCGGTGGCCAAACTCGGCGTTGCGCCGGGCTATGTGCTCTCGGACGGCTTCCGGGTGCCCGGCCTGGCGGTGCCGTCGTTACCGGTGATCGGCGGCGATGCCAGCGCGGCCTGCATCGCAGCGGCCAGCATTCTCGCCAAGGTCACCCGCGACCGGATGATGATCGAGCTCGACGCCAAGCATCCCGGCTACGGATTCGCCGTGCACAAGGGTTACAACACGCCAGCCCATCTGGCGGCACTGGACGTGCTCGGCCCCAGCACCGAACATCGGCGGTCCTGGCGCAACGTCGCCGCCTGCGAGGCCTCCGCCTCCCTGGATGCGATCGCCGAATCCGCTTGCGAGATGATTGCGTTGTGAGCGCTGAGGATCTCGAAAAGTACGAAACCGAGATGGAGCTGTCGCTGTACCGCGAGTACAAGGACATCGTCGGACAGTTTTCGTACGTCGTGGAGACGGAGCGACGCTTCTACCTGGCCAATTCTGTGGACATCGCGCCCCGCAACGCCGACGGCGAGGTGTACTTCGAGGTCCGGATGGCCGATGCCTGGGTATGGGACATGTACCGGCCGGCGCGATTCGTCAAACAAGTTCGGGTGATCACGTTCAAGGACGTGAACATCGAGGAGCTCGAGAAGACTGACCTGCGGCTTCCCGACTGACCCGGGGCCTGTTCACAAGCTCTCATCCATCCACAGGGCACGGTAAAAGCCCAGGTCGGCTCCGCGGGCTTGTCGTGACGATGCGGCAGAGTTCGCGCCATGACTCGCAATCTGGCGCTGGGGGCACGCGGCGAAGATGTCGCGGCCGACTATTTGACGGCCGCGGGCTTCGAGATCGTGGCCAGGAACTGGCGGTGCCGCCACGGTGAGCTGGACATCGTGGCGCGCACCGGGACCACCGTGGTGTTCGTGGAGGTCAAGACGCGGCGGGGGCACGGCTTCGGCACTCCGGCCGAGGCGGTCACCGTCGCGAAGATCCGCAAACTTCGCCTGCTCGCCGGGCTGTGGCTGCGCGAGCACGGCGGCGGCTTCACCTCCGTGCGGGTAGACGTGCTCGCGGTGCTCATCGAGGGCAACCGGGTGCCCGCCATCACGCACTACGAGGCGGTGCTGTGATGGCGCTCGGAAGGGCGCACTCGGTGGCGGTGGCCGGGCTCGACGGTCAGCTGGTCGAAATCGAGGCAGACATCGGCCGCGGACTGCCCGGGGTGCATCTGGTCGGATTGCCGGACGCGGCATTGCACGAGTCACGCGACCGGGTCCGCGCGGCGGTGGTGAACTCGGGCGAGGACTGGCCCGATTCCCGGGTCATCCTGGCGATGTCGCCCGCGACGTTGCCCAAGGTCGGCTCCGTGTACGACCTCGCACTTGCCATGGCTGTGCTGCACGCCGCCGGTGCGGTGCCCGGCGACCGGCTCGAAAAGACGGTGCTGCTCGGCGAACTCGCACTCGACGGTCGCGTGCGCGCGGTGCGCGGCGTGCTGCCGGCCGTCGTCGCCGCCCGCAACGCGGGTTGGCCCACCGTCCTTGTGCCGGCGTCCGCGCTGGGTGAGGCGGGTCTGGTCGACGGGATCGAGGTGCGGGGCGCGCACACCTTGCGCGAGGTTGTCGCCTGGCTGAACGGGCACGGGACGCTGGCCGAACCCGGCGCACGCGCGGTCGCGGCGGACGGCGGGTGCGGCGATCTGAGCGACGTGGTCGGGCAGGCCGAGGCTCGGCATGCTCTGGAAGTGGCGGCCGCGGGTGGCCACCACATGATGCTCACCGGCCCGCCCGGCATCGGCAAAACCATGCTGGCGCAACGGCTTCCGGGCTTGCTGCCGCCGCTCACCGAGGCCGAATCGCTCGAGGTCACCTCGATTCATTCCATCGCGGGCGCGCTGGCGCCGGGCAATCCGCTCGTCACGGTCGCGCCATTCGTTGCCCCGCACCACAGTTCGTCGGTGATGGCGATGGTCGGTGGCGGTTCGCGGGTGGTCAAGCCGGGCGCCGCCAGCCGTGCACATCGCGGCGTGCTGTTCCTGGACGAGTACGCCGAATTCGGGCAGAAGGTGCTGGAATCGCTGCGCACACCACTGGAGGAGGGCGAGGTCCGCATCGCGCGTGCGGAGGGTTTCGCCCGGTATCCCGCGCGATTCCAGCTGCTGCTCGCCGCCAACCCGTGCCCGTGTGCGCCCGCTCGCGATGTCGAATGTGTCTGTGCGCCGTCGGCGCGGCGCCGATATCTCGCGAAGTTGTCGGGCCCGCTCATCGACCGGGTCGACCTGCGGGTCGCCATGCAGGCCGAGCGTTGCGGTCTCCTCGTCGAGGATTCCACGGAGGACACCGCTACCGTGCGCGAGCGCGTGATTGCTGCGCGCGAGGCGGCCACCGCGCGCTGGCAGCGCTTCGGACTGCGCACCAACGCCGAGGTCCCCGGCAGCGTCCTGCGCAAACAATTTCCCTTGTCGCGCACGGCCATGACCGTGCTCGAGCGCGCCATGGGCGCCGGCAGGCTTTCCGCGCGTGGCGCCGATCGCGCCTTGCGCGTCGCGTGGACGCTGGGAGATCTGCGTGGCGCATCCGCGCCGGACGCCTCGGATGTCGTCGCCGCGCTGGACTTTCGGGCATGACCGGCACCGAGGCTCGGCGCCTGGCGTGGGCGTACCTGTCGGGCGTGCTGCAAGGGCCGTGCGCGGCGATGAACCAGTTCGTCGACGCGGTGGGCGTACTGGACGCGGCCGCCGCCGTCCGCGAGCGCGAGCTGCCCAAGGTGTTGCGCAACAAGACGATTGCGCGGCGCGATCGTGTCGATCCGGCACGGGATCTCGAGGCGGTGGAGCGTGTCGGCGGGCGCCTGGTCACGCCGGACGACGAGGAGTGGCCGGCCTGGCGGATGCTCGCGTTCTCGGTACAGAACCGGCCGGACGACGAATGCGGCGCGCCGCTGTGCCTGTGGGTCGTCGGCGAATCGTCGTTGTCGGCCGTCACCGATCGCGCCATCGGCGTCGTCGGCGCACGAGCAGCCACCGGGTACGGGCGGCACGTCACCGCCGACATCGTCGGTGAACTCGCCGCCGACGGCTGGACCACCGTCTCCGGCGCCGCATACGGGATCGATGCCGCCGCGCATCGGGCCGCGCTTGCGATGCAGGCGCCCACTGTCGCGCTGCTCGCGTGCGGAGTGGATCAGGTGTATCCGAGTTCGCACGCGCGGCTGCTGGCGGCGGTGGCCGAATGCGGACTCCTCGTCAGCGAATACCCGCCCGGCACCGCAGTCACGAAATACCGTTTCCTGGAACGCAATCGACTCATCGCCGGGCTGTCGGAAGCGGTGCTGGTGGTGGAAGCCGGCTGGCGCAGCGGCGCCCGGAACACCGCCATGTGGGCGCGCCGCCTCGGGCGTCCGGCGCTGGCCGTGCCGGGCCCGGTCACCTCGGCGCTGTCCACCGGGTGTCACCAGATGATTCGCGACGGCCAGGCGCGCCTGGTCACCCGCGCGAGCGAGGTCATCGACGAGGCCGCACCGATGTGCTTGCCCGTCACCGGTGAAAGCGGGCCGCACCGGCCCACAGATGCCCTAGCCGGTGACATGTTGCGCGTCTACGAGGCCTTCCCCGCGATCGGCTCCCGCGGCGCCACGGAACTCGCCGAAACCTCCGGCGTGCCTGTCGAATCCGTCTGTTCCGCCATCCCGGCCCTGGTGGACGCAGGCTTCGTCGGCACCGACGAAAGGGGGTGGTATCGCAAGCATCGAACCGAAACGTGACGCCCTGTGAGCGCCGGCGAGCCTCGTCCCTCGCCGGCGCGCGGCGCCACCGTGCTGCGCGGATCCTGGTTCGCCCGGATGGCCTGTCCGTCCTCAGCGGTGGCGACGTGCGCCGAATCGTATATGGCATCGGCTTGCCGGCTGCGACTGCTGGCGCGGCTAACACTCGCCGAGCGACGGTCGCGCACGTGCGCGAGCAGGTCGGGTGGCGAGTGCGCGATCCGATGCGGTCACAGCCGTTCGCGGCGTCGCGCGACACACCCTTGGGTGCGGCCGGAGCGACGGCGGCGCGAGCTAGCGTGGCGATATGGATGTGGACGCGCACGTCGAAGCGTTCGGCGAGTACTTGCGCTTCCAGCGTGGCCGTTCCGAGCACACGGTTCGCGCGTATCTCGGCGATGTGAACTCGCTTCTGGCACACATGGTTTCGCTGGGTGGCGCCGAAGTCACCGACTTGGACCTGCCAACTCTGCGGTCGTGGCTGGGCGCGTTGTCCGCATCCGGAGCGGCGCGCACCACGATGGCGCGGCGCACCTCGGCGGCCCGCACGTTTACGGCCTGGCTGGCGCACACCGGCCGGATTCCCGCCGATCCGGGAACCCGGCTGCGTTCGGCGAAAGCGCACCGCACACTGCCAGGGGTGTTGCGTCGTCAGCAGGCGCTGGAGGCGGTACAGGCAGCGGAATCCGGTGCCGCGCAACAGGACCCGATGGCGCTGCGCGATCGTCTCATCGTCGAGCTGTTGTACGCCACGGGAATTCGCGTGGGTGAGTTGTGCGGGCTGGACGTGGACGACGTGGACACCGGCCGACTGGTCGTGCGCGTGCTCGGCAAAGGCAACAAGGAGCGCTCGGTGCCGTACGGGCGCCCGGCCGCAGACGCTCTCGACGCCTGGCTGCGGCACGGGCGGCCCACGTTGGTCAACGAACACTCCGGCGCAGCACTGCTGGTCGGCCGCCGCGGTCGTCGACTCGATCAACGACAGGCGCGCACCGTCGTACACGAGGTTCTCGACGCGGTGCCGGACGCGCCCAGCCTCGGCCCCCACGGTCTGCGCCACTCGGCGGCAACGCACCTGCTCGAGGGCGGCGCCGACCTGCGGATGGTGCAGGAACTGCTGGGACACACGAGCCTCGCCACGACTCAGCTCTACACGCACGTGTCGGTGGCCCGGTTGCGCGCGGTACACGACCAAGCGCATCCGCGGGCGTAGGTCCCGGCGGGCGTGCCGGTGCTCCCGGTTGCCCGCCGACCGGGTTCGGGCGGCGCTCGGCCGCTCCGGTCCGCAGACGCCGCCAGCTGCGGTCCGCAGACGCCGCCAGCTGCGGCAGGTGAGCCCGGCCCGAAGGCGAAGCACCGCACCGGAACTGGCGGGCGTCTGTCGAGGGTCGACGACGGCGCAGGCGTCGTGGGGTGTGCCGGCTAGTGGGCGGCGGACACCTGGTAGGCCGCGAACTCGGGCGACGGCTTGATCGGCTTGATGACGTCGACCGGGGTGCCGCTCGGGTCTTCGGTGATGAAGTGGCGCTGGCCGAAGTCCTCGTCGCGCAGGGAGAGGTGCACGGGCGCGCCGTTCAGCTTGGAGTACACGGCGTCGACGTCGTCGACCTCGATGGAAACGAACACACCGGCGGGCAGTACGCGCAGCGTGGATGGCACGGTCGGGTGATCGCGCTGGACGATGCCGAGTTGGGTGCCGTCGGCGTCCAGATGGGCGTACCAGCCGCTGTCGAAGACGACCTGGAAGCCGAACAGCTCAACGTAGAAATCGCGGGTTGCGGCGACGTTGTCGCTGCAGATGGCGGGGAAGATGTTCTTGATCATGCCTAGAGGTTCGGCCGTCCCGTGGGGGGAGAGTCAAGCGGTTCGAGGCGGATCGGTGTCGCGCGCACGAGGGCGAGTGGGTCGAGGTACTCCCGGCCGCGCCGCACACCCCAGTGCAGGCAGGCCGGTGCCGCGCACTCGGGGTGGCCCGCCTCGACGGTTCCGATGACATCGCCACGGCCGACGCGGCGCCCGGGCGTGAGTGTGCCGCGGACCGGCTCGTAGGTGGTGCGCAGCCCGCCGGGATGGTCGATCGACACCACGGGCTTGCCCGCCACCTCGCCGACAAACACGACGACACCGGCACCGGCGGCGTGCACCGACTGCCCGGCAAGCGCCGCCAGATCCACGCCCCGATGGCCGGGCAGCCAGTTGTGCTCCGGCTTGTCGAACCGGCGGACGACCGCGGGCCGCGGACGCAGCGGCCAGCCGAATACCCGCTCGGTACCCGACTGCGACGACCGGGCGGGGCCGGATGCCGCGCGATCCGATTCTGCATGCGAGCCGCCCGCGCCGGGTGCGGCGATCGATACGACGGCGCTGCGCGGCATGGGCAGATCGAGAGCGGCTGTTGTGCCGGCCGGCGCCGAAGCGATGGGGGACGCCGGGTTGGCCCCCGCGACCCGTGGTGCGATACCTCCGGCCGCAAAGGTGCCCAAAGAGTTCGGCGCGCCGGCGGATGCCGCCGCCACACCGAGCAACATCGCCATCGACACCGCGAGAACGGCGACGCGCAGTACGCGCCCGAGGTGGCAACCGCGGCGTTGCATGGGCCCGAGGTGCGAGCGATTCGGCATGCGCCGATCGTGCACCGCCGCGCGCGATCGCGCCTGCCTGCCTGTGGATAACCTGGCTGCTTGCTGTGGATGACGAACGCCGCGGCGCCACGGCACTGTGCTGGGGGAGGATCGACGTCGAATCGCTGCGCTCAGGTGAGGAGCCGAGGATGTCCGGACGTGTCACGATCGAGTACTGCACCCAATGCAATTGGCTCGCCCGCGCGGCCTGGATGGCGCAGGAGTTGCTGCAGACGTTCGGGCACGATCTCGACGAGGTGGCGCTCAAGCCTGGCACCGGCGGTGTCTACCGCATCGAACTGGACGCCGAGACGATCTGGGACCGCAAGGAGCGCAACGGTTTTCCCGAGATCACGCAGCTGAAGCAACTGGTCCGCGACCGGGTCGACCCGGACCGCAGCCTGGGCCACACGGACCGCGCACACTGATCCGTCGGCACGGCCGCTTTCGGTGGTCGAGCGCCGGTTAGGTACACGAGGCCACAGCCACTACACTGGCAAGGCGGTCTGTGCAAGCACGGATCGACTTCGCGCGTCCGTACCACGGTCGTCCGGCTGGTCCCATTTAAGTGGGTCCGGACGGCCCGGGCGCCAGGGCAGGGGTCCGCCGGATCACCTGCGTCAACCGGCAGAGCTGGTGGGCGGCTTCGCTACGCTCAGCTCGACGATAGAAAGAAGAACATCAGCCATGGCTGTTGTGACCATGAAGCAGCTGCTCGACAGCGGCGCACACTTCGGGCATCAGACCCGCCGTTGGAACCCGAAGATGAAGCGATTCATCTTCACCGACCGCAACGGCATCTACATCATCGACTTGCAGCAGACGCTGACCTACATCGACAAGGCCTACGAGTTCGTCAAGGAGACCGTTGCCCATGGCGGCACCGTGCTCTTCGTCGGCACCAAGAAGCAGGCTCAGGAGTCGATCGCTGCGGAGGCGACCCGCGTCGGCATGCCGTACGTGAACCAGCGCTGGCTGGGTGGCATGCTCACCAACTTCTCGACCGTCCACAAGCGGCTGCAGCGCCTGAAGGAGCTGGAGTCGATGGAGCAGACCGGTGGTTTCGAGGGTCGCACCAAGAAGGAAATCCTCATGCTCACGCGTGAGAAGACCAAGCTCGAGCGCACGCTCGGCGGTATCCGGGACATGGCCAAGGTTCCGTCGGCCATCTGGGTTGTCGACACCAACAAGGAGCACATCGCCGTCGGCGAGGCGCGCAAGCTGAACATCCCGGTCATCGCCATCCTGGACACCAACTGCGATCCGGACCTCGTCGATTACCCGATCCCGGGCAACGACGACGCGATCCGCAGCGCCGCGCTGCTCACCAAGGTGGTGGCCTCCGCCGTCGCCGAAGGTGTCCAGGCCCGGGCCGGCATCAACACCGCCTCGGACGAGAAGCCCGAGGCCGGTGCCGGCGAGCCGCTCGCCGAGTGGGAGCAGGAACTGCTCGCCGGAGCGACTGCCGAGGCCGGGGGCGAGTCGGAAGCGCCCGCCGCCCCGGAAGCGCAAGCCTGACATTTCATTTGCACGCCATCTAGGTGAGTGGCTGGGTGCGCTATAACCGCACCTAGCCACACATCTGAAACCGAGGAGGAATCGCCGAGAATGGCGAATTACACCGCAGCTGACGTCAAGCGGCTCCGCGAGCTCACCGGCTCCGGAATGATGGACTGTAAGAAGGCGCTGGAGGAGACCGACGGCGATTTCGACAAGGCCGTCGAGGTGCTGCGCATCAAGGGCGCCAAGGACGTCGGCAAGCGTGCCGAGCGCACCACCGCCGAGGGTCTGGTCGCCGCCAAGGACGGCGTCATGATCGAGATCAACTCGGAGACCGACTTCGTCGCCAAGAACGCCGAGTTCCAGGCCCTGGCCGACAAGCTCGTCACCGCCGCCGCGGCCGCCAAGCCCGCTGACTTGGACGCGCTCAAGGCCCTCGATGTCGACGGTCAGACCGTCGACGCGCTGGTGCAGGAGCTGTCCGCCAAGATCGGCGAGAAGCTCGAGCTGCGTCGCGTCGTGTCGCTGAACGCTCCGGTCGCCACCTACCTGCACAAGCGGGCCTCGGACCTGCCGCCGGCCGTCGGCGTGCTCGTCGAGTACACCGGTGCAGGCGATGCCGCAGCCGAGGCTGCCCGCGGTGCCGCCATGCAGGTCGCGGCGCTGAAGGCCAAGTACGTCACCCGTGACGAGGTGCCCGAGGACATCGTCGCCGCCGAGCGTCGTATCGCCGAGGAGACCGCCAAGGAAGAGGGCAAGCCGGAGGCCGCGCTGCCGAAGATCGTCGAGGGTCGGGTGAACGGCTTCTACAAGGACGTCGTGCTGCTCGAGCAGTCGTCGGTCACCGACAGCAAGAAGACCGTCAAGGCGCTGCTGGACGAGGCCGGTGTCACCATCACCCGCTTCGCGCGCTTCGAGGTCGGCGCCAGCTAGCCGGACCACACCACGACGGCCCCCACCTGCGCTGTGCGCGGGTGGGGGCCGTCGTCGTAGCTCAGCGTGCGGGTGTGGGTGAGCGCCCGGCGAGGTGGCCGGCCACGTGCGCGGTCAGGTCGGCGGCATCGGCGGCGGCGCCGTCGATGTAACTGGATCTGCGCGTGCGCAGCACCGGCAGCCCGGTGACGTACAGTCCGGGCCAATCGACGACGCCGCCGGTGTGGCGGAGCCGGCCGCGCGCGTCGAAGACGGGCACGTCGAGCCAGGACAGGTCGGGCTCGAATCCGGTGGCCCACACCACCGACCGGATCGCGCCCGCGCGCAGATTCAGCAACAGCTGCCCCTCCGGGACGCGTGTGGGATCTGGTCGTTCGCCGCGTCCGCCGGCATGCTCGTCTATGACGTCCAGCAGCCGGTCGAGCTTGAGATCGGCCAGCCGGGTGACGTTGCGCAACGAGCCGGAGAACTGCGCCACCCCGTCGCGAATCCCCGCCAGCTTCCCGACCAGCCGGATCCCGTGATCTTGCAGGGAATTGAAGTCGACCGTGTGCGCTCCGCCGACGAGTTGGAACGAGGCGAGGTTGCGCGCCCGGACGACGTCGTCGAGTTCGTGCCAGCGTTGGTCCAGAATTCCGGTCGCGTCGAGCCACCACATGATGTCCCGGTCGCGGTACCGGCGGGGCACGCGCACGTGCTCGCCGGTTGCGAGGGTGACTTCGCGCCCGGAGCGGTGCACTTCCGCGGCGATCTGAATGCCGCTCGCGGCACCGCCGACGACCAGCACGCCGCCCTCCGGAAGCTGGTGCGGCGCACGATAATCTAGCGCGGTAACCGACTCGACCTCCGCCGGCAGCGCGGCCGCGAGCGCGGGTAGCGGGCACGCGGTGAGGCCGGCGGCCAGCACGACGGTGCGCGCGTGCCAGGTGCCGCGATCCGTCGTCACGGTGAACCCGTCGTCGGTGGGCCGGACGGCCGTCACGGTGGTGGTGTCCTGCACCGGCGCCGCCGACGTCGTCGCATAGCCGCCGAGGAAGTCGGTCACTTCCGCGGCGGCGAGGTAGCCGTCCGGGTCGTCGCCGCCGTAGGCGTACCCGGGCAGCCGGGTCATCCAGTTGGGGGTCAGCAGCCGCAGCGAGTCCCAGCGCTGGGTGCGCCAGGAGTGGGCGACCCGGCCCCGCTCCAGCACCACGTGGTCGATCGAGCGGGCGGCCAGCTCGTGGCTGACCGCCAGGCCGTTGTGACCGGCCCCCACCACGACGGTTGTCGTGGTGGGCATCAGGCGTTGACGCGCACGTCGACGTTCGTCGGGTTGGTGAGTGCGTCGTATACCGCCGACCGCTTCTGCGACTGCGCGACGATCGCCTCGATGTCGGCGGGGGCGGCGTCGGCATCGATCCGATAGTCGACGGTGATGTTCTCGAAACCGTTGCGCACGTTCGGGTCCGCTCCCAGGATGCCGTGCAGGTCGAAGTCGGCCTTCACGGTGGCCTGCACGGAGTTGAGCTGGATCCGGCGCTGCTGCGCGACGGCCGCGATGCCGGCTGTCAGGCAGCTGCCGAGGGCGACCAGGACGTATTCGGCGGGGGTGATGCCGTGGTCTTCGGCGGCGAACTGCGGCGGATGGTCGGCGTCGAAGGTGAACTTCTTGGTGTGAGCCTGTTCGCCGCCGAGGCCGTAGAACGTCTCGACCTCGGTCAGGCTGTGGGTGCCGCGCACCCAGTTGACGGTGGAGCGCCACTCGAACTTGGCGATTTCCGGGCTGTCGGCCAGTGCCGCGCGGGCGCCGAGCAGATGGTCGACGTTGACGCCGTTGTCGACGGCGGGAGCGGTTTCGGTCATGACGGGGTGTCTCCTTCGAGGGTGGGTTTCAACGGACGAATGTGCGGGCCGTGATCTGGCCGGTGTCGAATCCGAGCAGGTGCAGGCCGCCGTGAAAGCGGGCGTGTTCGATCTTCAGACAGCGATCCATCACGACCGTGAGCCCCTGCGCTTCGGCATCGCGGGCGGCCTGCTCGTTGCGGATCCCGAGCTGAATCCACAGGCCCCACGCGCCGGCGGCGACGGCATCGTCGACGACGGCAGGGATGTCGGCCGGCTTGCGGAACACGTCGACGATGTCGGGGGTTTCGGGCAGCTCGGTGAGCGCGGCGTGGATCGGCTGTCCGAGGGCGGTGCGGCCGGCTGCGTTCGGGTTCACGAAGTAGACGGTGTAGTCGGTCGACTGCACCAGGTAGGTGCCGACGAAGTAGCTCGCACGTGCCGGGTTGGTCGAGAATCCGACGATCGCGATCGACCGCGCGCGGCGCAGGATCCGCAGGCGCTCCTTCGCGCCCGGGCCGGTCCAGTCGGTCATCGCGCCGCCGCCGGTGTCACCGCGGCGTGCAGCGCCTGGTCGAGGTCGAAGAGGATGTCGTCGACGTCTTCGAGTCCGACGCTGATGCGCACCAGTCCCGGTGCCACACCGGCGGCGGCCAGCTGCGCTTCGCTGAGCTGCGCGTGTGTGGTGGATGCCGGATGGATCACCAGCGTCTTCGTGTCGCCGATGTTGGCCAGGTGGCTGGCCAGATCGAGCGACTCGATGAAGGTGCGCCCGGCCGCCCGGCCACCTTCGACACCGAATGCGAACACGCTGCCCGGGCCCAGGGGGAAGTATTTGGCGGCGCGATCATGGTGTTCGTGGTTGGCGAGCCCGGCCCAGTGCACGAACTCGACTCGGGGATCGGCGTCGAGCCATTGCGCCACGGCGCGGGCGTTGTCGACGTGCCTGCGCATCCGCAGCGGCAGCGTCTCCACTCCGAGGGCCAGCTCCCATGCCGACTGCGCCGACAGCACGGGCCCGATGTTGCGCAGCTGCTCGGCCCGCAGCCGAGTCAAGAACGCGTACTCGCCGAAGTTGCCGTTCCAGGTCAGCCCGCCGTAGTGCGGCACGAGGGCGTCGAACAGCGGAAACCGCGGGTTGTTCCAGTCGAATCGGCCCGCCTCGACGACGACGCCGCCGAGTGTCGTGCCGTGTCCGCCCAGGAATTTGGTGGCGGAGTGCACGACGATGTCGGCACCCCATTCGATGGGCCGGTTCAGGTACGGCGTGGCGATGGTGGAGTCGACGACCAACGGCACGCCGGCCGCGTGCGCCACGTCGGCAAGCGCTTCGAGGTCGGCGATGCGCCCCGACGGGTTCGCCACCGATTCTGTGAAGATCAGCTTGGTGCGGTCGGTGATCGCCGCGGCGTAGGCGGACGGCTCGGCAGAGCCGACGAAGGTGGTCGCCACGCCGAACTGCCGCAAGGTCACGTCCAGCTGCGTGAGCGTCCCGCCGTAGAGCTGCGAGCTCGCCACGATGTGATCGCCGGCGCCGACGAGGGCGGCGAAGGTGATGAACTCCGCGCCCATCCCGCTGGCCGCGGCAACGGCGCCGAGCCCGCCCTCGAGGCTCGCGATCCGCTCTTCGAAGCTTGCGACCGTCGGGTTGGACAGCCGCGAGTACACGTTGCCGTACTTCTGCAGCGCGAACCGCGCGGCGGCGTCGGCGGTGTCGTCGAAGACGAATGCAGCGGACTGGTAGATCGGCAATGCGCGGGCCCCGCTGACCACGTCCGGGATATTTCCGGCGTGGATCGCGCGCGTGTGGAAGCCGTACTCCCGATCAGCCATCCATCGCCCGTTCGCCGCTGAATGCTCGGTGTGTGTCAGGCAAGCGTGATCTCCACGGGCACGGCGCTGCGCAGCGTGTGGCCCACCGGCGAGCTCGCGAGCACCTTGGCGTGCAGTTGCGCCAGTTGCTCGGGGGAGGCGTCGGAAGCGATCGTCACGTTCGCGGTGATCGACTCGAAGCCGGCGTGACCTTCGGCGAGGCCGAGAAACACGTGCAGGTCGATGTCGCCCTTCAGATCGATCTGCAGGTCCTCGAGCTCGATGCCGGCGACGGTGGCGTTGGCGGCGTACCCGACGGCGAGGCAGTTGCCCAGCGACCCGAGCAGCTGCTCCACCGGATTGGGTGCGCTGTCGGCACCGCCGAGGGTGACGGGCTCGTCGGACGGGATGGGCGCGAACTTGCGGATCTTGGCTTCCGATGCGAATGCGCCGTTCCAGCGCACGTGCGCGGCCCAGGTGGTCTGCGCCTTGTCCGGGTTGCTGCGAATGGCCTCGACGAGTCCGCCGACGGCCGCGATGTCGACTCGGTTCAGGACGGTGCTGGTGTTTGCGGTCATTCCCGAACTGTGGTCGCACCGACCGGCAGTGGACACCGTTGTGCACACGCTGCGCGAAATTATCGACCCACCGTCTCGTTCGGCATATGGCCACGCGTCAGGGTCGGCGCAAATCGCTGGTGGCGGATGAGGCAGGATAGAAGGCGCCGTACGACCCGCTCGGCAGTCGGACGGTCGAATCCCGATGCCCACTCCCACCCCGAGGAGACGAATGACGAACGGCGGCGACGAGGCTGGCGCAGGGGATCGCAAGGGCTATCGCCGGGTGCTGCTGAAACTCGGCGGCGAAATGTTCGGGGGCGGCAAGGTCGGGCTCGACCCGGACGTCGTGCAGACGGTCGCGATGCAGATCAAAGAGGTCGTCGAGGACGGCGTGCAGATGGCCGTCGTGATCGGTGGCGGCAATTTCTTCCGCGGCGCCGAGCTGCAGGAGCGCGGCATGGACCGCGCCCGTTCGGACTACATGGGCATGCTCGGCACCGTCATGAATTCCCTTGCGCTGCAAGATTTTCTCGAACGCAACGGGGTACATACCCGGGTGCAGACGGCGATCACTATGGGCCAGGTCGCCGAGCCCTACCTCCCGTTGCGGGCCCGTCGGCATCTGGAGAAGGGCCGCGTGGTCATCTTCGGTGCCGGCATGGGCATGCCGTACTTCTCGACGGACACCACCGCGGCGCAGCGCGCGCTGGAGATCGAAGCCGAAGTGGTGCTGATGGCCAAGGCTGTGGACGGCGTGTTCGACGCCGATCCCCGATACGATCCTTCCGCGACGATGTTCCACGAGATCACCCATCGCGAGGTCATCGAACGGGGATTGAAGGTTGCCGACGCCACCGCGTTCAGCCTCTGTATGGACAACCAGATGCCGATGTTGGTGTTCAATCTCCTCACCGAGGGAAACATCGCGCGCGCCGTCGCCGGCGAGCGGATCGGCACCCTCGTGCGGTCGTGAAAGGAAGCGATTGTGATTGAAGAAGCTCTCTTCGACGCCGAAGAGAAGATGGAAAAAGCCGTCGAGGCGTGCAAGAACGACCTCGGTGGCATCCGCACCGGCCGGGCGAACCCGAGCATGTTCAATCGCATCGTCATCGAGTACTACGGCACGATGACGCCGATCACCCAGGTGTCGAGCATCAACGTGCCCGAGGCCCGGCTCGTGGTGATCAAGCCGTACGAGCAGAGCCAGCTCGGCGCGATCGAAACGGCCATCCGCAACTCCGATCTGGGCGTCAATCCGTCCAACGACGGCAACGTCATCCGCATCGCGGTGCCGCAACTCACCGAGGAGCGCCGCCGCGAGCTGGCCAAGCAGGCCAAGGCCAAGGGTGAAGACGGCAAGGTATCGATCCGCAACGTGCGGCGCAAGGCGATGGACGAGCTGTCGCGCATCCAGAAGGACGGCGAGGCCGGCGAAGACGAGGTGGGTCGCGCCGAAAAGGAACTCGACAAGACCACTGCGAAGTACGTCAGCCAGATCGACGAACTGGTCAAACACAAGGAAGGCGAACTGCTCGAGGTCTGAGGGAGGCGACGACGGGGGATGACGGTAGTGAGTGAGATGACGGTCGAGCCATCCAGCGGCACCCCGGTCACCGAACCGGTGGTCGCCCCGAAGTCGCGCGCCGGGCGCAACCTGCCCGCCGCGCTCGGTGTCGGCTTCACACTCGGCATCTCGCTCGTTCTGGTCCTGCTGTTCGTGCCCAAGGTGTTCGTCCCGATCGTCGCCGTCGCGGTCGCGGTGGCCACCTGGGAGGTGGCCCGACGCCTGCGTGAGGCCGACGTGCTGGTGCCGCGGGTGCCGCTGATCGTCGGTGGCCAGGCCATCGTGTACGGCAGCTGGGCCGACGGGCACCGCGGTGTGCTGGCCGCTCTCGGCGCCACCGTCGTCGCCTGTATGGTGTGGCGCCTGTTCGACCACGGGCTGCGTGCGACGCCCCGAAACTTCATGCGCGACACGGCGATCGCGGTGTTCGTCGCCGCGTGGATCCCGCTGCTGGCCGCGTTCGCGACGCTGCTCGTCCTCGAAGACGAGGGCGGGCGCCGAGTGCTCTGCTTCATGATCGCGGTGGTGTGCTCGGACGTCGGCGGTTATGCCGCGGGCGTGCTGTTCGGCAAGCACCCGATGGTGCCCGCGATCAGCCCGAAAAAGTCTTGGGAGGGCTTCTTCGGCTCGCTGGTGTTCTGCGTGATCGGCAGCCTGCTCAGTGTCACCCTGCTCATCGACGGCGAACCGGCGGTCGGTGTCCTGCTCGGGATCACGCTGGTGCTCGTCGCCACCATGGGTGATCTCATCGAATCGCAGATCAAGCGCGAACTCGGCATCAAGGACATGGGCACGTTGCTGCCCGGCCACGGCGGCATCATGGACCGGATCAACGACAAGCTGGTCGAGGCGATCAACGAGCAGATCGACGCCGCGGTCCTGTACGGCAAGTCCGTCAAGTCCAAGTCGCAGATCCCCAACCTGCAGTACCTCAACCAGACCACCAACCGCGTGACCCTCGGCACCGCCAAGGGCACGGAGGGTGGCCTGTCCGGGGACATCCTGAACGGCTACGACCTCGTGACCGAGGCCGGCAAGGACTTCACCGGGTTCGTCGCGGACCCGCGTTTCCGGTCCAAGCTGATCGGCGCGACCGACC
>CAKZIX010000167.1 GCA_936936565.1 uncultured Nocardiaceae bacterium | reverse complement strand
GGGAACAGGTGGTGCTCGATCTGGTGGCTGAGGTTACCCGTCATGAAATGCATGATCGGGCCGCCGGAAATGTTTGCGCTGCCGAGCATTTGGCGCAGGTACCACTCGCCCTGGGTCTCGTTGTCCACATCGGCCTTGGTGAACTTCTCGGCACCGTCGGGGAAGTGACCGCAGAAGATCACGGCGTTGGTCCACACGTTGCGGACCACGTTGGCGGTGAAGTTCGCCGTCAGTGTGGTGAAGAAACTCGGGCCGGTGAGCAAGGGCCACAGCAGGTAGTCCTTGAGCATCTGCTGGCGAATCTTTTCCAGTGCCGCCCGCTTCTTGGCGTCGAAATCGGGCACGTCGCGTCCGGCGGCGACCTTGCCCAGCTCGAGATGCTGGATGGCCACCCCGAACTCGAAGAACATCTGCAGCAGCAGGTTGTACACCGGGTTGCCCAGGTAGAACGGCTTCCAGCGCTGGTCACGGGTGACGCGCAGCAGCCCGTAGCCGATGTCGTCGTCCATGCCGAGGACGTTGGTGTACTTGTGGTGCAGGTAGTTGTGCGTGTGCTTCCAATGCTCGGCGGTGCCGACCGTGTCCCACTCCCACGACGTCGAGTGGATCTCCGGATCGTTCATCCAGTCCCACTGCCCGTGCATGACGTTGTGCCCGATCTCCATGTTCTCGATGATCTTGGCGCACGCCAGCATGGCCGTGCCGGCGAGCCACGCCGGTGGCAGAATGGATGCGAAAAGCGTTGCGCGGCCGCCGAATTCAAGCCCTCGCTGCAGACGGATCACATTGCGGATGTAGCGCGCGTCGCGCTCGCCGCGGGAAGACTCGACCTCGCGGCGGATGGCGTCGAGTTCGGCGCCCAGCGCCTCGACATCCGCCTCGGTGAGGTGTGCGTACTCCTTGATGTCCGAGATAGCCACGAGGCTACTCTAGCGTAGGTTACGAAACCGTAGGTTACGGGACCGTACATTCACCAGAGACATGCATCACAGCAATTGCGGCACGCGAGCAGCCCTGATCTGTCGCGCCGACATGGCGTCGACGCGCCCGGCTCAGCGCCGGCGCGCCCGTCGGGCGCGCAGCGCGTCCTTCTCGCGGCGCGCCTTGGCCTTGACGGCTTCCTTCGCCTCGCGCAGGTGCTGCTTTTCCAGCCGCGCCCGCTCCTGCACGACCGCACGCGCCTCGCGCAACACTTCCTGCTCGTGGCGCGCCTTTTCTTTGACGGCTTCCTTGGCATCGCGCAGCGCCGAGCGCAGCCCGCGGCGCTGCCCGGTTTCGGGATCTACCAGCAGACGGCGGCCGCTGGCCAGGAACCGATGCTCCGAACTGGTTTCCGGCGCGTCGTCGGCGGTGCGCTTGAGGAAGCGGTCCGGCAGCGCCAGCTTGTGGATGGTGCGGAACGCGAGCAGGTACTGCTTGCCCAGCGAACCCGTCGTGTACGGCAAATCGTACTTGTCGCACAGCGCGCGCACCCGCTCGGAGATCTCCCCGTACCGGTTCGACGGCAGGTCCGGGAACAGGTGGTGCTCGATCTGGTACGACAGGTTGCCCGACATGAACGCCATGGCCGGACCGGCCCTGAAGTTCGCGCTGCCCAGCATTTGGCGCAGATACCACTCCGCGCGCGTCTCCTGCTCGAACTGCTCGACGGTGAACTTCTCCGCGCCGTCCGGGAAGTGCCCGCAGAAGATCACCGCATAGGCCCACAGGTTGCGGATCAAATTCGCCGACGCGTTCGCGGCGAGCGTGCGCTTCCAGCCCGGTCCCGTGAGCGCCGGGAAGATGACGTAGTCCTTGGCGACCTGACGGCCCATCTTGCGGAAGAAGCGGACATTGGGGGCGCTCAGCAGGTCCCGGCTGTCGATGCCGTCGATCGTCTTCTGCATCCGCAGGTCGTGCAGGGCGATGCCCCACTCGAACGTCGCCGCGAGCAGCAGGTTGGCCGCCGGCTGCGCGAGGTTCACCGGGCGCCACGGCTCGTCGCGGGTCATGCGCAGAATGCCGAAGCCGATGTCGTCGTCCATTCCGACGACGTTGGTGTACATGTGATGGCTGTAGTTGTGCGCGGCTTTCCAGTGCGCCGACGCGCCGGCCATATCCCATTCCCAGCTGCTGGAATGGATCTCCGGATCGTTCATCCAGTCCCACTGGCCGTGGCTGACGTTGTGCCCCAGCTCCATGTTCTCGATGATCTTCGCCAGCCCGAGCAAGCCGGTGCCGGCCAGCCAGGCGACGCGATTCTTGCCGGCGAACAGCGTCAGCCGCCCGGCCACCTCGAGCAGCCGCTGCGCCCTGATGGTGCGCCGGATATAGCGCGCGTCACGCTCGCCGCGGGACTCTTCGACGTCGCGGCGGATGGCGTCCAATTCCCGCCCGAGCGCTTCGACGTCCGCTTCGGTGAGATGGGCGAACGCTTTGATATCGGTGATAGCCAACCGGACTAGCCTCCTAGTTCTTAGCTCTACGGTAGCCGGTTACAGGTCGAGCGTGCAGTCGCCGACCGCGACGCTGATGCAGGTTTGGATCCGGTCGCCCTCACGGTGCTCGGCGCCGGAGCGCACATCGCGCACGAATCCCGACTGCAGCGGCACCACGCACGTCTGGCAAATGCCCATCCGGCAGCCGAA
>CAKZIX010000166.1 GCA_936936565.1 uncultured Nocardiaceae bacterium | reverse complement strand
GGGTTGGCCTATACGATTGAACCTCAGGAGGGCTTCGGCCCAGGAGTCAGTCGGTAGAGTTCGAGCGGGAGCAGACTGGTGGCGGACGCAGGGGTGTTTGACCGCCTTTCATCGGCGCCAGACGTTTGTCATCGAAACTGCCGAAAATGTTCAAGCGTGTCGCAAGGCAGCGATACGCTCGGTCGCGCCGCGGCGGGATTCGTCGGCGTGTCTTCGCCCTGGTTTGGGGACCGTGGACGGCCTTTGGGAGCACACCTGCTCGTGCCGGAACGTACGAGCCGAAGGAGCGCTGATGGTTGCTAGGACGATCCACCCGTTCCCCGCCCGGATGGCGCCCGACATTGCCATCGACCACTTGGACTCGGTGCCGAACGAAGGCGAGTTGGTGGTCCTCGATCCAATGTGCGGTTCAGGAACGGTTCTAGCCGCAGCGGCCGACAGAGGTCACGTCGCTCACGGATTCGACGTCGATCCTCTCGCTGTTCTCATGAGTTCAGTGGCGACCCAGCCAGTGGATACTGGGCAGGTAGTCACCGAAGCCAAGCGCATCTGCGCGCGTGCCCAGGCTTCCAGAATTGACGAACCCCGGTGGGATGAGCCGGAGACGCTCAAGTTCGCCGAGTACTGGTTCGCGAAGGCACAGCGTACGCAACTTAACCGTCTCTCTAGGGAACTCGACGAAATCAGCGACGACTCCGTTCGTCAAGCCCTTCAAGTGGCTCTGAGCCGGATCATCGTCACGAAGGCACCCATGGCTTCACTAGCTGCTGACACCTCCCACAGCAGACCTCACCGTGTTGCGACGGAATCCAGCTACGATGTTTACCGAGGGTTGGAGGTATCCGTTGCCAGCCTCACGAAGTTGCTCGATCAGCGATCCGCTGTCGGACACGTAAAAGTCCGCAGGGGAGACGCGCGAGCGCTTGATGTCCCTGACTCATCGGTCGATCTGATAATAACGTCGCCGCCGTATCTCAACGCAATCGACTATTTGCGTGGACACAAGATGTCCTTAATCTGGTTCGGACACACAATCCCCGAGCTCCGCAAGATCCGCTCCAGCAGTATCGGCGCGGAACGTGCTCTGGACGGTTATGCGCTCGAACATGTCGATGAAATGGTGCAGTACGTCAAGCACTCAGTGGACGAGCCCGACCAGCTACCACTAGCGACAATAACGCGCTACGCTCACGATCTTGCGCTTTTCTCTCGCGAACTCCACCGCGTATGTAGACCCGCGTCTGAGGTGGTTACTGTAATTGGTAACTCTACGTTGCGCGGAAACTACATCCAGAATGATGTTCTTGTCCGAAAGGCGTATGAGTATTCGGGCTTCAAAGTAGTGGCTCGGACCGAGCGTGCGCTTCCAGAGAATAAGAGGTACCTTCCGGTCCGGACGGTTAACGAAAAATCCTCTATGTCTAAACGTATGCGAACCGAAGTCGTCTTAACTGTGCAAAGGCGCTGATTCGATGAGCTGCACACCCTGGTGCTAAGCAGATGGAAGACGTGATGAGGAGGAAGTGTGCAGGTATTGCGTAGTCGGTCTGGATGCTGGATCGATATCACCCCCGCGTCGTGACTGCGCCTTTTGAGTCCGTCGGGCCGGACGCAGCAAGTACAAAAGAGCTGGCGTCCGCACGGTCAGCTGAGTCGGGGGTAATTTCCGAATTCGAGTCGACCGGGGCTCTGGTGCCTAATGCCGACGTGAAAGTCACAATCGGACCGCAATTTCTCGAACTCTTTAGCAACCAGCTCTATACGTCGCCGAACAAGACATTCGAAGAACTAATCTCCAATAGTTGGGACGCTGGCGCCACTGATGTCCGGATCGGTTTTCCGGATGACTTGTCAAACTCCGATTCGGCCATCTGGCTCCTCGATAACGGCGAGTCGATGGACGTGGAGGGCTTCAAGCGTCTCTGGTCGGTGGCCACGAGCGGCAAGTCAGCGCGCGCCGACGCCCCTAGACCCCAGATTGGAAAGTTCGGGATTGGCAAACTCGCGACGTACTTGCTCGCTCATCAGCTCACTTACGTGTGTCGGGCTTCGGATGGCGCGATTAGGGTCGTTTCTATGGACTACCGCTGGATCGGCGGCGAAAATCCGAATGCTCTGCACATAGATCCCGTGCCGTTGCCGGTTCGGGTGGTAACAGAGCACGATGTTCGCGAGGTGCTTTCTCAGATTAACGGTGGATCAGACGTTTGGGCTGAGATTCAGGCCCTCGGTGCTCAGCCAGATTGGCGCTCGTCTGACGAATACGGTGGTCAGGAAACTGACCCGCCTGATCCGCGTGGCACCTGGACGCTAGCGATCATGACTTCGCTAAAGGAGGAAGGCCGCCGCATCAAAAGTGGGGTTTTGAAAAGAATGCTCCGCACTAGCTTGCCCCTGGGTTCGACGTTCTCGATTCATTTCAACGGAAGCCGTTTGGAATCGAGCAAGATTGAAGTTGAGAAGATGGAGACTTGGACTCTAGGGCCAGGTTTTCCGATCCAACAAATCACTGTCGATCGCCGTGGTGATGATGACGACACGGAACTGAATTTGGCGACTTCCAGTGAGGGTTATCCACACATTGTAATCCCCGAACTCGGTGTTGCCACGGGTACGTTAACCCTGTTCAGGGAGCCCATTTCGCAAGGTAAGAGTAACAATCTTGAGTCGTCCAACGGGTTCTTTGTAAACATCCTCGGACGAGTTATCAACCCAGGAGATCCGTATTTCGGGCTCTCGAACCTTAACCATGCTGCTTGGGCGCGATTCAGGGCTACTATTAGAATCGATGGACTAAATAATAGTGTCTCAATCAATCGAGAAGGACTTCTTGAAGGGCGTCCCCTCGATATCGTTCGCGCGTTGTTGAAGGCGATGTTTAATCATGCGCGTTCAACGTATGACGCAGCGAGTAAGGCTAATTGGCCCGACGCGGGTGACATACTGACCGAAGCGTGGGGAACGGTTCCTTTCGAGCCACTAATGTCGGCAATTGAGCAAGGGATATCCAGCGGCGCGTTGCCGACATTCGTCACGAAACTGGACGACGAGCCTACTGACGCACAGCGCACATCGTGGGGCGGCGTGGTTACTCACTCGGACGTTGTCCGAGGTGTAAAATTCAGTCCACGGGGAGTGGATGCACCGGTCGTCGAGTACGACTTGGAGTCTCGTGAGGTCGTGGTCAACGAAAGCCATCCGTTCGTCCGGGAGTACGGGGACAACCACGAATTGAAGCTGCTGCTCCGAGATCAGGCTGTGGCTGACTTGTTGACGTCTGCATACATGACGCAACTCGGGGTGGATTACGCTACAACACAGCAAATTGAGCTCTACCGTGATCAGCTGCTCCGACTTCTAGCGAGGCTCCGCCGCAGAACTGGTTTCCAAATTGCCGAGTTGCTGGACCAAGCCGCTAGCCACAAGAAGGACAAGGCGCTTGAGGTGATTCTCGGCGACGCGCTAGAAGCTCTTGGGTTCGTCGTAGAAAGACTCGGCGGGAGTGATAACCCAGAGGGCGTCGCAGTCGCTCCACTTTCCCCGAGACGGACATCGCAAGTAGCATCATACTCGTTCACATACGATGCCAAATCGTCTGCAAAAAGGAAGGTAAAAACCGGAAACGTCGGTACTGGCGGATTAGTCCGTCATAGGGAAGACCATGAGGCCGATCATACTTTGGTAGTCGGCCCGGGATTCGAGGACGGTGCTCTGCAGAAGGAGTGCAAGACGCAGTTGATCACGCCGATGTCTGCGGCGGACCTTGGCCGTTTGGTCATTGCGACGACTCAGCGAGGACAGCTGGACCTCGAGAAGCTGCGAGGTATATTTAGTTTGTACGACCCGGACGAGGTTACGAAATTTGTTGATCGGTTTCTAGCGGACTCGGCTGCGCCAAGCCTGAGCTACGCAGACATTTTCGACGCGTTGGAGGAGATCGGTTTCGACAGTCCTGATATGCTGACGAGTCCGGTTATTGCCAAGACAATCCGAGAGCGAAACGGCTCTCAGTTTCCGAACAAGCAGGATGTGGCGAGAGTTCTGCAAGGCATGCAGATTCTTACGCCGCACCTTATTCGCGTTCAAGGCGACAACGTATTCCTCGGGGCCCGGCCAAGCAAGTTTCGGGAGGCGCTTTTGGCTCAGGTCGCACAGTTGCCGCAGAAATTCAGGGAGACGGACGCCGTATGAGCGTCGGTCCGGCTTGCCTGAGCTGAACTGCTGGCCTCATCCATTGCTCGGCTTAGTGAGTTGAGCGTTTGAGGAACGGACTTGCCGCGTGCCCGTCCCGCTTGATCTCACGATCCGTGTCGTGCCAGCTTGTCGGGACCAGATTCGGTGTGTGATCAGTCGGGGTTGCAGCCTGCCGGATGGGCGAGAACACACCTCCCGCGAACTCGGCCGTGCTGGGGTGCTATCCCGGTCTGGGTGTTTGGCGAGCCGCGCAATCGCCCCACCCGCAGGAGTAAGGCCAACCAACCTTTAAGCTGGTCGCGGTCATTGCCCAACGTCATCGGGAGTCGATACTCGTGAGCCAGAACGGCCGCCCAATTGTCCTGATCGCCGACAAGCTCGCAGCATCCACCGTCGACGCCCTCGGTGACGGCGTCGAGGTGAAGTGGGTCGACGGGCCCGATCGCCCGAAGCTGCTCGAAGCCGTGCAGGAGGCGGACGCGATCCTCGTGCGTTCCGCCACGACCGTCGACAAAGAGGTCCTCGAGGCCGGCAAGAACCTGAAGATTGTCGCCCGCGCGGGCGTCGGCCTCGACAATGTCGACGTGCCGGCCGCGACGGAGCGCGGCGTGATGGTGGTCAACGCGCCCACCTCGAACATTCACACTGCCGCCGAGCACGCCGTCAGCCTGCTGCTGGCCACCGCGCGCCAGATCCCGGCCGCCGACAAGACGCTGCGCGACGGCACCTGGGCCCGCAGCAAGTTCAACGGCGTCGAGATCCTCGGCAAGACGGTCGGCGTCGTCGGCCTGGGCCGTATCGGGCAGCTGTTCGCCGCGCGTCTGGCCGCGTTCGAGACGCACATCATTGCCTACGACCCCTACGTTTCGCCGGCCCGCGCCGCCCAGCTCGGCATCGAGCTCGTCACGCTCGACGAGTTGCTACAGCGCGCCGATCTGATCTCGGTGCACCTGCCGAAGACCCCGGAGACCAAGGGTCTGATCAACGCCGACGCGCTCGCGAAGACCAAGAAGGGCGTCATCATCGTCAACGCCGCCCGCGGTGGCCTCATCGACGAGCAGGCACTCTACGACGCGATCAAGTCGGGCCACGTGCGCGGCGCCGGCCTGGACGTCTACTCCAGCGAGCCGTGCACGGACAGCCCACTGTTCGAACTGCCCGAAGTCGTCGTCACCCCGCACCTCGGTGCGTCTACATCCGAGGCGCAGGACCGCGCCGGCACCGACGTCGCGAAGTCCGTATTGCTCGCCCTTGCAGGCGAATTCGTGCCCGAGGCGGTCAACGTCTCCGGTGGCGCGGTCGGCGAAGAGGTAGCACCGTGGCTGGAGATCGTGCGCAAGCAGGGTGTGCTGCTCGGTGCGCTCGGCGAGGAGCTGCCGGTCAGTCTGTCGGTGGACGTGCGTGGCGAGCTCGCTGCCGAACAGGTTGAGGTGCTGAAGCTTTCGGCGCTGCGTGGCCTGTTCTCCGCCGTCATCGAAGACTCCGTCACGTTCGTCAACGCGCCGCAGCTCGCGGCCGAGCGCGGCGTCACCGTCGAGGTCACCTCCGCCAGCGAGAGCCCGAACCACCGCAGCGTCGTCGACCTGCGCGCTGTGTACGGCGACGGCACCTCTGCCAACGTCTCCGGCACGCTCACCGGGCCGCAGCAAGTCGAGAAGATCGTCAACATCAACAGCCGCAACTTCGATCTGCGCGCCGAGGGCATCAACCTGCTGATCCACTACCCGGACAAGCCGGGCGCGCTCGGCAAAATCGGAACCTTGTTGGGCGAGAACAACATCGACATCCAGGCCGCGCAGCTGAGCCAGGACGCCGAAGGCCCGCAGGCGCTGATCCTGCTCCGCATCGACCAGACGGTGCCCGCCCAGGTCAAGGCCGCCATCGCCGAAGCCGTCGCGGCCGACAAGATCGAGGTCGTCGAACTCGTATGACAGAGCAATCGGTCGCTACGCAGGCTCCGCTCCGGCTAGCTGTCATCGCCGGCGACGGCATCGGCCCCGAGGTCATCGGCGAGGCACTGAAGGTGCTGCGCGCCGTCGAACCCGGTGTCGAGACAACGGAATACGACCTGGGCGCCCGTCGCTATCACGCGACGGGGGAGCTGCTGCCCGACAGTGTGCTCGACGAGCTCAAAGGCCACGACGCGATCCTGCTGGGTGCCATCGGTGATCCGTCGGTGCCCAGCGGTGTGCTCGAGCGCGGTCTGCTGCTCAAGGCCCGTTTCGCGCTCGATCACCACGTGAACCTACGCCCGTCGCGGCTGTATCCCGGTGTGGTGGGCCCACTTTCGGGCAATCCGGAGATCGACTTCCTCGTCGTCCGCGAGGGCACCGAGGGGCCGTACACCGGCACCGGCGGCGCGATCCGCGTGGGCACCCCGCACGAGGTGGCCACCGAGGTGAGCACCAACACCCGCTTCGGTGTGGAGCGCGTGGTTCGGTACGCCTTCGACAAGGCCATGACGCGGCGTAAGCACGTCACGCTGGTGCACAAGACGAACGTGCTGACGTTCGCCGGTTCGCTGTGGCAGCGCGCGGTCGACGCCGTCGCCGCCGAATACCCGGACGTCGAGGTCGCCTACCAGCACGTGGATGCCGCGATGATTCACGTCGTCACCGACCCCAAGCGGTTCGACGTGATCGTCACCGACAACCTGTTCGGCGACATCATCACCGATCTCGCCGCCGCCGTCACCGGTGGAATCGGTTTGGCCGCAAGCGGAAACATCGACGCGACCGGCACCAATCCGAGCATGTTCGAGCCGGTGCACGGCTCCGCACCGGACATCGCCGGCCAGAGCAAGGCGGACCCAACGGCCGCCATTCTGTCGGTGAACCTGCTGCTCAATCACCTCGGCAAGGCCGACGCCGCCGCCCGCATCGAGCAGGCGGTCGCCACCGACCTCGAAAAGCGTGGTACCGCAACGGCTTCGACAACCGAGATCGGCGACCGGATCGCAGCCGCGCTGTAATTTCAGTTCCCAACGGCGGTCACGTGCAGTTGCGCGTGGCCGCCGTTGGCATGTGGTGGGCGGTATGGGACGTTGGCTGTCGTCGGTGGTGGTGGGCGGTATGGGACGTTGGCTGTCGTCGGTGGTGGTGACTGTTATGGGCGGTTGGCTGTCGTCGGTGGTGGTGGGCCGTTGGTTGTCGTCGTCGGTGGTGGTGAGCCGTTCTTGTCGTCGGTGGTGGGTGGGCTGTTGGTTCTAGTCGGTGGGGATGTGGGCCGTTGATTGTCGTCGGGTGGTGGCGGGCCGTTTTGCTGTCCGTGGTTGGCAGGCAGTCGCTCCGCTGGTACGTAGGCAGTCGTTCGTGGTGCGCGGTCCATCACCCGTGGCTACGTAGGCAGTCGTCCGTGTGCATGGTCCGTTACCCGTGGTTAACGTATGCAGTCGTCCGTGGTGCGTGGTCCGTCGACCGTCGTCCGCGTGCGTATAGGCCGTCGTCCGCGGTACGGAAGCCGAGGCGTGTCCCATCCCTCGTGACCAGTCGGCCCACGTCACGTTCAAGCGCGAAGTCTGTGCGGCCCTGCGTAGTCCGCACCGAGCTCACTCTATGCGGATCAGATACCGGATTGCGCGCACGACTAAGCGTTCGCAACTTCCGACCGCGATCGCGCCGTTAACCGCGATCGCGCCGTTAGTGGCGCGCCACCAAACCGCCCTCGTGAGTCGACTGCTTGCCCGTCCGGCGAATTGCACCCGCTGTTCCGTCCGGGAACCTCCTACAGGCGGTAGCCGGACGGAACATCAGGTGCAGATTTGCAGATTCCTCGATGCCGAGGGCTGGATACCGATCGATGGATGCGGCGGGCGACGCGAGCTGCACGGCGGCCGACGCAAGCGCCGCGGCGGCCGCCGGAAGGCTGTGCATGGTGGTCGAGGGACGCCTGTGCGGGTTGGGGCGGGGGATGCTTGTGCGGGTTTGGGGCGTGGGATGTCTGTGCGGGTGGCGAGGGGGATGCCTGTGCGGGTGGGGAGGGGGATGCCTGTGCGGGTGGGCTGGGAATGTTTGTGCGGTTTGGCGAGGGATGCCTGCGCGGATGGGGCGAGGGATGCCTGTGCGAGGGATTGCGTTGCGTGGGCGGCAGTAATTGCGCGCGTTGTGGTTGACGGAAACGTGCACGTAGTGGCGGCGCGAACGCACGTGCACGCAGCGCCGGCCGTCCGGTTTCGTGTACAGGGCGGGGCCGTCCGGTTTGGTGTGCAGGGCGGGGCTGTCCGGTTTGGTGTGCAGCGCCGGCCGTCCGGTTGTGTGTAGGCGCGGGCGGTCGGATTGGTGCTGTGCTGGGTCGACCGGCTTGCACCCAGCGGGCCCGACCAGCGCGCCCGCAGCGCAGGCCGATCGTTCGTCAGCACGCACCGGCCGGCGTCACGGTCGAACAGCAGGCGCGCATCCGCCACCGAATCGCAGGGCACCGACCGCGACCGCCCCCCGAATGCGCTGCATCAAACGCCAGATCAGGATCGGAACACCGCGGCACGGGCTCGCGGCCGCCGCGCTCAGCCCTGCGGTCGGTCGTGGGGGACCAAGGGGATGGCGACCGCCGCGGCGACCGCGGCGACGGCATAGGCGGCGGGAAAGCCGCCCACGGTGATGAGCGCCCCGAAGACCGGCGCGATCGCCGCGGAGGCGAGGTTCTGGCCGGTGTTCTGGATGCCCAATCCTTTTCCGCTCCAATAGGGTCCGGCGATTTCCGCGACCGCGGTGAAGGCGAGACCGTTGTCGGCGACGGTGATGACGGAAGCGATCACCAACAGCGGCAACGCAATCCACCACCATCCCAGCCAGGCGGCAACAGCCAGCCCGGCCGTCGAGGTCACGGCACCGACGGCGATCGTGCGCAGTGGTCCCATGCGGCTGCGGACACGGTCGGACCAGACGCCGGCGCCGATGCGCCCGGCGGCACCGAGAAGCTGTGTCGCGGTAACCAATACGCCGGCCGCGACCACCGACCAGCCGACGTCGTCGTGCAGCCACAGCAGCGCGAAGGTCCAGATGGTGGCTTGCGGGATGACGAGCAGCACGGACACGGCGTGGATCCGCCACAGCGTGCCGTCGCCGCGGTACGGGTTGGCGCCGGCGACGTTGCGCGGCGGGCGCGGCGGATCGAGCACGCCGAGCAAGCAGCCCACCGCAGCGACCGCCGCCATCCCCGCCGATACCAGCAGCGCAGCCGGAACCCCCTGTGCCGCTGCGAGGTACGGCACGGTCAAGGCTGCGATTCCGACCCCGAGGGGTTGCGCGGTCTGCCGGATGCCCATCGCGAGGCCGCGGCGTTCCGGCGGAAACCAGCCGACGATCACCCGTCCGCTCGCACCGTTGGTACTGGCCGCGCCCACACCGGACAGCGCCAGCCAGCAGCCCAGCGCCAGGTAGCTGGTGGAAAACGCGGCCGCACCGCTGGCCACCACCATGACGGTCAGCCCGGCGACCATGACGGCCCGCTCACCGATGCGGTCGACGAGCGCACCCCAGGCGACCAGTGTGGCGACGAGGCCGACGGTCGGCATCGCGACGAGCACGCCGGCGGTAGCCAGCGGCATCTCGCGAGCCGTAAGTGCGGGAAGCAGAAACGGGGCACCGTGCACCGTGACCGCGCTGGTGGCCTGTGCGAACACGCCGAGCGCGAGCATGGACCAGCGACGCCGGTCGGCGATGGTTGCCACGGTCATCTATCTCACAATCTGAGAATCAATTCCTATATCTTAAACCCTACACCGGAAGCCGCGCCGCAAACCGGCACGTCATAGACTTCACACCATGCGACTAGGTCGAGTTGCCAGCCCTGACGGTGTTGCCTTTGTCGGAATCGAAGACGGCACCGCCCGCGAGATCGCCGAGCATCCGTTCGGCACACCGACATACACCGGGCGCACCTGGCGCCTCGACGACGTTCGGCTGCTCGCGCCGATTCTGGCGAGCAAGGTGATCTGCGTCGGCAAGAACTACGCGGCCCACGCCGCCGAGATGGGTGGCGAGGCCCCGGCCGATCCGGTCATCTTTCTCAAGCCGAACACCTCGATCGTCGGCCCGAACGCGCCGATCGTGTTGCCGCCCAGCTCGAGTGAGGTGCACTACGAGGGCGAGCTGGCGGTCGTCATCGGCCGCCCGTGCAAGGACGTCGCAGCGGCCCGCGCCGGCGAGGTGATTCTGGGCTACACCGTGGCCAACGATGTCACCGCGCGCGATCAGCAGCGCCACGACGGGCAGTGGACTCGTGCCAAGAGCTACGACACATTCTGCCCGCTCGGGCCTTGGATCGAAACGCAGCTGGATGCAAGCGATGTCGAGATCACCACCGAGGTGGATGGGGAACAGAAGCAAAACAGTCGCAGTTCGCTTCTGCTGCACGATATTCCGAAGCTGATCGAATGGATCTCCGCGGTGATGACGCTGCTGCCGGGCGATGTGATCCTCACCGGTACGCCGAAAGGTGTGGGTCCGATCACCGACGGGCAGAGCGTGTCGGTCACCGTGGAAGGCATCGGCACCCTCACCAATCCTGTTGCGACCAAACGCTGATCGAAAGTTGAGCCATGACTGACGTTGTGCGGGTTCGTTTTTGCCCGTCGCCGACCGGAACTCCGCATGTCGGCCTGATCCGTACCGCGCTGTTCAACTGGGCGTTTGCCCGGCACCACAAGGGCGCGTTCGTGTTTCGGATCGAAGACACCGATGCCGCGCGCGACAGCGAGGAGTCCTACAGCGCGCTGCTGGATGCGCTGCGCTGGCTCGGGCTGGACTGGGACGAAGGCCCGGAGGTGGGCGGGCCCTACGCGCCGTACCGGCAGTCGCAGCGTCGTGACATCCACAACGACGTCGTCGCGAAGCTGCTGGCCGCCGGGGAGGCCTACGAATCTTTCTCCACCCCTGAGGAAGTCGAAGCCAGGCACCGCGCGGCTGGCCGCGATCCGAAGCTGGGCTACGACAACTTCGACCGGGATCTCACTGCGGCACAACGGCAGGCATATATCGACGAGGGCCGCCCGGCGGTGGTCCGGCTGCGCATGCCCGACAAGGACCTCACCTGGCAGGATCTGGTGCGCGGGGAAACGACGTTCAAAGCCGGCACGGTGCCGGATTTCGCGTTGACCCGCGGCAACGGCGATCCGCTGTATACGCTCGTCAATCCGGTCGACGACGCGACGATGAAAATCACCCACGTGTTGCGCGGAGAGGACTTGTTGTCGTCGACGCCCCGCCAGCTCGCGTTGTACGAGGCTACGCACAGGATCGGGGTTGCCGACGGGACGCCGCAATTCGGGCATTTGCCGTTCGTCATGGGGCAGGGAAACAAGAAGCTGTCCAAGCGTGACCCCGAATCGAGTCTGTTCGTGCACCGCGATCGCGGATTCGTCCCGGAGGGGTTGCTGAATTACCTCGCGCTGCTCGGCTGGGGTATCGCCGACGACCGGGACGTGTTCAGCCTCGACGAAATGGTGGCCGCCTTCGATGTGACGAAGGTCAATTCGAATCCGGCGCGCTTCGATCAGAAGAAGGCCGATGCCATCAATGCCGAGCACATTCGGATGCTCGCGCCTGCAAACTTCGCGCAACGGCTGCGTACTTACCTGACCGCGCACGGAAACATCGGCCCGGATATCGACGAGGTGAGGTTCGCCACCGCGGCGGAACTGGTGCAGACGCGCATCGTCGTACTCGCCGACGCTTGGGACTTGTTGAAGTTCCTGTACGTCGCCGATACCGAATTCGCCATCGATCCGGCCGCGGCCGCCAAGAATCTGGGTGCCGAGGCGGTGCCGGTGCTCGACGCCGCGCTTGCGGCCGTCGAGCCACTGCCGGAGTGGACCACCGCAGCCTTGGAAACGGCCCTGAAGACCGCGCTCGTGGACGAACTGGGCCTCAAGCCGCGCAAGGCCTTCGGGCCCGTGCGCGTGGCCGTCACAGGCAGCCACATCAGCCCACCGCTGTACGAGTCGCTCGAACTGCTCGGTCGCGAGCGCACAGTGGCCCGGCTGCGCGCGGCGCGTACGTCAGAAATGTCGTCCTGACCAGGCGATTTGGTAGGAGAGGGTGGCTGTTTGCTACCCTCTTCTTCGGCCCGGAGCGCGGCAGCGAAGAAGGCCATTGGGGTATGGTGTAATTGGCAACACAGCTGATTCTGGTTCAGCCATTCTAGGTTCGAGTCCTGGTACCCCAGCCAGATGTACGGCGATTTGGTCGCCGGACATCAGCCAGCTAAACTAGCTGGGCTTCCGCAAGGAAGAAGTTCTAGCCCCCGTCGTCTAGCGGCCTAGGACGCCGCCCTCTCACGGCGGTAGCGTGGGTTCGAATCCCATCGGGGGTACAATCGCCGCCCACCGGAATTCCGGTGGGCGGCTTCGTTTTTCGCACATCGACGAAAGCCCCCGATCGCAGAGATCGGGGGCTTTCGACACCTGACCGGCGCCGGTCACATACGTGGCTCAGCCGCTCTTGCGGCGGAACTCGCGCTTGTGACTGGCCGATGCGTGCGCGCCGGCAGCCTTCGAGCGCCCGTCGCGGTGCTCGGCCGAAAGATGGGTCTGCGACTTCTTTCGCTCCAAAGCTTCGCGGAACTTGCGTTTCACGTCGTCCTGCGAGGCGGCAGCGGAATCGTTGGTATCGGACATTCCTCGAAGCTATCCCGTCGCGCCGCGCGCGTCACGTCATTTGTGGTCCAGATAGGCGGCGGTGGTGCCGCCGAGGGGCACCTCGCCGATGCCGAGCTTGCGGTGATCCCAGGACCGGGTGCGCTCGGCGACGATGCGCACCGCGACCCGCTTGTTGAGCATGCCCGCGACCGCCGGTCGCAACTCTTCGGTGTAGGGCATGGTGTAGCGCTCGAAGACGTTCACGCCCACGTCGAACAGCTTGTCCGGATCGTCGACGATCTCCGCGCGGCCGTCGATCGACACTCCGCGCAACTGGTCGTAGGCGTGCCCGGACTCGACGAGGGCGGTGATGCGCGGATCCCGGCGCAGGTTGACCACCTTCTGCGACTTGGCCTTCGTGTGGAACCAGATCTCGCCGTCTAGCACCGCGTACCACATCGGCACCAGGTGCGGGGTGCCCGTCGGGCCGATGGTGGCGATGGTGGCAATGCGGCTCCGGTCGAGCAGCTCGCCGATCTCGGCCTCGTCGAGCACGATGGCGGCGCGTTGATTTGTACCCATACGGGCACGTTACAGACGTTTGTGCAGCGCGTCGGCGGCGGCCAGCAGGTCCGCTGCCCAGCGTGCGCCCGGCCGCCGGCCCATCCGGTCGATCGGCCCGGACACCGACACCGCGGCGATCACGGTGCCGTTCGCGTCGCGCACCGGGGCCGACACGCTGGCCACTCCCGCCTCGCGTTCGCCCGCGCTCTGCGCCCAGCCGCGCTTGCGCACCTCGGCAAGTGCGCGCTCGGTGAAGGTGGCATCCGCGAGCACGGCCTGCTGGGTGGCCGTATCGGCCCAGGCGGCGAGCACCTTGGCGCCGGAGCCGGCGCTCATCGGGAACCGGGCACCGACCGGCACGGTGTCGCGCAGCCCGGCGGGCGGCTCCAAGGATGCGATGCATACGCGCTGCAGGCCGTCGCGCCGGTACAGCTGCACACTCTCGCCCGTGATTTCGCGCAGCCGGGGCAGCACGGCGTGCGCGGACTCGGCCAGCACATCCGGGGCACTGCTCGACAGCTCGCCGAGCGCGGGGCCGGGCCGCCACGCGCCGTCGCCGTTGCGGGCGAGCAGACGATGCACCTCCAGCCCCACGGCAAGGCGGTGCGCGGTGGCTCGCGGCAGTCCGGTGCGCTGGCACAGCTCGCTCAGATTGCAGGGGGATTCGGCGACGGCGTACAGCACCGAGACGGCTTTGTCCAGCACGCCGATACCGCTATGCTGTCTCATAGAACGATATTAACGTCCCGGATAATGGGACTCAACTCGAACCAGCCCAACATCAGACAAGAGGTGGACTACATGCCGCGCACGATGGCGGAGAAGGTCTGGGACGCCCACGTCGTCACCAGGGGTGACGGCGACGGCGACGCGCGCCGGCCGGACCTCATCTATATCGACCTGCACCTCGTGCACGAGGTCACCAGCCCGCAGGCCTTCGACGGGCTGCGCCTGGCGGGCCGTCCGGTACGCCGCCCGGATCTCACGATCGCCACCGAAGACCACAACGTCCCGACCATCGACGTCGACCGCCCGATCGCCGATCCCGTCTCGCGCACGCAGGTGGAGACGCTGCGCCGCAACTGCGCGGAATTCGGGATCCGCCTGCATCCGATGGGCGATCTCGAGCAGGGCATCGTGCACGTGGTGGGGCCGCAGCTGGGCCTCACGCAGCCCGGAATGACCGTGGTGTGCGGTGACAGCCACACCTCGACCCACGGCGCGTTCGGCGCGCTCGCGATGGGCATCGGCACGAGCGAGGTGGAGCACGTGCTCGCCACCCAGACGTTGTCGCTGCAGCCGTTCAAGACGATGGCCATCACCGTCGACGGGGAACTGCCGCCCGGGGTCACGAGCAAGGACCTGATTCTGGCGGTCATCGCCGAGATCGGTACCGGCGGCGGCCAGGGGTACGTGCTGGAATACCGCGGCTCGGCGATCCGGAGCCTGTCGATGGAAGCCCGGATGACGATCTGCAACATGTCGATCGAGGCCGGCGCGCGTGCGGGCATGATCGCTCCGGACGAGATCACCTACGAGTTCGTCAAGGGCCGCCCGCACGCCCCGCAGGGTGCCGATTGGGACGCCGCGGTGGCCGCGTGGGAACAGCTGAAGACCGACGACGACGCCGTTTTCGATCGGGAAGTGCACATCGATGCGGCCACACTCACGCCTTTCGTCACCTGGGGAACCAATCCCGGCCAGGGGGCGCCCCTCGGCGACACCGTGCCGGTGCCTGCCGAAATCGCCGACGAGACCGAGCGCAGCGCCGCGGAAAAAGCATTGCGATACATGGATCTGGAGCCCGGAACTCCGCTACGCGACATTTCTGTCGACACCGTATTCGTGGGCTCGTGCACCAATGGACGCATTGAAGATCTGCGTGCCGTGGCCGGCGTGCTGCAGGGGCGCACGGTGGCCGACGGCGTTCGGATGCTCGTGGTGCCGGGTTCGATGCGCGTCCGCGCGCAGGCCGAGAACGAGGGTCTGGCAGCGATTTTCACCGCCGCGGGCGCGGAATGGCGCAGTGCCGGGTGCTCAATGTGCCTGGGTATGAACCCCGATCAGCTCGAGCCGGGGCAGCGGTGCGCGTCCACCTCGAATCGGAACTTCGAGGGCCGCCAGGGCAAGGGCGGCCGCACCCATCTGGTTTCGCCGCTGGTCGCGGCGGCCACCGCAGTGCGCGGAAAGCTCTCCTCGCCAGCCGATCTCGATTAGTCAACTCGCCACAAACTCTGGAGCAATTCCAATGGAAGCCTTCACCGTGCACAAGGGCGTCGGGGTGCCGCTACGGCGCTCGAACGTCGATACCGATCAAATCATCCCCGCGGTCTATCTAAAGCGCGTGACCCGCACCGGATTCGAAGACGGGTTGTTCGCCGCCTGGCGCACCGACCCCGAGTTCGTGCTCAACGTGGCGCCGTTCGACCGGGGCAGCGTGCTCGTCGCGGGCCCGGACTTCGGAACCGGCAGCTCCCGCGAGCATGCCGTATGGGCCCTGTCGGACTACGGATTTCGCGTCGTCATCTCGGCCCGCTTCGCCGACATCTTCCGCGGCAACGCCGGCAAGGCCGGTCTGCTGGCCGCGCAGATGGCGCAGCCGGATGTCGAGTTGCTGTGGAAGCTGATCGAGGAGCAGCCCGGTCTGGAATTGACGGTGGATCTGCGCGAGCGCACGGTGACCGCCGGAACTACCGTGCTGCGCTTCGACATTGACGACTACACCCGCTGGCGTCTGCTCGAAGGACTGGACGACATCGGACTCACATTGCGGCAGGTAGACGCCATTTCCGAGTTCGAAAAGGCAAGGCCTTCTTGGAAACCGAAGACCTTGCCGGAGCCGGTTTCGCAAGCCTGATCGAGCTGCGCAGAACGTGCCCTCGCCCAACGGCGCGGGGCACGTTTTGCGTTCCGGCGGTCGCTGAAACCCGTTGCGCCACCGTAGCGGCTCCGGCCACGCTTACATAAAAATTCGTGAAAAATGGCGCGGCACATAGACTCTTGCGGTATTCAGGTTTACCGTGTATCTAGTCGGTCCGACGATGGGCCATTAGTTTGCGGAGGAATTCATGAACAAGGCAGAGCTCATCGATGTTCTGACCGAGAAGATCAGTCTGGACAGACGCACGGCTACCGAAGCCGTGGAGAACATTGTCGACATCATCGTGCGCGCGGTGCAGAAGGGCCAGAGCGTAACCATCACGGGCTTCGGCGTTTTCGAGCAGCGCAAGCGTGCCGCCCGGGTGGCCCGCAACCCGCGCACGGGTGAAACCGTCAAGGTGAAGCCGACGTCGGTTCCGGCTTTCCGTCCCGGTGCGCAGTTCAAGGCGGTCATCGCCGGCAAGTCGAAGCTGCCCAGCTCGGGTCCGGCCGTCAAGCGCGGCGCCGCTGTCACCACACCGGCCAAGCGGACGGCCGCCAAGAAGACCACAGCCGCGAAGAAGACTGCGGCCAAGGCGACTACGGCCCGCAAGACCACCGCCACGGCGGCGAAGAAGACGACCACCACGGCGGCGGCGAAGAAGGCCCCCGCGAAGACCACGGCGGCCAAGAAGACCACCACCACGGCCGCGAAGAAGGCCCCCGCCGCCAAGAAGGCGCCGGCCAAGAAGACGGCTGCCAAGCGCACCGCAAAGTAGTAACGCGCTCGTCCGCAACGACTACATCGGCCCCCGGAAATCCCGGGGGCCGTTGTCATTTCGTTTCGCGACCGAGGTCACTCATCCGGCGGCAGCGGGCTGGCCACATGGTCGGCCGCCACCAGCCGCGCGCCGTCCAGCGACAGCACCCACATACTGGCCTTGCGATTGCGTGTGCGCGGCAGCGTGAGGCCTGCCTCGGCGGCCCAGCGCTCCAGCAGATCCGGGATCACCTTGCCTTGGCTACAGATCGCCCGAATGCCGTTGTCGGCTGCCAGCTTTCGGCACCGGTCCAGGGCTGCTTCCGGATCGGCGGCGTAGCCCTCCTCCGAAAGCGATGGCTCCGAGTGGATTTCGGTGTCCAGCACCGCGGCCAGCGGCTCCACGGTCTGCGCGCACCGCACGCGATCGGCCGCGTGTAGGTCCGTGGCGCCGAAAGCGAGCAGTTGGGGCACCAGCGCTGCGGCCTGCATCCGGCCGGTCTTGTCGAGCGGACGCAGCCGGTCGTCGCCGCGAAACCGGCTGCGACTGCCCGCACTGGCATGCCGGACGACGAGCAGCGCGGTGGTGTCCGCGGGTAGCCGTAGGAACTCCACCAGCACCGAGCGGTCCATCTCGTAGCTCAACGCCGCGGCAGCGTCTGCGACTGGGACCCAACGTAATTCGTCGACCTCCGAGTTCGGGGTGAACTCGCCTTCCAGCGCGGCGCCGGCCCAGTAGTCGACCACCTTGCGCTTGCCGTTGCCCGGCATCCGGTACGCGACGCGGCTGAGCTTGCGGCCCAGCCGGCACTGCAGTCCGGTCTCTTCGGCCACCTCGCGCACGGCCGCGACGATCGCCGTCTCGCCGGGATCGATCTTGCCCTTCGGCAGCGTCCAGTCGTCGTAGCGAGGCCGGTGCACCAGCGCGATCTCGACATCCGCGCCGACTCTGCGCCAGAGCACCGCACCGGCGGCGAAAACTGTTGCCGTAGGTGGCGTTTGCGTCGAACCCAAGGGGCTTCCTTTCGGGCGGTCAGGGACGCGAGTGTCTCACGACAGGCCGCGACGCTGCTGCATCAGCTCCTCTTGGTGCTCACGGACCGCCTGTGTGCCCGTCGGCGAAGCCGACCAATTGCCGTCGCTGCCGAGCTCCCAGCACCGCGTCGCCGGATCGAGCGCGGAGTCGAAGATGTCGCCCAATTGCGCCATCAACCGCGGATCCTTCACTTGCGCCATCACCTCGACCCGCCGATCGAGATTGCGGTGCATCATGTCCGCGCTGCCGATCCAGAACTCGTCGTCGCCGAGGAAGTGCAGGACCCGGGAATGCTCCAGGAAGCGGCCCAGAATCGAACGCACCTCGATGTTTTCGCTCATGCCGGGCACGCCCGGCCGCAGCGCGCAGATGCCGCGCACGACGATCTGCACCGGCACCCCAGCCTGGGAGGCGCGATACAGCGCGTCGATCACCTGTTCGTCGACGAGCGCGTTGGCCTTGAGCCGAATCCGCGCGGCGCGCCCGGCCTGCTTGTTCTCGATCTCGCGGTCGATGCGCTCGATGATGCCGTTGCGCACGCGGTACGGCGCGACCAGCAGGTTGCGGTAATTGGCCTTGCGTGAGTAGCCGGTGAGCGAATTGAACAGATCGGTGAGGTCGGCGCCGATCTCCGGGTTCGCCGTGAGCAAACCGACATCTTCGTACAGGCGTGCGGTTTTCGGATTGTAGTTACCGGTGCCGATGTGGCAGTAGCGCCGGATTGCCGATCCCTCGCGCCGCACCACCAGGCACGTTTTGCAGTGCGTCTTGAGACCGATCAGGCCGTACACGACGTGCACGCCGGCCTGCTCCAGCTGGCGGGCCCACTTGATGTTGGCCTGCTCGTCGAAACGGGCCTTGATTTCCACAAGTGCCACAACCTGTTTGCCCGCCTCGGCGGCGTCGATCAGCGCGTTGACGATCGGCGAATCACCCGACGTGCGATACAGCGTCTGCTTGATCGCGAGCACTTGCGGGTCCGCGGCGGCCTGCTCGATGAACCGCTGCACACTCGTGGAGAACGAGTCGTAGGGATGGTGCACCAGCACGTCACCCTCGCGAAGCGTGGCGAACACGCTCTTCGGCGTCTCCCGTTCGCCGAACGCGGGGTGCGTCGCCGGCACAAAAGGGCGGTCCTTGAGGTTCGGCCGATCCACTCCGTACACCTGCCACAGGCTCGAAAGATCAAGCAGCCCAGGTACTTGGATCACATCCGCCGGATCGACGTCGAGTTCGCGCAACAGCAGTTCGAGCATGTGCTCGCTCATGTCGTCGGCAACCTCGAGCCGCACCGGCGAACCGAACCGGCGGCGCGCGAGCTCGCGCTCCATGGCCTGCAACAGGTCTTCGTCGCGGTCCTCTTCGACCTCGAAATCGGCGTTGCGCGTGATGCGGAACGCGTGATGTTCGACGACCTGCATGCCGGGGAACAGCACGTCCAGATGCGCGGCGATGAGCGATTCCAGCGGCAGGAACGCCGCCACGGACGCCGGCTCGCGGCGCACCCGGACGAACCGATCGACGTTGTTGGGCACCTTGATCCGCGCGAAGTGCTCGCCGCCGGTGCTGTCGTCCTTGACCGTGACCGCGAGGTTGAGGCTGAGGCCGCTGATGTAGGGGAACGGGTGTGCCGGATCCACCGCGAGCGGGGTGAGCACCGGGAAGATCTGCTCGACGAAGTGCGCCGAAACGCGTTGGCGCTCTTCATCGGTGAGATCGTTCCAGCCGATGATCGAGATGTTCTCGGCGTGCAGGGCCGGCTGCACCGAATCCAGGAACACCCGTGCATGCCGGCCTGCAAGATCCTGTGTGCGCGTTGCGATCAGCGCCAACTGCTCGCCCGGCGACAGCCCGTCGGCCGAGCGGACCGACAGCCCGGTTTCGTCACGGCGCTTGAGACCGGCGACGCGCACCATGAAGAACTCGTCGAGGTTCGAGGCGAAGATGGCGAGGAACTTGGCGCGTTCGAGCAGCGGCAGCGAGGTGTCCTCGGCCAGCGCGAGCACCCGCGAATTGAAATCCAGCCAGCTCAACTCTCGATTGAGATAGCGATTCTCCGGCAATCCGACGGCATCGGCCTCCGAGGCTGCGGTGGCTGCGGGCGGGGCAGTCGGACGCGCAGGTGCGCCATTGCTCCCAACCGTCGATGTTCCAATTGTTCCGGGGGAGGTCACGTAGTTGATTATGCCCCCGCTACGGATCGGCGTGTCCGGCTCCGCGGTACCGGTGACTAGATTTTCGCCACTTCCCGGTGCAGCCGGCCGGATCGGACCGTGCAGAGCAACCTCTGCCACGTGGGCGGCCTGCGACGGCACCGCAAGTGCCCGCCGGACCCGTCGCACCCCGGCGGCGACGCGTCGACCGATGTCGAACAACACATTGTCGGACAATGGAACTCAGCTTCCGTGCGGTTCAGCAGTGACGCAGCAGTGGGTGGACTTCACCCATCACACTGCGGGTCGCGGCGCCAACTCCCAGCTCGCGCGCACGGTGATAATCGCCGCGAGTGTCGACATCGACACGCAGCCCCGGCCAATTGCCGACAAGCGCGATGGCACCGGATTCGATGTGCCGGCGCGCGGAATCGATGCCGAAGCGCGGATCCAGATCGACCCCGGCCGGGGCCAGCAGCGCCGTCGTGCCGGCGCCGTGATGATCGACGACGAGCGAGCGGACGTTCGCCGGCGCATCGGCGACGAACGCGTCCAGCTCGTCCGCACGCAGGGCGGGCAGATCTGCTTGCAGGGCCAGTACGGCGACCTCGCCGTGGAGCTCACGCACCCGCCGCGCACCGTGGGCGAGAGCGGCGTTCAGCCCAGTACCCGGATCGTCGACGATCGCGGCGAGGCCGCTCGCCGCGGCGGCCACGTCGGCGTCCGGGGTGACCACCGTGGCGCCCGTGACGGCGGCGGCGCGGCAGGCCGCGGCCAGCGTGTCGGTGAGCATGGCGAGCACCAACCGGCCCCGACACCTGTCGGGCACGATCTCGAGTCGGCTCTTCGCGCGCGCCAACTCCTTGACGGCGACCACGACATGCACCGATTGCATGTGGTCCATACTGCCGCACGGAAAGCATCCAACCGCCTGCTGCACCGCGCGCTAGGGTGTGCGCATGACGCGGGCGGTCGTTCTCGGTGCTGGTTCGTGGGGCACGGCGTTTGCCAAGGTGCTCGCCGACGCGGGAACGGACGTGATCATCTGGGCGCGCCGCGCGGAGGTCGCGGAGACGATCGCGTCGACACGGGAGAATCCGTACTACTTGCAGGGTGTCGCGCTGCCGGAAACCCTTCGGGCGACCAGTGATCCGCGTGCGGCGATCGACGGCGCCGATCTCGTGGTGCTGGCGGTGCCGTCGCAGTCGCTGCGCGAAAATCTCGAACGCTGGACCGATCTGATCGGCCCCAAGGCCACGCTGTTGAGCCTGGCCAAGGGCATCGAACGGGATTCGCTGCTGCGCATGAGCCAGGTCATCAACCAGGTGACCGGGGCGGACGCGGCGCGCATCGCCGCGCTGTCCGGGCCCAATCTCGCACGCGAGATCGCCGTCGAGCAGCCCGCCGCCAGTGTCATCGCCTGCCCGGACTCCGCACGCGCTATCGAAGTCCAGAAAGCCTGTGCCACAAAGTATTTCCGTCCCTACACGAACTCCGACCTGATCGGCGCCGAGATCGGCGGCGCGTGCAAGAACGTGATCGCGCTGGCCTGCGGGATGGCCTCGGGTGTCGGTCTGGGCGACAACACGATCGCCAGCATCATCACCCGGGGGCTGGCCGAAATCATCCGGCTCGGCGTCGCGGTCGGGGCCAAGCCCACCACGCTGTCGGGGCTGGCCGGCGTCGGCGATCTCGTCGCCACCTGCACCTCGCCGCTGTCACGCAACCGGTCCTTCGGGCACGTGCTCGGCGAGGGCGGGTCGATGGACGCCGCGCAGGAGGCGACGAAAGGGCAGGTCGCCGAGGGTGTGAAGTCGTGCACATCGATCCGCGCGCTGGCGGCCAGCTACGACGTGGAAATGCCGCTCACCGAGGCCGTACACCTCGTGTGCCACGAGGGCATGACGGTTCCGGAAATGATTCGGGGTTTGCTGGGGCGTCGCACCAAGCCGGAGTAACGGTACGGTTTGGAGCGTGATCGAGCCGAACGCGCCAACCAGCAGCACCCGTGCCAACCCCCGGACCCGCGTGGCCGTGGTGTTCGGCGGACGCAGCAATGAGCACTCGGTGTCGTGCGTTTCCGCAGGCAGCGTGCTGCGGCACCTCGATCCGGCCCGGTTCGAAGCGGTGCCGATCGGCATCAGCCGCACGGGTACCTGGGTGCTGGCGTCCACCGATCCCGCCGCACTGGCGATCCGCGATCGGGCCTTGCCGTCGGTCGACGAGACAGGTACCGAACTGGCGCTCACCGCAGACCCGACACGCTCGGGTGCACTGGTCGCTCTCGATGCCGCGGCCTCCAGCGCCGTGCTCGGCGGCGTGGACGTCGTCTTCCCGATCCTGCACGGTGCCTACGGCGAAGACGGCACCGTCCAGGGCCTGCTCGAACTCGCCGGGGTGCCCTACGTCGGACCGGGCGTGCTCGCCAGCGCCGCCGGTATGGACAAGGAATTCACCAAGAAGCTGCTCGCCGCCGAGGGCTTGCCGATCGGCAGGCAGGTCGTGCTGCGGCCCGGCACCGCCACCCTGACCGCCGAACAGCGCGCCGAGCTGGGGTTGCCGGTGTTCGTCAAGCCCGCCCGCGGCGGCTCGTCGATCGGCATCTCGCGGGTGGCCGACTGGGCGGACTTCGAGGCCGCGGTCGCCGCCGCGCGCGCGCACGATCCGAAGGTCATCGTCGAAGCCGGGATTCTCGGTCGCGAGGTGGAATGCGGCGTGCTGGAGTTCCCGGACGGGCGCGTCGAGGCCAGCGTCGTCGCCGAGATCAAGGTGCCCGAAACCGAAGCGCACGACACGTTCTACGACTTCGACAGCAAGTACCTCGACGACGTCGTCGAATTCGACGTGCCCGCCAAGCTCGACGACGACGTCGCCGAATCGATCCGCGCGATCGCGGTGCGGGCCTTCCGGGCGCTGGACTGCCAAGGCCTGGCGCGCGTCGACTTCTTCATCACCGACAACGGCCCGGTGATCAACGAGATCAACACGATGCCAGGATTCACCTCGATCTCGATGTATCCGCGCATGTGGGAAGCCTCGGGTATCGACTACGCCGATCTGATCACCACGATGATCGACACCGCACTCGCCCGCGGGACGGGTTTGCGCTAACGCGCTGCGCCCGGGTCCAGCGGCTGCGCGGGCATCGATTTCGCGATCGCGGCTCCGACGTCCTGCAGCGGTGTCGGGCCGGAATCGTCGGGCAGCGTGAGCGCGACGTAGACGCCACGGTCGACCGCATACCAGGTGCTCAGCCCGTCGCCGGTGGCCTGGAACCACTGTACGGAGTCGATCTGTTGCAGCCCGGCACCGACGACGAAGTCCAGCGGACGTTCGACGCCGCAGCGCAACACCACAGGTTCGCCGCCGTCGGGGCGGCGCCACGCCTGCGCGCCCGCGGGTGCCGGATCGCGCAGTTGCGCGCTGCGGTAGTCGCCGAGATCGGCGGGCAGCGCGGTTCGCAACGACGTGCACGCAGCGCTCTGCGCCTTTGGCGCCGGTACCGGACCGAGCCCGACCGGCTCGAGCGCCGGATTGCGGGTGTAGACGAACGCTGCGATCAGCACGCCGAGCACCGCGAGAATCGGCAGCACAAGCGTGACGATCCGGACGGCCGTGGAAGCCTGCGGCTCGTCGGCTGCGGTGTGCCCGCTCATGCCGGGACGTGGCAGGTCACCGTGCGGGTGATGCCCGCGACCTGCTGTATCTGAGCGATGGTGGCGGCCAGGTCCGCATCGGAGGCGCTGGTGGCGCGCACGACGACGTCGTAGGGGCCGAGGACCTCCTCGGCCGTCGTCACGTCGCCCAGCGCGGCGATCGCCCCGGCGACGTGGCCGGCCTTACCGACGACGGTTTGGACCAGAATGAACGCATCCGCCAATGACTTCTCCCGATGCCGCGACAAACTATTGTCGGCAATTATCGCAGGAGGTTTGCCGACATTCAGGACTCACCAGCACCCACCGTCGCCGACATCGGCGAGTTCGGCCTCATCGCGCGGCTCACCGGCGCCCGCCCGGCACCGGCAGACGCCGTCGTCGGCAACGGCGACGACGCCGCGGTGTTGCGCGCCCCCGACGGGCGATTCGTCGTCAGCACCGACATGCTGGTGCAGGACAGGCACTTTCGGCTCGACTGGTCGTCTCCGAAAGATGTCGGGCACAAGGCAATTGCGCAGAACGGCGCCGATATCGCCGCAATGGGCGCGCGCGCAACGGCTTTCGTAGTCGCACTCGGCTGTCCGGCGGATACGCCGGTGCGATGGCTCGACGAACTCGACGCGGGCATGTGGGACGAGGTCGCACGATGCGGCGGCGCCATCGTCGGCGGCGATCTGGTGCGCGCCGACACACTGGTGATCTCGGTGACGGCGTTCGGCGATCTGGACGGCCGGGCACCGGTTCTGCGCTCGGGCGCCCGGCCGGGTGACGCGCTCGCCCTCGCCGGTCGCGTCGGGCCGTCCGCGGCCGGCTACGCCGCGTTGCGGGCCGGTGTCGCAAGCCCGTTCGTCTCCGCGCACCTGGCACCGCGACCGCCGTATGCCGCGGGACCGCAGGCCGCGGCCGCCGGCGCCACCGCGATGACCGACGTGTCGGACGGCCTGCTTTCCGATGCCGGACATCTGGCCACCGCATCCGGCGTCGCGGTCGACATCGATTCCGCAGCGCTGGGCGATCCGGAACTTGCCGCCGCCGGAGACGGGTGGTTGGGGTGGGTGCTCACCGGCGGCGAGGATCATGCGCTGCTGGCCACCTTCCCCGGCGTGATACCCGACGGCTGGCGGGTAATCGGAAGTGTCGCAACAGGTTCCGGTGTCACGGTTGACGGTGGCGCCTGGCAGGGCGCAACCGGCTGGACATCGTTCTGACGTGGATCGATGGGACTGAGCGTCCACTTTCGGCGTTCAGCGGGCACATTCGGCCACGAAATTGTCGAAACTGGTCGCTCAGTCCCGCTGCACCGCCACCGAGATCGAGCCCAGGCGTTTAAGGTGGCTAGCCGTGCCTGACTTTCGCAGCATCGTGGACCCGGGATGGGCGCGCGCACTCGAGCCGGTCGCCGACAACATCGCCGCGATGGGGGAGTTCCTGCGCGCGGAGAACGCGGCGGGGCGCGGGTACCTGCCCGCCGGTGCGAACGTGTTGCGCGCATTCACCCAGCCGTTTGCCGACGTGCGGGTGCTGATCGTCGGACAGGATCCCTATCCGACGCCGGGACATGCGGTGGGACTGAGCTTTTCGGTGGCGCCGGACGTGCGCCCGCTGCCGCGCAGCCTGGAGAACATCTTCGCCGAGTACGGCAAGGATCTCGGCTACGAACGTCCCGCCACGGGCGACCTGACGGCCTGGGCGCAGGCCGGCGTGCTGATGCTGAACCGGGTGCTCACCGTCGCACCCGGTCAGCCTGCCTCGCATCGCGGAAAGGGCTGGGAAGCGGTGACCGAACAGGCCATCCGGGCGCTGGTCGATCGATCCGAGCCGCTCGTGGCCATCCTGTGGGGCCGCGATGCGGCCACCCTGAAGCCGATGCTCGGCGACGTGCCCTACATCGAATCGGCGCACCCGTCGCCGCTGTCGGCGTCACGCGGATTCTTCGGATCGCGGCCGTTCTCGCGAGCCAACGAGCTGCTCGACGAACTCGGCGCCGAGCCCGTGAACTGGCGCCTTCCCTGAGCCGGTTCCGATGTACGCTGCCGTTCCTTCGTACATCGGAACCGACCGGTGCTCGTTGGCGCGCTCGGCAGGCTCCGCGCTAGAACGCGGGCTGGCGCTTGGCCAGGAACGCGTCCACGCCCTCGCGGCCGTCGGCGCTGTCGGCGGCCGCCGAGATGGCTACCGCCTCCGCCTCGAGCTGTTCGGCCAGAGTGCGAGTGGCGCTGTGCGTAAACAACTCTCGGGTGGCGGCATAGGCGCCGCGCGGCCCCTTCGCCAGCTCGCGCGCAATCCGCACTGCTTCGGCGGGGACATCTTCGTCACGCTCGACGAGCCGGCTCAGGATGCCCAGCCGGACTGCCTCCTGCGCCTCGACGACGGCATTGGTGAGGATGATCTCGCGGGCCCGCGAAATCCCGACGATCCGCGGCAGCGACCACGTCATGCCGCCGTCCGGGGTGAATCCGATGCCGGGGTAGGCCGCGCGCAGCCGGGTGGCGGGACCGCCGATGGCGATGTCGGCCAGGCACACCATGCTCATGCCGGCACCGGCCGCCCAGCCCTGCGCGCCCAGCACGACGGGCACCGGTGCGGCCTGCAACGCGAGCGTGAAGGCGTGCAGATCGTCGGCGAGCGTGCGCAGCGTGGCGCCGCGGTCGGACTCGGCGGCGAAATCGCGCACGTTGCCGCCCGCCGAGAAGTTCTTGCCTGCACCGGCGACCACGATTGCGCCGACGGCCGGATCGAGCTGCGCGAGTGCGGCGGTGCCGGCCCGGATCCCGTCGAAGTCGAGCGCGGTGCCGTTGGCTGCGGTGGAGATGACGATCGTGAGAACGCCTTCCTCCACGGAGACGTATTCGGTCATGGCTGCACCGTATCGCGTACCGCCGCCGCGGGTTTCGGCCGGGACCTGTGCCGAACGACACATCCGGACCTCGAAGATGGCGCTGAAGCCCTCGCGCTGGCGGCTGCCGTCGAGCTCGAACCCATGTCTGCGGTAGAAGGCGTGCGCGCGCGTGTTGGTCTCGAATACCCAGAGCCGGCACGCGGCGGTTCCTATCGCAGCGCCGAGCAATGCGTCGGCGACGCCCGTACCGTGAAACGCGCGCCGCACATAGAGCGCGTACAGCTGGGTCTGCACGTCGTCCGCGGCGACCGGCCCGGCGAACGCGAAGCCGATCACCCCGCCATCGGCCACGGCGACGTGCGCGCGGGCCGGTCCTGCGAGGCGCTCTCGCCACATGCGGGTGCACTGCCCGACATCGAGTGCGTCCAACACCGCGTCGTAGACGATTCCGCGATAGGCCTCACGCCAGCAGGCGACGTGGCATTCGGCCAGGTCGGCGCAGAGTTCGGGAGTCAGCGCGACAATGTGCCAGCCGGTCATGACACAAGAATGCCCCGGCGCCGTGACGCCGGGGCAGACTCAGGGTTTGCTTCAGCCGCGTACGACCTTGCCTGCCTTCAGGCAGGAGGTGCACACGTTCAGGCGGCGGGTGTTACCCGGTGCAACCTGAGCACGAACGGTCTGAATGTTCGGGTTCCAGCGACGGTTGGTGCGCCG